>NZ_JBEAFR010000045.1:0-104027 GCF_040062315.1 Klebsiella sp. GW_Kp181
AGTCGCTGATCACCGTAGAAGGCGATAAAGCCTCTATGGAAGTTCCGGCGCCGTTTGCGGGCACCGTGAAAGAGATCAAAATCAGCACCGGCGACAAAGTCTCAACCGGCTCCCTGATTATGGTCTTCGAAGTGGAAGGCGCAGCGCCTGCAGCGGCTCCGGCTAAGCAAGAAGCCGCTGCACCTGCGGCAGCTCCGGCTCAGGCGGCGAAACCTGCTGCAGCTCCTGCTGCTAAAGCGGAAGGCAAATCTGAGTTCGCTGAAAACGACGCGTACGTTCATGCAACGCCGCTGATTCGTCGCCTGGCGCGCGAGTTCGGCGTCAACCTGGCGAAAGTGAAAGGTACGGGTCGCAAAGGCCGTATCCTGCGCGAAGACGTTCAGGCTTACGTGAAAGAAGCGGTTAAACGCGCTGAAGCTGCGCCTGCGGCAACCGGTGGCGGTATCCCGGGCATGCTGCCGTGGCCGAAAGTGGACTTCAGCAAGTTTGGTGAAGTGGAAGAAGTTGAACTGGGTCGCATTCAGAAAATCTCTGGTGCTAACCTGAGCCGTAACTGGGTGATGATCCCGCACGTTACTCACTTCGACAAAACCGATATCACCGATCTGGAAGCGTTCCGTAAACAGCAGAACGCCGAAGCTGAGAAGCGTAAACTGGACGTGAAATTCACTCCGGTTGTCTTCATCATGAAAGCCGTTGCCGCTGCGCTTGAGCAAATGCCGCGCTTCAACAGCTCGCTCTCTGAAGATGGCCAGCGTCTGACGCTGAAGAAATATATCAACATCGGTGTGGCGGTTGATACCCCGAATGGTCTGGTGGTTCCGGTCTTTAAAGATGTGAACAAGAAGAGCGTAACCGAGCTGTCTCGTGAACTGACCGTGATTTCTAAGAAAGCGCGTGATGGTAAGCTGACCGCTGGCGAAATGCAGGGCGGTTGCTTCACTATCTCCAGCATCGGCGGCCTGGGTACCACCCACTTCGCGCCGATCGTTAACGCGCCGGAAGTGGCTATCCTCGGCGTGTCCAAGTCCGCGATGGAGCCGGTGTGGAATGGTAAAGAGTTTGTTCCGCGTCTGATGATGCCGATCTCTCTGTCCTTCGACCACCGCGTGATCGACGGTGCTGATGGTGCGCGCTTTATCACCATCATCAACAATATGCTGAGCGACATTCGCCGCCTGGTGATGTAAGCGAAAAGCCGGCCTGACGGCCGGCTTTTTTCTGGTAATCTCTTCTGCGTTTTGAAGTTACCAGCAATAAAGGACAAAATCGTTTGCCGTTTGTTGTTTCAAAATTGTTAACAATTTTGTAAAATGCTTGCGGATAGAACGTCCCGGTGGACATGGGCGTAAAAACTATAGCGTCAGACCCGCCGGATACAAATTACAGAGGTCATGATGAGTACTGAAATCAAAACTCAGGTCGTGGTACTTGGGGCAGGTCCCGCAGGTTATTCTGCTGCCTTCCGTTGCGCTGATTTAGGTCTGGAAACCGTCATCGTAGAACGTTACAGCACCCTCGGCGGTGTTTGCCTGAACGTCGGCTGTATCCCTTCTAAAGCACTGCTGCACGTTGCAAAAGTTATCGAAGAAGCGAAAGCGCTGGCCGAACACGGCATCGTTTTCGGTGAGCCGAAAACCGACATTGACAAGATTCGCACCTGGAAAGAAAAAGTCATCACTCAGCTGACCGGTGGTCTGGCTGGCATGGCCAAAGGTCGTAAAGTGAAGGTGGTTAACGGTCTGGGTAAATTTACCGGCGCTAACACCCTGGAAGTGGAAGGCGAAAACGGCAAAACCGTGATCAACTTCGACAACGCTATCATCGCGGCGGGTTCCCGTCCGATTGAACTGCCGTTCATTCCGCATGAAGATCCGCGCGTATGGGACTCCACCGATGCGCTGGAGCTGAAAACCGTACCAAAACGTCTGCTGGTTATGGGCGGCGGTATCATCGGTCTGGAAATGGGCACCGTATATCACGCGCTGGGTTCAGAGATTGACGTGGTTGAAATGTTCGACCAGGTTATCCCGGCTGCCGATAAAGACGTGGTGAAAGTCTTCACCAAGCGCATCAGCAAGAAATTCAACCTGATGCTGGAAACTAAAGTGACCGCCGTTGAAGCGAAAGAAGACGGTATCTACGTTTCCATGGAAGGCAAAAAAGCCCCGGCGGAAGCGCAGCGCTACGATGCCGTTCTGGTCGCTATCGGCCGCGTGCCGAACGGTAAAAACCTTGATGCCGGTAAAGCAGGCGTTGAAGTTGACGAGCGTGGCTTTATCCGCGTCGACAAACAGCTGCGCACTAACGTGCCGCACATCTTCGCGATCGGCGATATCGTTGGTCAGCCGATGCTGGCGCACAAAGGCGTTCACGAAGGCCACGTTGCCGCAGAAGTTATCGCCGGTATGAAGCACTACTTCGACCCGAAAGTTATCCCGTCTATCGCTTATACCGAACCAGAAGTTGCATGGGTTGGTCTGACAGAGAAAGAAGCGAAAGAGAAAGGCATCAGCTATGAAACCGCCACCTTCCCGTGGGCGGCTTCTGGCCGCGCTATCGCTTCTGACTGCGCTGACGGTATGACCAAACTGATTTTCGACAAAGAATCTCATCGCGTTATCGGCGGGGCGATTGTCGGCACCAACGGCGGCGAGCTGCTGGGTGAAATCGGTCTGGCGATTGAAATGGGCTGTGACGCTGAAGACATCGCGCTGACTATCCATGCTCACCCGACTCTGCACGAGTCCGTTGGCCTGGCTGCGGAAGTCTTCGAAGGTAGCATCACCGACCTGCCGAACGCGAAAGCGAAGAAAAAGTAAGTTTTTCTTTCAGGCAAAATGAAGAAGCGGCTCAGTGAGCCGCTTTTTTTATGCCTGATGTTTAGAACTGTGTCGCTGTTAATAAAATTGCATACCTTATTAATACTTGAAAAATAGTAACTCTATAAACTTATAGCTAATTAACTATATGTGAGGTGTGTGATGAAAAGATTTTTAACGACGACGCTGTTGGCAGCAACCTTAGTTTCGGGCATGGCCTGCGCAGCTGATGCCGTTATCCCCTGGGCTGATAACAGCGGCGGTACTGAAAGTACGCATATTGCGGCTATGGGCCAGGATTTAAATATGCAGCATCAGCAGATCACGAAGACTCGCGAAGGCGTGTGGGCGGCGAATTCCGGTAGCATCAGCGCTGACGAAGCGGCACTGAGCAGCACTAAACCGGCTTTTGCGGGCGACCCGTCTCTGATGCCCCATCAGGGCTAACTCATCACGGCGATATGGCCCGGCGGCGTTATCGCGCGCCGGGCTTTTTTACTGCTCGATGGCCTGCCAGCCATTATCAGGTGAAAACTGAGAAATGGCCTGCGCCTTGTTCGGCGTTTCTTCACCTAAATTAGCCTGATAAACGCGATCATCCTGGTTGACCATAAAGCTCATGATGCCGGTTTTCCCCCATGTCGCGGGCCATGCCAGCAGGGCGACGCCATGATTGCCCCCATCTTTGATAATACGGAAACGATAGCCATGATAGCCCTCACCGGGTTCAACGGGGCTGAAGGCTGGCCCTAACGGGCTGGATGCCTCTCCCGGCGCGACGGGCCAGTAGAGCCCATCTTTCTTGCCGTCGCTGCTGATAATCTTCTGCGCCCAGGCGTGGTTTAACTGATAAAAATCCTGCTGAGCGTCAACGTAAGCGTGCATAGCCTGAATGGCTGACAGTTCATTACGACCAATTGTGCGCGTGAGAATCTCATCTTCAGCCGCGGTCATATCAAAACGCCAGCCATCGTTATCTTTGATGATGGGTATCGGCAGACGCCACTCTGTCCGGCCTACCTCCAGCCAGGCGGTATTTTCCTGCAGAACGATACGGTGGCCAACCTTCCAGTCACGCTGAAAGCGAGCGACGGCGTCAGGGTCGATGCCATCCGGCGGTAAAAATTGCTGCCAGCTATCGCCGAGCAGCCCGGTTAGGGCAGATTCATCATGCCTGCCGATTGCCTCAGCCAGCGCGCTTGCGGCCTCATCAGGGGAGGAAAACTGCTGCTGAGCTAGCGCCATGGCGGGCGCCAGGGCCAGGGCCAGCAGCGTCATTTTTAATAATTTTTTCATTTGCGTATCCTCAGCGATGGCGCAGTTCACGATGCTCGGACAAGTGCTCTCTGACCGCGCTGCGCTGCTCGCTGTTTAAACCTGAGATATGACGGCTCTGCAGGCCGCGTTCCCGCTGCGACTGCCAGTCGGGAGAGCGGATGTCGTTACCGCTGAGGGCATTGACGTGGAGGTCATTTAGCTTCTGCTGGCGTTGTTCGGGCGTTGCGGTCCGCAACTGTTCGCGGCGCTGCTGCTGCCCTGTGGAAGTCCGGATTTGCGTTTTTAGCGCTTCCCGATGTTGCGGTTGTACGGCGCTATGATTAACCGCCGGCGCCTGGTCATAACCGCGATAGTTATTGCGCTGGGTCAGTTGATGCAGCTGCTGCGATGCGGCCTGACGCTGGGCATCGCGGTAAGGTGCATGTGCGGTCGAGTGACCTGCAGCTGCCGCCGGGCCGGTACGCTGCTGCAACTGAGTCATCGCTGCCTGACGCTGTGCGTTGCGATCGACTGGCGGATGTCGGGTCGCGCTCAGCCCACCGGGAACAGTGGTCTGATGGAATTGCTGCGCAATGTTGTCGTTTGGGTACGGAATATTACCGCGCCAGGTGGGATTATGCTGCCAGCTGGCATGATTCCCCGGCAGATTTTGCCCGGTGATATGGTTGAAATTATTCACGTTGATATGGATGTTATCGCCGTTGTGCGAGTAGTCGCCGTGATGATCATCATCGTGATGGTGATGATCGTCATCATGATGATGGTCATTGTCATCCCAGTCGATATTGCTGAATAAGGCATAGGTGGTGGCGACGCCGAGGCTAAAACCAAAACCTTTTACAAAGCTATTGGTGAACTGCTCGCCGGGAGGCGGCGGCAGGTAGACCGGTGGATAGGCCGCGTCAGGCCAGGCGCCATAAACCACCGAGGGATTATAGGCCGGCACATACACGACATTCGGATCGGTGGATTCGATCTTAATAATCACTGGCGCCGGGGCGGAGGAGGTGACGGCGCTGCTACTGCGGGAAGCGGTGGTCGTTGACGTTGACGTTGACGTTGCCGGAGCCGCGGAGCTGGTGGCGGTAATGATTTTCTGCTGCGGCGTGGATTTTAACGTTCCGGTTTGCCGGGCAATGGCGCGTAAGCGCTGCACCGAGTCCATTACGTCCTGAGGTTGGGCAAGAAATGCGTTCCCCAGGTTTTCCACCCATGGCGGGTTTTCCCCCATTAACGTCAGCAGAGCGGGGAAGGCGACCAGCGATTTTACGCTGGGATCCCAGGGCTGATTTGCCACCGCCTGTACCGCCGAATCGCCTTTCATCGTCGGATGATCCTGCGACCACTGCACCGCCTGCACGACGTTGCCCGGATAAGTCGAAGCCATTAGCACCTGTGACAGTAGATTATCGGGATAGAGCGCAATCGGCGCGACCCACTGATCTATCTGTGCGGGAGTCAAGGCGGCAGTAACCGGCTGAGCGGCGGCGGTTGCCTGAGCCGTCTGCGTAACGGCAGGGGGCTGGGCAGCGGTTTGCGGTTCCCGGCTTTTTACATACAGCGTACCCGCGGCGGCGAGTAGCCCGGCGCTGCAAAGCAGGGCGAGCACGTGGGGTTTGAAAGGCAGCGTCATGAGTACTCCCGACACAAAAGTTGGCCCGTTTCGACTGACTATTGTCGAACGACGGAGAAGTGCCTGAGTATTAAGGAGGGCGCATTTGCGTTTTTGATTTTTGTTGGGATTGTGGTCAGTTATGTGTAACAGAATTAATTTTATCTTCCGCTAAACTGACATAAAACCTGCAATATTCTGCCCTTAACGATTCAGCTAATTTTTAATGTTGCTTTTTTGTAAACAGATTAACACCCCGCCAAAATCCTGCTATGCTGCCGACGCGGTATCGGGCATTTACCCTACAAACTGCTGTCTCACAGGAGCGTGAAGAGAATCGCCTACCGCATTTTACAATGAGAGCGAGGAGAACCGTCGTGCTAGAAGAATACCGTAAGCACGTAGCTGAGCGTGCCGCCGAGGGGATTGTTGCCAAACCCTTAGATGCAACCCAAATGGCCGCGCTGGTAGAACTGCTGAAAAACCCGCCTGCGGGTGAAGAAGAATTCCTGTTAGACCTGTTAATTAACCGCGTACCGCCAGGCGTCGACGAAGCCGCCTATGTTAAAGCCGGATTCCTTGCCGCGATCGCTAAAGGCGAAGCGACCTCCCCACTGGTTACCCCTGAAAAAGCTATCGAACTGCTGGGCACCATGCAGGGCGGTTACAATATTCATCCCCTGATTGACGCGCTCGACGACGCAAAGCTGGCGCCGATTGCCGCCAAAGCGCTGTCCCACACCCTGCTGATGTTCGATAATTTCTACGACGTAGAAGAGAAAGCCAAAGCGGGCAACGCATATGCCAAACAGGTGATGCAATCCTGGGCAGATGCTGAGTGGTTCCTGAGCCGTCCTCAGCTGGCCGATAAAATCACCGTGACCGTTTTTAAAGTGACCGGTGAAACCAATACTGATGACCTGTCTCCGGCTCCTGATGCCTGGTCCCGTCCGGATATCCCGCTGCACGCGCTGGCGATGCTGAAAAACGCTCGTGAAGGTATCGACCCGGATCAGCCTGGCGTCGTTGGCCCGATTAAGCAAATTGAAGCCCTGCAGCAAAAAGGCTTCCCGCTGGCCTACGTTGGTGATGTCGTTGGTACCGGTTCATCGCGTAAATCCGCCACCAACTCGGTGCTGTGGTTTATGGGCGACGATATTCCGAACGTGCCGAACAAACGCGGCGGCGGTCTGGTTCTCGGCGGCAAAATTGCGCCTATCTTCTTCAACACCATGGAAGATGCTGGCGCGCTGCCGATTGAAGTTGACGTAAACCGCCTGAATATGGGCGACGTCATCGACGTTTATCCGTTCAAAGGCGAAGTGCGTAACCACGAAACCGGCGAGCTGCTGGCGAACTTCGAACTGAAAACCGACGTGCTGATCGACGAAGTCCGCGCCGGTGGCCGTATTCCGCTGATTATCGGTCGCGGCCTGACCACCAAAGCGCGTGAAGCGCTGGGTCTGCCGCACAGCGATGTTTTCCGTCAGGCGAAAGATGTAGCGGAAAGCAGCCGCGGATACTCGCTGGCGCAGAAAATGGTTGGCCGCGCCTGCGGCGTTGCCGGCGTCCGTCCGGGCGCTTATTGCGAACCGAAGATGACCTCCGTAGGCTCTCAGGACACCACTGGGCCAATGACCCGTGATGAGCTGAAAGACCTGGCCTGTCTGGGCTTCTCTGCCGACCTGGTGATGCAGTCCTTCTGCCACACCGCTGCGTATCCGAAGCCGGTTGACGTGACAACGCACCATACGCTGCCTGACTTCATTATGAACCGCGGCGGCGTATCGCTGCGTCCGGGCGATGGCGTTATCCACTCCTGGCTGAACCGTATGCTGCTGCCGGATACCGTGGGCACCGGCGGTGACTCGCATACCCGTTTCCCGATTGGTATCTCTTTCCCGGCAGGCTCCGGTCTGGTGGCGTTTGCCGCAGCAACCGGCGTTATGCCGCTGGATATGCCGGAATCAGTACTGGTTCGCTTTAAAGGCAAAATGCAGCCGGGTATCACTCTGCGCGATCTGGTGCATGCGATCCCGCTGTACGCAATCAAACAAGGTCTGCTGACCGTTGAGAAGAAAGGGAAGAAAAACATCTTCTCTGGCCGCATTCTGGAAATTGAAGGTCTGCCGGATCTGAAGGTCGAGCAGGCGTTTGAGCTGACCGATGCCTCCGCCGAGCGTTCTGCTGCCGGCTGTACCATCAAGCTGAACAAAGAGCCGATTGTTGAATATCTGACCTCCAATATCGTCCTGCTGAAGTGGATGATCGCCGAAGGTTACGGCGATCGTCGTACGCTGGAGCGTCGCGTTCAGGGCATGGAAAAATGGCTGGCCGATCCGCAGCTGCTGGAAGGCGATGCGGATGCAGAATATGCGGCGGTGATCGAGATCGATCTGGCCGATATCAAAGAGCCTATCCTCTGCGCGCCGAACGATCCGGACGATGCGCGTCTGCTGTCCGACGTGCAGGGTGAGAAGATCGATGAAGTCTTTATCGGTTCCTGCATGACCAACATTGGCCACTTCCGCGCGGCCGGTAAGCTGCTGGACAGCCACAAAGGCCAACTGCCGACTCGCCTGTGGGTGGCGCCGCCAACCCGTATGGATGCTGCGCAGCTGACTGAAGAAGGCTACTACAGCGTGTTCGGTAAGAGCGGTGCGCGTATTGAAATTCCTGGCTGCTCCCTGTGTATGGGTAACCAGGCGCGCGTTGCCGACGGTGCGACGGTGGTTTCAACCTCAACCCGTAACTTCCCGAACCGTTTAGGTACCGGCGCTAACGTCTTCCTGGCTTCTGCGGAGCTGGCGGCCGTTGCGGCGCTGATTGGTAAGCTACCGACACCGGAAGAGTATCAGACCTACGTTGCTCAGGTGGATAAAACCGCGGCGGATACCTACCGCTACCTGAACTTCGATCAGCTGGGTCAGTATACTGAGAAGGCTGATGGGGTGATTTTCCAGACCGCGGTATAACGCAATAAGTCAGCGTTGTACATAATCCCTTCAATGCCCGGTGAACATTGCATCACCGGGCATTTTTATTTCCAATCCCTCCGTCAGCGACGCTTTTTTTCTCTCTGACTGCTGCGATAATGACGTTATGGGTACAGTGCAGCGGTGACGCACTGCCCTTGCAGAGGAAAAGACTATGGATTACGAATTTCTGCGCGATATTACCGGAGTGGTAAAGGTGCGAATGTCGATGGACCATGAGGCGCTCGGCCACTGGTTCAACGAGGAGGTTAAAGGCAACCTTGCCCTGCTGGATGAAGTAGAGCAGGCTGCGCGTACCATTAAAGGCAGCGAACGTTCCTGGCAACGTGCCGGCCATGAATACACGCTATGGCTGGATGGTGAAGAAGTGATGATCCGCGCTAATCAGCTGGATTTTTCCGGTGATGAGATAGAAGAGGGGATGAGCTACTATGACGAAGAAAGCCTCTCGCTCTGCGGCGTTGAAGATTTTTTGCAGGTCGTTGCTGCCTATCGGGAGTTTATGCAGCAGCGCTAAGTCTGGCGGAGCCTCCGTGCTCCGCCGGGCGTTACACCGCCGGAATATTTCTTGCGTAGTAAATTTCGCGCATCTCTTTCCAGAGCCGATCGGTGATGACCCTGCGCTCTTCTTCCGTTAAATCTTCCGGCCTGGTGTGAAACATGTAGTGCTTAAGGTCGAACTCCTTCAGCAACATCTTGGTATGGAAAATATTTTCCTGATAAACGTTCACGTCCACCATGTCATACAAAGATTTAATATCCTCGGACATGAAGTTTTGAATGGAGTTGATTTCATGATCGATGAAGTGCTTCATACCGTTCACATCACGGGTGAAGCCGCGAACGCGGTAATCGATGGTGACGATATCGGATTCAAGCTGGTGAATCAGATAGTTCAGGGCTTTCAGCGGCGAAATGACTCCGCAGGTTGAGACTTCAATATCGGCGCGGAAGGTGCACAGCCCGCCTTCAGGATGGCTTTCCGGGTAGGTGTGAACGCAAATATGGCTTTTATCGAGATGCGCCACGACGGTTTCCGGTAGTGGACCCGGGTGTTCCGTCTGATCGATGAGCTGCGGGTCGATCGGCTCTTCGCTGACCAGAATAGTCACGCTGGCGCCCTGAGGTTCATAATCCTGACGGGCAATGTTAAGAATATTGGCGCCGATAATCGAACAGGTCTCCGACAAAATTTCCGTCAGGCGGTTGGCGTTATAGAGTTCATCAATATAGGCGATGTAGCCATCGCGCTCCTCTGCCGTTTTTGCGTAGCAGATATCATAAATGCAAAAACTCAGGCTTTTGGTCAGATTGTTAAAGCCGTGCAGCTTCAATTTTTTCAATTTAGATCACCCCCTTACTTAACGGTGGATAGCGCATCCAGTAAATATTGCGGTAAAGCAAATGCCGCCGCGTGAATTGCCGGGTTGTAATAGCGACACTTCAGGTTTGACTTGTGAAAACGGGCCTGGATGATTTCACTGGAAAGATGGCGCAGGGCTTCATTGTCCGTGGCCCACGCGAAGGTCATGATGCCGCCGTAATAGGTTGGGATCGCCGCCTGATAGAAGCTTACATCACCAAAGTAATGGCTGAGCTTACGATGGCTATCGACGGCTTCATCCTGCTGCAGGAAACTAACGCCGTTCTGAGCAACGAAGATTCCTCCTGGATTGAGGCAGCGTTTGCAGCCTTCGTAAAAGGCGGAAGTGAACAGGCTCTCGCCGGGACCGATAGGATCGGTGCAGTCGGAGATAATGACGTCAAACGTTTGCGCGGTTTGATTAACAAAATTGACGCCATCGTCAATAACCAGCGTAAAGCGCGGGTCATCGTACGCGCCAGCGTTATGATTAGGGAGATACTGGCGGCAGAATGAAACTACGCCCGCGTCAATTTCAACCATGGTGATGGTTTCGATGTTGCGATGACGGGAGACTTCGCGCAGCATTGCGCCATCGCCGCCGCCGATGATTAATACATGTTTCGCCTGGCCGTGGGCCATCAAAGGAACATGGGTCATCATTTCATGATAGATAAACTCATCACGTTCGGTGGTTTGCACTACGCCATCCAGCGCCATCACGCGGCCAAAGGCAGCGTTTTCGAATATGATTAAATCCTGATGATCGGTTTTCTCATGATACAGTACGTTATCAACGCTGAAATACTGACCAAAATGGTCGTGCAGCGTTTCATGCCACAGATTGCTATCGGCCACGGGCAGATCCTCCTTTGTTAACACCTGTTACACCCATTAAAAATGAGCGCAACATCATAGCCAACTATAGAAGATGATGCACGGTGGATATTTCAGCAAATGAAGCGTGGGGCATAACCTTTCAAGAAAAGGGAAACACGCCTCCCTGTCAGGAGGCGTGAGGATCAGGGGTTTTTAGCCTGGGGCTGTGCCGCCGTGGCGTCGACGATTCTGACTGAATACACCATGGTCGCTCCGGGCGGGATTTTTGGTGGCCGGCCTTCGCTACCATAGGCGAGTTCAGAAGGGATAACCACCGTAATAGAACCGTGGTTCCCCAGGCGCTTTATTGGCCCGAGGAAGACAGGAGGATAGGATTTTAGGGTCTGAGACCAGACTTTGCCTTCCGCTTCCATGTCGTTAATAACGGTTCCATCGATTAGCGTCTCCTTGATGGTTACGGTGACGGTATCGCTGTCGAGGATCTTACCTTCGCCGGCATAGTCGATACGGCTGTATACCCCATCTTTAAATACCACACCTTTTTGTTTCGCGAACTTTTGTTGGTATTTTTTTCCTTCGTTAACCATCTGCTGTTCTATCTTATGCAGATGCTGAAAGACCTTTTTCGACACATCGAACAGAGCCTTATTGCGCGCTTTCTCGTCGAGGGCGATTTTCCCTGAAAACGAATCCAGGATGCCCTGCAGAACGGTATCTTTACTGATTTTTATGCCCTGGGAACTGCGGGTGGACAACACTTTTAGCGCCTCCTCGCCCATCGATACGCCGACAGAGTAAGCCTGCTGCTGAGGCTCCCTGGTAAAATCGATAGCCGCCGGGTTTTTACCTGATTTTGTCTCGGCATCAGCAAGCCGGGCCTTTAGCTGGCTTATCTCATCAGCGCTGGCCTGCAGCAGGGCGTTGTTTTCATCTGCCTGCGGGCTGACCGCGTTTTCCTGAGGCGCTGGCTGCTGCCTGCTGATGGTGAAGGAGTCCAGTTTTGCCGTGAGCGCCCGGTTTTCTACCCCCGTGGCCGCCAGTTTTACCGCCAAATCCTGCTTTGCCGCTACTGCGGCAGCAAGTTTCGCCGCCAGCGCTTGCCGGCTGGTTTCTCCCGCATCCAGTTTTGTTTTGAGTTCCCGCTGTGCGGTTTCTGCGACAGCGAGCTTTGCAGCGAGCGCTTGCTTGTCTGATGCAGCGGCAGCAAGCTTAGAGGCGATATCTTGCTGTTGTTTTTCCTCAGCCGCGAGTTTCTTTAACAGCGTTTGCTTTTCAGCGGTGGCTTCCGTTAGCAGTGATTCAAGCTTTTGTTTCGCTGATTCCGCAGAAGCTAGCTTTTTTTCCTGTAGCAGAATTTTATTTTCCGTGGCATTGAGCTGCCCCTGGTTCTGTTTCATTTCAGCGGCGGCGGAGAGCTCTTTGTCTATTAAGCGTTGTTTTTCTGCTACGGCAACCGTTAATGCTTTCTCAAGCTGGCGAATTTTATCCGTCAGATCTTTTTGATTGTCCTGTACGGCATAAACCGTAGCTGGCTTTGCTGAAAGCTGTTGTCGAAGTTGCCGAATGATTTTATCTTTTTGAGCAATTATTGCAGCCTGGCGTGAAAGTTCAGTGGTTTTCTGCTCGTTTTTTTTATTCGTTGTTTGCGTAATAGCGTTTTTTTCTTCAACGGACTTCGCAGGCGCGCGATCTTTCTGAGTCTGCTGCTCTTTAGCGTAATTTAAAAATGCCGGCCCTGAAGCGTCACTATTCGAATTTGCCGTAACGTGTATCAGCGCCTCTTTTTCCGCGCGAGCGTCGGGTGATGGCGACAGCGCCAGCACAAGCGCTGCTGCCAGCGATATCGAATTGAAGTTAATAGCTATTTTTCCGTTCATGGCTGAACATTTTCACCGCGTTTAACCAGACTATCGATCAGTTCCTTTTCAATATCCGCGCATAGCTTGATTGATTTGAACTGGTACATAGAGTCGATACCCTGTTTAGTTGGCTCTGCAACTTTGCTGCGCACAGAATTATATTGAGATGCGGCGTTGAGCAGGGCGGTGAACTCATTCCCCAATTTAGCTGCCTGCTTTGGATTCACCTCTTTCAGTGACTCCAGCGCTTTACGGCAAGTCTCAATGCGCGCTTGCTCCTCGGCAATTCTCTGCTGTTCAGTTTGCTGTTGATTTAATGTCGCGTCAGGTAAAGGTTTCATTAATCTGGCGGATTGTCGGGATTGTGTTGATTGACAACCTACTAATAAAATGACGGCCAGAGGTGCTATGCGGGTAAATAAGGATATGTTCAAGGTTTCATTCCATTGATAAAAAGGGTCGTTATCGGGCGATAATAATGTGCAAAAAAGGAGATTGCAATAATATGGCTGCTGTTTTTTTTATGGTTTATTAGAATTAATTTTATTAATTAGTTAAACACTTAATGAATTATCGGTGAGGTTTTTGAATTGAGATATGAATTAGTCGTCGCTGTAAAGTGAATTGCTATTACTAATAACGCAATAGCCGTATTTAAACGGCTATTAAACTTGTTAAATCAGAAGCGTGATTATTTCACGTAGGCGAGCAGGCTAAGCGAGTCGCGAGCCAGCGCTTTACATTTTTTGGTGGTAGGAATTTTGATTCCGCTGAGATCCCGATAGCTATCCTCGCCCAGCGCTTTCATATTGAAGCTGTCGTAGTTGCTTAAATCCCACTGGTTCTGCTGAGCAAAGAACACCAGAGCGCGACGAATCTGCGTGTTAGGCAGATTTTGATAACCGCAATCGTTCTTCAGAAAGACGAATACCGCCGTCAAATCAGCCATATCTTCCGCTTCGGACTCGCTTAATGCATAGCTATTGGCGGAGAGAGTAAGCAGGCTGCCAAGCACTATTGTTCTGAAAAGCGTCTTCATTTTTTCTACCATTGAATCACTGACAAACAAAGTTAGCATACTTCTTTACACTACGCTGAGCTTTATTCTTACTCTTCCGCTTGACCTTCCCGTTGGTGGAGGGTTTAAGCTCATTTATTCACCTGCAGAATAAAAGGATGTGAAAAATGCAACGTCGTGAATTTCTTAAATTAACCGCTGCGGTCAGCGTAGCCAGCGCATTGCCGCTCTGGAGCCGCGCGGTTTTGGCTGCCGGTCGTCCCTCTTTGCCCGTGCCGGAACTGCTGATGGCTGACGCGCGCAATCGCATCTCCTTAACCATTCAGGCCGGAAAAACGCAGTTCGGCTCTCACCTGGCGACGACCTGGGGCTACAACGGTAGCCTGCTGGGGCCGGCCCTGCAGCTTAAGCAAGGCGAGGCGGCAACCATCGATATTCATAATCGTCTGGCGGAGGAGACTACCGTGCACTGGCACGGTCTGGAGGTTTCCGGCGTCGTTGACGGTGGCCCTCAGGGGGTGATTCCCGCAGGAGGTTCCCGTACCGTGACGTTTACGCCAACGCAGCGGGCGGCGACCTGTTGGTTCCACCCTCACCAACACGGTAAAACCGGCAGACAGGTGGCGATGGGGCTGGCCGGTCTGGTGCTCATTTCTGATGCAGAAAGTGAAAAGCTGCTCTTGCCAAAGCAGTGGGGAATCGATGATGTGCCGGTGATCGTGCAGGATAAGAAATTCACCCCGGAAGGCCAGATTGACTACCAGCTCGATATCATGAGCGCCGCCGTTGGCTGGTTTGGCGATACGCTGCTGACCAACGGCGCGCTTTATCCGGAGCATGCCGCTCCTCGCGGCTGGCTGCGTTTGCGTCTGCTTAACGGCTGCAACGCGCGTTCTTTAAATTTCTCTACCAGCGATAAGCGGCCCATGTACGTCGTGGCAAGCGATGGCGGTCTGCTTGCTGAGCCGGTAAAAGTTAACGAGCTGCCGGTGCTGATGGGGGAACGGTTTGAAGTGCTGGTGGATACGACGGACGGTAAACCCTTTGATCTGATAACGCTGCCGGTGAGTCAGATGGGTATGGCTATTACGCCATTCGATAAACCGCAGCCAGTATTACGCGTTCAGCCGCTGACGATTCCGGCTTCCGGTAAGCTGCCGGATGTCCTTGCCGCCATGCCAGCGCTACCTTCCTTACAAGGGCTAACCCAGCGTACGCTGCAGCTCTCTATGGATCCGATGCTTGATATGATGGGCATGCAGGCGCTGATGCAAAAATACGGCGATCAGGCGATGTCCGGAATGGACCACGGCGCGATGATGAACCATGGCGAGATGGGGAATATGAACACTATGAACCACGGCGACATGGAACATATGAATCATGGCGGCATGACGCAGATGAAGCACGGTAATAAGGATTTTGATTTCCATAACGCTAACCGCATCAACGGGAAAGCATTTGATATGAATGTCCCCATGTTTGCGGCGGCGAAAGGGCAGTATGAGCGGTGGGTGATTTCCGGTAAGGGCGACATGATGCTGCATCCGTTTCATATCCACGGTACCCAGTTCCGTATTTTATCTGAAAACGGCAAGGCGCCTGCAGCGCATCGCAGCGGCTGGAAAGACACCGTTCGGGTGGAAGGCGCAGTGAGTGAAGTACTGGTGAAATTTGACCATGATGCCCCGAAGGAGTTTGCCTATATGGCGCACTGCCATCTGCTGGAACATGAAGATACGGGAATGATGTTGGCCTTTACGACTGCCTGAGGACGTTTCCTGCTCGTTCGCCCTGCGCGGCGGGCGGGCACTTTTCTTAAAGTCCTTACCGAGGGTGTTGATTAATAAAATCACGCATATACTGTCGCGATTGCTTAATAATCAACGAGGTTCAAATGGATATTTACCGCAAAGTGATTGCCGCATCGCTGGCGCTATTTGTTACGCTTTCCGCACATGCCGGGATGACGATGGAACGCAAGGACATACCCGATTTAAAGCTTAGTGTTGAAATCCCCGAGGGGCTGACGCCAATGTCTGAAGAGATGGCAAAGCTCAAATACCCTTCCGAAAACCGTCCACAGGTCATTTATGGCGATGAGAAAGGCAAAGCATCGCTGGGGGTTACCGCAGGGCGCAATCCGTTACCAGCGGAGAAGCTCGATGCATTTAAAGAGATGATGCTTAAGATGCTGGAGAGTTTAAAACCGCAGGCCGAGGCCGTTACCGTTGATGGTCATAAGGGGTGGTTACTCACCTTCTATTCGCAGGCTGCGGATACTGAAATTCTCAATATGATGTTAATCACATCGCAGGATAATAAGGCGGTGCAGATGACGTTTAATATGACCAAAGATTTAGTTGAACAGTATCAGGAAGCGGCAAAAGCCTCTTTGCTTTCCCTGCAGTTCGCGAAGTAACTCTGGTCTCGACTGAAAAAAACGCCCGTAAAGGGCGTTTTTTTATTTCCTGTCTCTAAGACAAGGGAAGGGGCTCAGAAGGCAAAGCGGAATTACTTCGCGTCGTCCGGCAGAGCGTAAGCGACGATATAGTCGCCCATCTTCGTGCCAAACGAACCGTGACCGCCCGCAGAGATGACAACGTACTGCTTGCCATTCACTTCATAGGTCATCGGCGTCGCCTGGCCGCCTGCCGGCAGACGGGCCTGCCATAATTTTTCACCGTTGCTCATATTGTACGCGCGCAGGTAATTATCTGCGGTCGCGCCGATAAACAGCACATTGCCTGCCGTAGAAATAGGGCCGCCCAGCATCGGCATACCCATGGTGAACGGAAGTTTAATCGGCATCGGGAACGGCAGGCTATCCTGCGGCGTACCGATACGTTTTTTCCACACCACTTCGTTGGTTTTTAAATCCAGCGCGGAGATATAGCCCCAGGCCGGCTGTTTGCAAGGCAGACCAAACGGTGACAGGAACGGGTTTAGCGTAACGCCGTAAGGAACGCCGTACTGTGGCTGAATACCTGCTTCAGTACCGGAACCTTTGGCGTCTTTCGGCTGCTCCATCGGGTTGCCGGGGCCGCGCGGGATCAGTTTTGACACAAACGGCAGCGCCATTGGGTTAGCAATCGCCACCTGGCGGTTCGGATCGACGGAGATACCGCCCCATTCGAACATCCCCAGGTTACCCGGGAACACCAGAGTTCCTTGTTCTGACGGCGGGGTGAAGATGCCTTCATAGCGCAGCTGATGGAAGATAACCCGGCACACCAGCTGGTCAAACATGGTAGCGCCCCACATATCCGCGCCGCTCAGGTCTTTTTTCGGGCGGAAGCTCAGATCGGAGAACGGCTGAGTTTTTGAGACGTAGTCACCTTTCGCCGCCCCTTGCGGAACCGGTTTTTCCGGTGCCGGGACAACCAGCTCACCGTTACGGCGATCGAGGACAAAAATATTACCAGTTTTTGCCGGAGCGTAAATTACCGGTACGGTTTTACCGTTGACGTCGATGTCCGCCAGCGTCGGCTGCGACGGCATATCCATATCCCACAGATCGTGGTGAACGGTCTGGTAGCTCCATGCCAGTTTACCGGTGGTGGCGTTTAGCGCCACGATGGAGCTGGCATAGCGTTCCTGTTCTGGCGTACGGTTGCCGCCCCAGATATCCGGGGTGGTCACGCCCATAGGCAGGTAGACCAAATCCAGCTTCGCGTCATAGGCGGCTGGCGCCCAGGAGTTAGGTGAGTTCAGTGTGAAATGATGTTCATCACTCGGAATCGCGTTGGGATCTTTCGCACCCGGATCAAAGGCCCACAGCAGCTTACCGGTATTCACATCAAAGCCGCGGATAACGCCAGACGGCTCGCGGGTCGAGAAGTTATCGGTCACGGCGCCGGCGATAACGATCGTTTTATCAGTAATAATCGGCGGTGAAGTTGGTTCGTACATACCCGGCGTAGTGACAGGCATGTTGGTTTGCAGATTGAGAATGCCTTTATTAGCAAAGGATTCACACAGCTTACCGGTTTCGGCATTGATGGCGAACAGGCGGCCATCGTTGACCGGTAGAATGATACGGCGCGGGCAGTCGGCAACCACATCTGCCGGCGCATTGTCCGCTCTGGCTTCATGATATGAAACGCCGCGGCAGGTCACGTGCTGGAAAGAGGGATCTGCGTTGAGCTGCGGATCGAAATGCCATTTTTCTTTACCGGTGGCCGCATCAAGCGCGAACAGGCGCTGGTGGGCAGTACACAGATAGAGCGTGTCGCCCACTTTAATCGGCGTAACTTCGTTGGTAATTTCGCCCGGATCGTTAGGCTGCTTGAGATCGCCCGTACGGAAGACCCAGGCTTCTTTCAGATTCTTCACGTTATCGGCGTTGATCTGCTTCAGCGGCGAGTAACGCTGTCCTTCCTGATTACGGCCATACGCCGACCAGTCGCCATCGGCAACGTCGGAAATAGGCGCTGCTGGCGTTGCATCTGCTCTCAGCGTACCGTTGACTTCCTGCGGGTCGTTGAAGCCGGCCCAGGTGAGGATGCCGCCGCTAATCAGCAGGGCGACGACCAGCCCGGCAACGGCGCCAGCGGAGGGAATCGGCAGGCGACGCCAGACAAAAGGAAGAATCAGCCAGATGCCGAAGAAGACCAGAATGTCGCTGCGTGGGGTCAGCGCCCAGAAGTCAAAACCAACCTCCCAGACGCCCCAAATCATCGTGGCAAGCAGCAGCGCGGCGTAAAGCCAAAGCGCAGAGCGCTTACCGCGGAACAGGAGGACGGTGACGCCCAGCATCACCAGACCTGCGATAGGGTAGTACCAGGAGCCGCCGAGGGCGACCAGCCAGGCTCCGCCCGCTAAAAGATAGAGGCCACAGAACGCTGCAAAAAGAGCCGTCAGCGTCACGAGTAGCCGTGATTGTTGAGATTTTGTTTCTGCCATAGAAAGACACTCGTTTGATTGTTAATTTTTTACCTGCAATTAATTATAGGATTTAACAAGTGTGATCGGAATCACAAAATGGGCTTTATTAATCACTGCATCGCATATTTCTTTTTGCTGGTATACTGCGTGGCTTGCCGGTCAACGTCGGTGCAATCGCAGCGGCATTGATGATTTACATTAAGAATCAAATGGTTAGTTTTATGAAACATACTGTAGAAGTGATGATCCCGGAAACTGAGATCAAAGCCCGTATTGCTGAGCTCGGTCGTCAAATTAATGAACATTACCAGGATAGCGGCAGCGAAATGGTGCTGGTGGGGCTATTACGCGGTTCATTTATGTTTATGGCCGACCTGTGCCGTGAAGTTCAGGTACCCCATGAAGTCGATTTCATGACCGCATCCAGCTACGGCAGCGGCATGTCCACCACCCGCGACGTCAAAATCCTCAAAGATCTGGATGAAGACATCCGCGGTAAAGATGTGCTGATCGTGGAAGACATCATTGACTCCGGCAACACGCTGTCAAAAGTGCGTGAAATTCTTAGCCTGCGTGAACCTAAATCCCTGGCGATTTGTACCCTGCTCGATAAGCCAAGCCGCCGTGAAGTTAACGTGCCGGTAGAGTTCGTCGGTTTTGCGATCCCGGATGAATTCGTCGTGGGCTACGGCATTGACTATGCTCAGCGCTACCGTCACCTGCCCTATATCGGCAAAGTGACCCTGCTCGACGAATAAAGCGGATTATCTATCCCGGCGGCCCGGGATAATAATTAAGAGGAGCGCGTGAATTACTTGTGATTGACGTGCTTGCTTTTAAGGTTGGAAATACCCTGGCGATAGCGCTGTTCCAGCGTTTCGCGGCTGACGGCGGTCACGTCAAGATCGCGTAACATGCCGTCGTGAATGCCGTAGGCCCAGCCGTGGATGGTCACTTTCTGTCCGCGCTTCCACGCCGACTGCATAATCGTTGAGTGACCCAGGTTGTAAACCTGCTCCATCACATTCAATTCACACAGCGTATCAAGGCGACGCTCTTCGGGCATCTCACCCAGTAATGAGCTGTGCTTAAACCAGATATCGCGGATATGCAGCAGCCAGTTGTCGATCAGGCCAAGCTCGGTATTTTCAATTGCCGCCTGCACGCCGCCGCAGCCGTAGTGGCCGCAGATGATGATGTGCTCGACTTCCAGTACATCAACCGCGTACTGCACCACGGAAAGAC
The DNA here is from genome assembly GCF_040062315.1 of Klebsiella sp. GW_Kp181. Lineage (NCBI taxonomy): Bacteria > Pseudomonadati > Pseudomonadota > Gammaproteobacteria > Enterobacterales > Enterobacteriaceae > Klebsiella > Klebsiella sp. GW_Kp181. The sequence goes on from NZ_JBEAFR010000045.1 coordinate 19,921, forward strand.
AGTTCAGGTCGGTATGAATCACCAGGTTTGCAACGTTACGGTGTACAAACAGCTCGCCGGGTTCCAGCCCGGTCAAACGTTCGGCGGGGACGCGGCTATCGGAACATCCAATCCACAGAAAGCGCGGTTTTTGCGCTTGTGCCAGCTTCTCAAAGAAACCGGGGTCTTCCTCCACCAGCATTTTTGACCATAGTGCATTGTTGCTGATGAGTGTATCTATATCGTTCATGGATGTTTACGGGCCTGTAACCAAGTAAGTGCGTTGCGCTAATATAGGGTAACCTCACATTTTTTAAAACAACCCATCGCGTGTCGCGACACGAGAAGAGACCTTTAATGACCATTGCTCTGGAACTAAAACAGCTCAAGAAAACCTACCCCGGTGGAGTTCAGGCGCTGCGCGGAATCGATCTGCAGGTCGAAGCGGGCGATTTTTACGCGCTCCTGGGGCCTAACGGCGCGGGGAAATCGACCACTATCGGCATTATCAGTTCGCTGGTAAATAAAACCTCCGGCGAGGTGAATGTTTTTGGCTACGATCTGCAAAAGGATGTGGTGAACGCCAAACGCCAGCTCGGTCTGGTGCCGCAGGAGTTCAACTTCAACCCGTTTGAAACCGTGCAGCAGATTGTGGTCAACCAGGCGGGCTACTATGGCGTTGAGCGCAAAGAAGCGATTGTCCGCAGTGAAAAGTACCTCAAACAGCTCGACCTATGGGAAAAGCGCAACGAGCGCGCGCGGATGCTCTCCGGCGGCATGAAGCGCCGCCTGATGATCGCCCGCGCGTTGATGCATGAACCGAAGCTGCTGATCCTCGATGAGCCCACGGCGGGAGTGGATATTGAGCTTCGTCGCTCGATGTGGGGATTTTTGAAAGATCTCAACGATAAAGGCACGACGATTATCCTGACCACCCACTATCTGGAAGAGGCCGAAATGCTGTGCCGCAATATCGGCATTATTCAGCGCGGCGAGCTGGTGGAAAACACATCGATGAAAGCGCTGCTGGCCAAGCTGAAATCAGAAACTTTTATTCTCGACCTGGCTCCCAAAAGCCCGCTGCCGGTGCTGGAAGGCTATCAGTATCGTCTGGTCGATACGTCGACTCTGGAGGTAGAAGTGCTGCGCGAGCAGGGGATTAACAGCGTGTTCACTCAGCTGAGCGCGCAGGGAATACAAGTATTAAGTATGCGTAACAAAGCAAACCGGCTTGAAGAACTGTTTGTCACGCTGGTGCATGACCGGAAAGGAGAATCAGCATGATGCAGCTTTATTGGGTCGCGCTGAAAAGCATCTGGACCAAAGAGATCCATCGGTTTATGCGTATCTGGGTCCAGACACTGGTGCCGCCGGTGATAACCATGACCCTCTACTTTGTCATTTTTGGCAATCTGATCGGTTCGCGCATCGGTGAGATGCACGGTTTTACCTATATGCAGTTTATCGTGCCGGGTCTGATCATGATGGCGGTGATCACCAACGCCTATGCCAACGTGGCGTCCTCTTTCTTCAGCGCCAAATTCCAGCGCAATATTGAAGAACTGCTGGTCGCACCGGTCCCCACGCACGTGGTGATCGCCGGCTATGTGGGCGGCGGGGTTGCCCGCGGTCTGTGCGTCGGGATTCTGGTGACGGCGATTTCGCTGTTTTTCGTTCCGTTCCAGGTCCACTCGTGGGTATTTGTCGCTCTGACCCTGATACTGACCGCCGTGCTATTCTCGCTGGCCGGCCTGCTGAACGCGGTGTTTGCTAAAACCTTTGACGACATCAGCCTTATTCCGACCTTCGTGCTGACGCCCTTGACCTACCTCGGCGGGGTTTTTTATTCCCTGACCCTGCTGCCGCCCTTCTGGCAAGGGCTGTCGCATCTCAATCCGATCGTCTATATGATCAGCGGCTTCCGCTACGGTTTCCTCGGAATTAACGATGTTCCGCTGGCGACGACCTTCGGCGTGCTGGTCGTGTTTATCGTCGCGTTTTATCTCCTGTGCTGGTATCTGATCCAGCGCGGACGCGGGCTGCGCAGCTAATTTAACGACCGATGGCGCTTTGCTGCTCACTGAGGCAAAGCGCCAGCCAACAATTTGATTGCCATCACCGATATTCATCATTTGCCTTGCTAAATTGTTTGCCTGCTAAGGAGGTAGGCGATGTTAGGTTGGGTGATTACCTGTCACGATGAACTGGCGCAGGAGATGCTGGATCGTCTGGAGAAAAAGTTTGGGCCGTTGACGCAGTGCCGGGCGGTCAACTACTGGCGCAATCTCAGCAGCAATATGCTGAGCCGTATGATGTGCGATGCGCTACATGAGACGGACAGCGGCGAAGGCGTTATTTTCCTGACCGATAAATCCGGCGCGGCGCCTTATCGCGTGGCGGCGCTGATGAGCCATAAGCACACCCACTGTGAAGTGATTTCCGGGATCGACTATTCATTACTGGAAAGTATGTATTTGCTGCGCCAGAGCCTGAGCAGCGAAGCCTTCCGACACGCCATTGTCAGCGCCGGAGGCCCGGCGGTGAGCAGTCTCTGGCATCAGCAGCAAAAGAATCCACCCTTCCGGCTGCTGCATGAGCCGTACGGGAATTAAGCATTGGTATTGATCGCGCTTTTGTTACAATGACGGCAGTTTTTATCTACCGGTTCGATGCGCATGCTTGCCCGAATGTTTGTTTTACTCCTTCTGCTTACGGCGTGCAGCGCTTCCGCCAGCCTGTTAAGCCAGCAGGGCACCCCCGCGCGCTATATGCAAACGACCGAAGATGCGGATATCTGGGCGCAGGTTGGCAACCAGGTAGTGAGCGTCGGCAACGTACGGGCAGGGCAAATACTGGCGGTAGTGCCGACCGCAGCCGATTACTACGAGTTTAATTTTGGCTCTGCGACCGGCTTTATCGATAAAGGCCACCTTGGGCCGGTGCAGGGCAAGCAGCGGGTTGAGGATAGCCTCGGCGACCTGCATAAGCCTCTGAGCAACCAGAATCTCATTACCTGGAAAGATACGCCCGTCTATGATGGCCCCTCCGCTGGCAGCGCGCCGTTCGGCACCCTGGCGAATAATTTGCGCTATCCGATTATCAGCAAGCTCCGGGATCGGTTGAATCAAACCTGGTTTCAGATACGCATCGGTAACCGCCTGGCGTGGGTGAGCAGTCTGGATGCGCAGGAAGATAACGGCATCCCCATACTCACTTATCACCATATTCTGCGTGACGAAGAAAACACCCGGTTTCGTCATACCTCGACCACGACTTCCGTTCGCGCCTTCAGCAACCAGATGACCTGGCTACACGACCAGGGCTATGCCACGCTGAGCATGTATCAACTGGAAGGTTATCTGCGTAATAAAGTGAATCTTCCGGCGCGTTCGGTGGTGATCACTTTTGACGATGGTCTGAAATCGGTCAACCGCTATGCGTACCCGATTCTTAAGCAATATGGCTTTCACGCTACGGCTTTTATTATTTCATCGCGCATCAAGCGCCATCCGCAGAAATGGGCGCCGAACTCGCTGCAGTTTATGAGCATTTCCGAGTTAAAACAGATTCAGGATGTCTTCGACGTGCAGTCGCATACCCATTTCCTGCATCGGGGTGATGCCCGGCGTCATCCGATTCTGCTCAGCCGCAGCTATCACAATATTCTGTTTGATTTTGAACACTCGCGGCGGGCGCTGGCGCAGTTTAATCCCCACGTGCTCTATCTTTCTTATCCGTTTGGCGGCTATAACGCTAAGGCGGTTCAGGCGGCGAACGACGCCGGTTTTCATCTGGCGGTGACTACCGTGAGAGGTAAGGTAAAGCCGGGCGACAATCCGTTCTTATTGAAAAGGCTATATATTCTCAGAACGGATTCGCTGGAGACGATGTCGCGGCTGATAAGCAATCAGCCGCAGGGGTAGATCAGGCAACCTGTACCGGAATGGCTTTTGCCTGGCGCTTCATTTCGTTTTCGCCCTCGAAATAGGCGACTTTCGGCTGCCAGGTGCGGGCTTCTTCGTCAGGCATGGTGACGAAGCTGGCGATAATCAAAATATCACCGACGTTGGCGCAGTGTGCCGCCGCGCCGTTAACGGAGATAATTCGCGACCCGCGCTCTGCGGCGATGGCGTAGGTGGTGAAACGATTACCGTTGGTCACGTTCCAGATATGAATAGCCTCGTTTTCAAGGATGCCGGACGCATCGAGGAAATCCTGATCAATAGCGCAGGAGCCTTCATAGTGCAGGTCGGCCTGCGTGACTTTAACGCGGTGGAGTTTGCCCTGCAGCATATTACGAATCATAACGTCTACCTTTAAAGCTTAACGATAACAAAGCGGACATGACGTCCGCCTTGAGGAAATTCCTGGCAGTATTGCCTGATTTTTAACCCGTGTCTAGCCAGCGAGTGCGACGATCTGATTGTCGATCAAACGCGCTTCGCCGAGCCAGGCCGCCATCAGGATCACCGCTCGCTTACTGGTTTCCGTCAGGTCGAGCAGCGTATCGGCATCGCGGATCTGAATATCATCGGCGCGGAAGCCTTTTTCGTTCAGCTCCTGAGCGGCAATCGCGATAACCTCGTCAAGATTACGCTCGCCGGCCGCCAGTTTCTCCGCCACGCTATTCATCACTTTATGCAGTCCCGGCGCAATTTTGCGCTGCTCAGCGCTGAGATAACCGTTGCGCGAGCTCAGCGCCAGCCCATCTTTAGCGCGCATAATCGGCACGCCGATAATCTCGATGTCATAGCCCATATCGGCCACCATCTTGCGGATGAGCGCCAGCTGCTGGAAATCTTTTTCGCCGAAGCAGGCGACATCCGGCTGTACCAGGTTAAACAGCTTGCTGACGATGGTCGAAACGCCGCGGAAGTGACCAGGACGGCTGGCGCCTTCGAGCATCGTCGACAGTCCTGGAACATCGACGTAAGTCTGATTTTCGATGCCGTGCGGATAAATTTCCGCCGCCGCAGGGGCAAAAATTAAATCGACTTTGCGTTTGTTCAGCTTCTCGCAATCGTCCTGCAGGGTTCGCGGATAGCGCGCCAGATCGTCCGGGCGGTCAAACTGCATCGGATTGACGAAAATACTGGCTACCACCACATCCGCGCTGGCTTTTGCCGCATCGACCAGCTTCATATGACCATCGTGCAGGTTGCCCATGGTGGGAACCAGCGCAATGCGTTTGCCTTCCTGACGTAAACGGCGGATATGCTGGCGCAGCAGCGGCAGGGTTTCAATAATCAGCACAACAATACTCCTTAATGGAAACTGTGTTCTTCGCCCGGATATTCACCGGACTCCACTTCGGCAACATATTGCCGTACCGCGGCGCGCATGTCGCCCGCTGTGCTCAGGAAATTTTTGGCAAATTTGGGAATGTGACCACCGGTGATACCAAAGGCATCATGCATCACGAGGATCTGTCCATCGGTGACGTTGCCCGCGCCGATGCCGATTACCGGGATGGTGAGCGCCTCGGTGACGCGTTTCGCCAGCTCGACCGGCACGCACTCCAGGACCAGCAGCTGTGCGCCCGCCGCTTCTAACGCCAGCGCATCATCCAGCAGAACTTGCCCGGCATCGCCGCGCCCCTGAATTTTATAACCGCCGAAGACGTTCACCGACTGGGGAGTCAGCCCGAGGTGCCCGCACACGGGTACCGCGCGCTCGGCGAGCATTTTCACCGTATCCGCCAGCCATGCGCCGCCCTCGATTTTGACCATATTGGCCCCCGCGCGCATCACGATGGCGGCGTTCTCGAAGGTCTGTTCCGGCGTGGCGTAAGCCATAAACGGCAGATCGGCGAGCAGCAGGCAGTTTGGCGCTCCGCGGCGCACCGCGCGGGTATGGTAGGCGATATCTTCTACGGTCACCGGCAGGGTGGAGTCGTGGCCCTGTACCGTCATGCCCAGCGAATCGCCGACCAGCATCACGTTGATACCCTCATCGGCAAACAGCTTTGCAAAGCTGTAGTCATAGGCAGTGATAGTGGCGAAGCGTTTCTTCTCCTGTTTGCATTTCTGCAGCAGGGCGATAGTGGTCGGTTTCATAACGTTTCCTGATGATGAAAGTCATTTTAACCGGCATTCTAGCAGCCGCATTCAGGGGGGCAATGGTTTTAGGCAACCGATTACCACGATCGCCGTAATTGCTAAAAAATGAAGGGGTATTACCAGCTAGCGGGTTTTTCTGCGCCGAGAGTGGCCAGAACATCGCGCAATGCCAAACCGTCGGGGAAACGTAGTTCAGGCGCAATTTCAAACAGCGGCCACAGCATAAAACCGCGGTTTTTCATATCGTAGTGCGGCACGGTCAGGCGCGGAGTATTCAACACTTCCTCGCCGAACAGCATGATATCGAGATCCAGCGTGCGGGGGCCCCAGCGTTCAGCTTTACGGGTACGGCCCTGCTGCAGCTCAATGCGCTGAGTGTGGTCGAGCAGCGCCTCTGGGGCGAGAGAGGTCTCCAGCGCCACGGCGGCGTTGAGGTAGTCAGGCTGATCCTGCGGCCCCAGCGGCGGTGTACGGTAGAAAGAGGAAACGCTTATCACCCGGCTGTCAGGAATCTCCGCCAGCGCGTTGACGGCAGCGTTAACCTGCTCCAGCGGAGAAGCCAGATTGCTGCCGATAGCGATATAAGCAAGCGTCATGCGCTACCTTCGCGACGCGGCGCGCGTTTACGCGGACGGCGGTTGCGACGACGTGGAGCCGGATCGTCACCCAAATCATCCAGCATATTTTTCTGAGCCGGCGGCGCGGCGACCTGGAACTCGCCCCACCATTTGGTCAGGCGCTGCAGTTCGCCATTGTTCTCGGCGCCGGCGCGCAGCTCCAGCAGATCGTAGGCGGCGCGGAATTTTGGATGCTCCATCAGCTTCCACGCGCGTTTGCCCTGACGGCGGGACATCCGCAGCTGAAGCTGCCAGATATCGCGCACCAGAGTGGTGATGCGTTTCGGGATCGCCAGCGTACGGCAGGCTTCGTCCAGCACGTCGTTCATCGCCAGCGCGAAGGCATCGTAGTAGGCCAGCCCGCTCTCCTGAGCGATTTTCTGCGCGGTTTCCAGCAGCGGGTACCAGAACATCACCGCGAACAGGAACGCCGGATTAACGCGCATGTCGTTGCGAATACGGTTATCGGTATTCTTCAGCACCTGGCTGATGATACGCTCCATTGGACTATCGCCGCGCTCGGTGAAGTAGCGGGTAATGGTCGGGAACAGCGGCTGGAACAGATTATATTCGCGCAGCAGGATATAGGTTTGATATCCGTCGCCGGCCTGCAGCAGCTTCAGGACTTCTTCAAACAGACGCGCCGGCGGCACATCGTGCAGCAGCGTCGCCAGGCGTGGGATCGGCTCGGCGGTCTCTTCGCTGATGCTCATGCCGAGCTTCGCCGCAAACCGTACCGCGCGCAGCATCCGCACCGGATCTTCACGATAGCGGGTCTCCGGATCGCCGATCAGGCGGATAACGCCATCCTGCAGATCTTTCATGCCGCCGACGTAGTCGCGGACGGTAAAATCCGCCACGCTGTAATAGAGGCTGTTGATGGTAAAGTCGCGACGCTGGGCGTCTTCTTCAATCGAACCGAAGATGTTGTCGCGCAGCAGCATGCCGTTCTGGCCGCGCTGGGAGGTGATGCGATCGGTGGTGTGGCCTTCATGATGGCCGCGGAAGGTCGCGACTTCGATAATTTCCGGCCCGAACATCACGTGCGCCAGGCGGAAGCGACGGCCGACCAGACGGCAGTTGCGGAACAGCTTACGCACCTGTTCCGGGGTCGCGTTGGTGGTGACGTCAAAATCTTTGGGTTTTTTGCCCAGCAGCAGGTCGCGTACGCCGCCGCCGACCAGCCATGATTCGTAGCCCGCCTTGTTGAGTCTGTACATGACCTTGAGGGCATTTTCACTGATATCTTTGCGGGAAATTGCATGCTGCTCACGCGGGATAACCGTCATATGTAGTTGTTCGACGGCGGCTTCTGCCTCGCGCTCTTCACGGCTTAGCACCTTACGGCAAAAATTAGCGACTCGGGTAAAAATGGTACACCTCGTAGTGTCAGACGGACTTCAGGACAAAAAAATAGCGGCTAATCATAGCTCAGCGGAACGCATTTGAGAATGCTGGATTTGCTCCGGCCGCCAGTTCGCTATCGCGTACTTGAGTAAATCCTCAATGCTCAGCGTCTGCCATTCCTGAATGACATCCTGATTAAGAAACGTTAGCGCCCGCACAATTTCTGGCCGCGGGTCGCCTTCAGACAGTGCCGGAGCGTGGTTTTGCTTCGACAGTTTATTGCCCTGCGCGTTGAGGGCCAGCGGTAAATGGATATAATCCGGCGCCTGCCAGCCAAAATGCTGATAGAGAGAAATCTGCCGTACCGTTGGTTCGATAAGATCGGCGCCGCGGACGATTTCGCTGACGCCCTGAAAATGATCGTCCACCACCACCGCCAGATTATAGGCGAACAGCCCATCGCGGCGATGGATAATAAAATCTTCGCGCGCCAGCGGCTCGTCGGCAACGATGGTGCCGCGCAGCTGGTCATAAAATTCAAGGACTGGACGAGTTTGCCGCAGACGCAGAGCGGCGTTTTCCGCGCCGAGGCGTAAATCCCGGCAGTGGCCGTCGTAGATGCCGCCCATACCGTGGATACGCGCGCGGGTGCAGGTGCAGTAGTAGCAGAGGCCCTGCTCGCGCAGCCAGGCCAGGCGCTCGCGATAGGCTTCGTGACGTTTTGACTGCCAGAGTACCTCTCCGTCCCAGTGCAGGCCGTAGTGGTCTAATTGACGAAGGATAGTTTCAGCGGCGCCGGGGACTTCACGCGGCGGATCGATATCTTCAATGCGCACGCGCCAGATACCGTTCTGCGCCCGAGCCTGCAGATAGCTGCCAAGCGCGGCGATTAATGAGCCGAAGTGGAGTTCACCGGAGGGTGAGGGGGCAAAGCGCCCGATATAGTGTGAATCTTTCATGATATGACTAAAGCATCAGGGCGGGAGAAAGCTCCCGCCAGAGATGCATCAGCGAAGTGATTAGCCTGCCATCTGTTTTTCGCGAATTTCCGCCAGCGTTTTGCAATCAATGCACAGGTCGGCGGTCGGGCGCGCTTCCAGACGACGGATACCAATCTCGACGCCACAAGATTCACAGAAGCCGAAATCTTCGTCTTCGACTTTTTTCAGCGTTTTCTCGATCTTTTTGATCAGTTTACGTTCGCGGTCGCGGTTACGCAGCTCCAGGCTGAACTCTTCTTCCTGAGCGGCACGGTCTACCGGGTCCGGGAAGTTAGCAGCTTCATCCTGCATATGCGTTACGGTGCGATCCACTTCATCCCTAAGTTGATTACGCCACGCTTCAAGAATGCGCTTGAAGTGCGCCAGCTGGGCTTCGTTCATATACTCTTCGCCCGGCTTCACTTGGTACGGCTCCACCCCAGCGATGGAGAGAATACTCAGGGACGATGTTTTACGGTTTTGCCCTTCTTGCATGTTGCTTCTCCTTAACACGCACTATCGATCCCCGTGTTGGGGGAAAAATCAGGCCGCTATAAATAGCAGATGCTTTTCCGGATAGCAATTATCTAAACGTTACACTTGACAACCCTGTGAGGAAAAGCGTATTTGCGCTCGCGACCCGAATACTATTTAGCCGTTTATTTACCGGGGGTTAACACCACGGTAATTGGCTTATTCAGAGTCATCATCTCGGTAGAAAGTTCCGCCTTGTACGCGAGAATTTCCACCCCCTTGTTTTGCGCCTCAATCAATAGCTGTGCGTATCTGGCATCAATATGATGCGCGGGAGAGAAACGGTCGATCGCGGAATGAAGCACCGCGAACAATATCACCGCCCGATCGCCCGCCGCCGCCACGCTCATCAGCTCCCGCAGGTGCTTCTGGCCGCGCTCGGTGACCGCATCGGGGAAATAACCGTATTCCTTTTCCGCCAACGTAACCGATTTCACTTCAATATAGCAGTTTTGTCGGTCATCTGCTTGTAACAGAATATCAATACGGCTGCTTTCATCACCATACTTCACTTCGCTTTTCAGCGTGTTGTAGCCTACAAGCTCGGGAATTTTACCTGCCAGAATCGCCTCTTTCGCCAACGTATTAGCACGTAGAGTATTAACACAAATTGTCGCGCCCTCGACGGTTTCAGTTAATTCCCATGTGTGAGCATATTTGCGTTTAGGATTATCTGAGGTGGAATACCAGACGGTGTCGCCCGGCGCGGCGCAGCCGGTCATGGCGCCGGTATTGGGGCAGTGCAGGGTCAGCTCGCGTCCATCCGGGGTCATGACGTCGGCGAGAAACCGTTTGTAACGTTTAATCAGGATGGCGGACTGCAGGGGAGGAGTGAACAGCATCAGCTTTCCTTGTCGAAAGGGTAACGTTCCAGCGCCTGATAGCGCGTGCGTCCGCGGCTAAAGCTGGATTGGTAGAGAACAAATTCGTTGACCGCAAACGCCCAGCTAAATCCGGGCGGCGGAATAGGCACCGCGTGGCGCGCGTCGCGCAGCAGGGTGATGTGCGGATGAAACGGCTGCGGGCTTTGATAGCAGCCGCTGCGGGCGGCCTGGGCGCGCAGCATATTCGCTAATTGCAAAACCCCGCGCGGCGGCTGACGAGTACCCAGCCACACCACCCGCGAACGTAGCCACTGCCCGGCATCGTCAAGCGTCAGGGTAAAGCCCGGCTGGCGGATCCGTCCGGCCATTGCAGACAGCGCCCGCTGCTTGTCCGCGCTCACTTCGCCAAGAAAGGCCAGCGTCAGATGGAGGTTAGCCGCCGCCACCGGTCGACCCGCATCCTCGGGAAAGCTGGCGGCGCGCCAGTGAACGATCTGCTGCTGAACTTCTCCAGGAAGTTCAATGGCGAAAAACAGCCTTTTCGGCTCGGACATGATAGAGACTCGGTAATGAATTATCGGGATGCTACAATGCTTGCCCTCACATGTTAACCCCCGGAGCGCTTCGTGTCCTCATTGCCGGTTGCCGCCGTCCTCCCTGAACTTCTCTCTGCCCTGCAGCATGCGCCGCAGGTTTTGCTTAACGCGCCAACCGGCGCCGGGAAATCCACCTGGCTGCCGCTGCAAATTCTCGCCGAAGGTAAAATCAACGGACGCATAATCCTGCTGGAGCCGCGGCGGCTGGCCGCGCGTAACGTGGCGCAGCGGCTGGCGGAACTGCTGGGAGAAAAGCCCGGCGAGACGGTGGGCTATCGCATGCGCGCGGAGAGCTGCGTCGGGCCGAACACGCGCCTCGAAGTGGTGACCGAAGGTATTTTAACGCGGATGATCCAGCGCGATCCTGAGCTGAGCGGCGTGGGGCTGGCGATCCTTGATGAATTCCACGAACGCAGCCTGCAGGCGGATCTGGCGCTGGCGCTGCTGCTCGACGTCCAGCAGGGACTGCGCGACGATCTTAAGCTGCTGATTATGTCGGCGACGCTGGATAATGAACGCCTGCAGAAGCTGCTGCCGGAGGCGCCGGTTATCGTTTCCGAAGGGCGCGCGTTTCCGGTTGAACGGCGTTTTTTGCCGTTGCCGACTCATCAGCGTTTTGACGAGGCTGTGGCGATAGCCGCCGCAGAGCTGCTGCGTAGCGAGAACGGCTCAATGCTGCTGTTTCTGCCCGGGGTAGGAGAAATTCAGCGCGTGCAGGAGCGGCTGGCGGAGCGGGTGGCGAGCGATGTTGTGCTGTGCCCGCTGTACGGCGCGTTGCCGTTGAGCGAGCAGCGTAAGGCGATACTGCCTGCGCCAGCAGGGATGCGCAAAGTGGTGCTGGCAACCAACATCGCCGAAACCAGTCTGACCATCGAGGGGATTCGGCTGGTGGTGGATAGCGCTCAGGAGCGAGTCGCGCGCTTTGACGCCCGGACCGGGCTCACTCGCCTGGTGACGCAGCGCATCAGCCAGGCCTCAATGACCCAGCGCGCCGGTCGAGCCGGGCGTCTGGAGCCGGGTATCTGCCTGCATCTGCTGGCAAAGGAGCAGGCCGAGCGCGCGGCGGCGCAGGGCGACCCGGAAATCCTGCAAAGCGATTTGTCGTCGCTACTGCTGGAGCTATTGCAGTGGGGATGTCAGGACCCGGCCCAGCTCAGCTGGCTGGATCTGCCGCCTGCGACCAACCTGGCGGCGGCCCGGCGTCTGCTCACTGACCTTTCTGCGCTGGAAGGTGACCGGCTGTCGGCGCACGGGCGCAAAATGGCGGCGTTAGGTAACGATCCGCGTCTGGCGGCAATGCTGACGGCCGCGGAGGATGCCGATGGCGCCGCCACGGCGGCTAAGCTGGCGGCGATCCTTGAAGAGCCGCCGCGCGGCGGCAATAGCGATCTCAGCGCGGCGTTTGCCCGTCAGCAGGGCAACTGGCAGCAGCGGGCGCAGCAGCTGATGAAAAGGCTGGCGGTTCGCGGCGGTCAGCCCGACGCCGACAGCATCGCGGCGCTGCTGGCCTCCGCTTTTGCCGACCGTATCGCCCATCGTCGCGGTCAGGAGGGGCGCTACCAGCTGGCTAACGGGATGGGGGCGATGCTTGACGCCGATGATGCCCTGAGCCGCCACGAATGGCTGATTGCGCCGCTGCTGCTGCAGGGGAGCGCATCGTCAGATGCGCGGATCCTGCTGGCGCTGCCGGTCGATATTCACGCGCTGATTGAGCAGTGTCCGGCGCTGGTCCGGCGTTCCGATACCGTCGAGTGGGATGAGGCGCCAGGCACGCTGAAGGCCTGGCGGCGCACCTGTATCGGACGCCTGGTCATCAAGACCCAGCCGCTGGCGAAGCCGGCGGAAGAGGAACTGCATCAGGCGATGCTTAATGGGATCCGAGAGAAGGGACTGAACGTGCTCAACTGGACGCCGGAGGCGGAGCAGCTGCGTCTGCGGCTGCACTGCGCGGCGCAGTGGCTGCCGGAGGAGGCGTGGCCGGCCGTTGATGAGGCGTCGCTGCTGGCCTCGCTTGAACAGTGGCTGCTGCCGCAGATGGCGGGCGTCCATTCGCTGCGGGCTCTGAAGACGCTGGACGTGCGTCAGGCGCTGCAAAACTGGCTGCCGTGGCCGCTGCGCCAGAAGCTGGACAGCGAGTTGCCCACGCATTATACGGTGCCGACCGGTAGCCGCATTGCGATTCGCTATCACGATGAAAACCCGCCGGCGCTGGCGGTGCGAATGCAGGAGATGTTTGGCGAGGCGACCACTCCGACTATCGCCCAGGGGCGGGTGCCGCTGGTGCTGGAGCTGCTTTCGCCGGCGCAGCGCCCGCTGCAGATCACCCGTGATTTAGGCGCGTTCTGGCAGGGGAGCTACCGCGAGGTACAAAAAGAGATGAAAGGGCGCTATCCGAAGCACGTCTGGCCCGACGATCCGGCCAATACCGCCCCGACCCGCCGCACCAAAAAGTATTCGTAGCCGGAGAGTTCCCGGGTTGCGGCGTAAACGCCTTACCCGGCTACCCGACCAGCACCGCCCGTAGCCCTGCTAAGCGCAGCGCGAGCAGGGGATATTTTATACCTGGCCCCACAAAAAGATGCCGCCGCCCGCCAGCGCCAGCCAGGGGCCGAAGGCCAGAGGCTGTTCGAGCGAACGACGGGTTACCAGGCGCTGCAGCAGCGTCCAGATCAGGCCGCTGGCGGAAGCCAGCAGCAGCGTATGCGGCAGCGCCTGCCAGCCGAGCCACGCGCCGAGCGCCGCCAGCAGCTTGAAATCACCGTAGCCCAGCGCCTCTTTACCGGTCAGCAGACGGAACACCCAGTACACTGACCACAGCGATAGATACCCGGCCATCGCGCCAACGACCGCCTCCGCCAGCGGCGCGAAGAGATCGGTAAGATTGAACAGCAGCCCGGCCCACAGCAGCGGCAGAGTCAGCCTGTCAGGCAGCAGCTGCGTTTGCGCGTCGATGGCGGCGAGGATCAGCAGCAGCGACAATAAAATTAACCCGCCCAGCAGCGGCATGCCCGCAGGGATCAGGTACCCGACCAGCATAAACAGCGCGCCGGTCGCCAGCTCCATCAGCGGATAGCGACGTGAAATCGGTCGCCCGCAGCAGCGCGAACGCCCCTTGAGCCATAAAAAGCTCAGCAGCGGGATATTGTCCCGCCAGGCGATGGGTTGACGGCACTGCGGACAGAACGATGCGGGGAGGCAGAGATTCACTCCCTCTGCGTACTCCATCATCAGCGGTAAACGATGGATAACGACGTTAAAAAAGCTGCCGAACGCCAGTCCGGACAAGAATAAAAAACCGCCCCAGATTAACGGGAATTGCGCGGCGAACTCGGGTAACAATGCGATGTTTTCCACGGCTATTTTTTCTCCTCGGATAGCCACTGTCCCTGCCACTGCCACGGCGTGCGCCCCTGCTTATCTTTACGGCCGGTTTGCGCAACCAGCAGCGTCAGCAGCGCCGGAGCCGCCTGACGGGTTTGCAGCATGCCGTTAAACGTATAGCGCCCGTCGGGTGTCAGAACGCCCTGTCCGGTGAGGCTAAGCTGATGGGAATCCTGGGTCAGGGCGATAGCCAGCGCGCCCGCCGGGGTGCAGCTTAGTTTGCCGCTAACCTGGGCCAGTTCGAGCGAACCGGCGGGGGAGGTGAGCGCCGCATCCTGCCACTGCACGGCGCCCGCGCTTATCTGTCGGCAGCCGCCAGCGTTAAAACGGGCTTCCGGTAGCGTCAGCATCACCTGGCCACGAGCTTCCAGCGGTATCCCGAGCGCCAGCCGCTGGCCGATCGTCCGGGCCGGAATCACGAGTCGGCCCTCGCGCACCACAAACTCGTTCAGGCCGTGCAGCCAGGCCTGGCCGCGCAGGCCGGAGGGGGCGCTAAACGCGATATGCCAGCCGGGAAGCCACGACGAAAAGCCAAACTCCCAGCGTAAATGGGCGATGTCAAAACCGCGCCAGCTGGCCTGACGGGCTTCTCCTTGCCACAGGGTGCCCGTGGTTTCGCCGAGCCGCGCGCCTTCCGGCAGCGCCAGGGCCAGCAGTCTCGCCGGCGCGCTAAGCAGTAGCCAGAAGAGATAGACCGCCGCCAGCAGCAGGCCGATAGTGATTTTATTTTTCATCGCTGCGCTCCAGCACCAGCGTAGTGACGGTGACCCGGCCGGGCTGCTGCGCCACGGCGGCCACCGTCAGCGTAACGGTGGTCATCCCCGCCTGCCCCAGCGCGTCGAGCCATGCCATCAGCGCCTGAAAATCGGCGGGCTGCACGCTAAGGCCCAGGCGAGCTCCCTGCGGCTGCAGGCGAACGATGGCGATCCCGTGGCGGGCGGCTTCGCGCATAATCACCGTTGATGGCTCTTGCGGCGCGGCAGGCGATTTCTGCTGGCGAAGCTGCTGCAGAAGGGGAGTCTGCTGGCGCATCCACTGCAGACTGGCCTGCTCCCGGGTCAGCGTTTGCCGCCACTGTGTCTCGCGACTTTGCCAGGGCTGCCATAAAGCGTAATAGACCAGGCCGATAATCAGCATCACGCCCATGCCCAGCAGCAGATGCCGTTCGCGGCGCGTACGCTGTTGCCATAAGGTCATCAGGTTATGCATCGTTATCCTCCAGCGTCAGACGCCCTTCAATACCGTCTGCGCGCGGTTTCATTTCCCCGCTCTGCACGCGGAAGCCGGCCCGCGCCCGCTGGCTGAACTGCTCCAGAGCCTGCGATGAGACGGCGGATATCTCCAGCTGCAGCGCGTTGCGCCCGGCATCATAGCTCAGGGTGCGCAGGCGAATGCCCGGCGTTTCAGCAATGATTTGCTGCAGAGCGCCGAGCCGCGAGATGAGCGCCGGCCGGGCGCTTGCGCTTGCCAGTCGACGCAGATGCTGCTGCATTTGCAGACGTGGATTGACGAGGTTTTTTTCGCTTTTGAACCACTGGCGGTAAAAGTCACGGCTGGCCTGTACCGCGGCGTCGGCCTGGCGCGCCAGCGCGAGATGGTCGTGGAGGCGATTCCCGCTCCACAGCAGCAGTAGCGCCAGCGCAGCGGCGAGAGCCGGGCGCCAGCGTCGGGGCGTCGGCGCCCGGCGGCGTTCAGGGGCAAAATCGCCCTGGCATAAGCAGATTTTACGCGCCTGCGGGTTGCTCGCCGCCAGCTCCAGCAAATCCTGCGTCGGCAGAGGTTGCCACGGTGCGGCAATCTCCGGCGGCGGCGAGTAGCAGGCGATGGGCGCGAGGTCAGGCCAGTGAACCAGCAGTTCGCCGAGCCATGAGGTTTCCACCGCCATACCGCTCTCCGAATCGTGGCGAAACAGCCACTGCTCGCCGCAGCGTACGGCGCTCCAGCCGGTTGGGTTGTGCGGCAGGGTTAGGGCATCCGGCGTCAGGGCCAGCACGTTGAGTCCGAGTTGTTCGCACCAGGCCTGCCAGGCGCGCATCTTCTCCCGCCCGACCACCGCCACGGCACAATCGCTTTTATCCCGGTGGAGCAGGGCAAAATGGCTCTCCTCGACCTCTGTTGCCAGCTGTTCTTCGAGTAAAAACGCCAGGGCCTGCTGCGCATTTCGGCGCACGCCGGCGGGCAGAGTAACGCGATGAAACGCGCAGTCGCTGGCGGGCACCAGCACCCAGGCCGGATAATGTTGCGCCAGCAGGTTGAGCGTCGGATCGCCAACGTCAGGATGCCATTCTCCGCTCTGCGCCTCGTCGCCCGGCGCGGCCAGCCGCCATATCGCCGTCGTGGCATCGGGATTGAGGCGAATAATCAGCACGGTGGCGGAAGAGGTATGGTGGTTATTCATCGGCTACCCAATAGATTCCATAGCGCCGCTGGACGACGCCGAAGGTTCGCCCCTGCTTTTGCAGGAGGCTACGTTGCTGATAGCGGGCGCTGCCCATCACTACGCTGAAGGTGGCGATAAAACGCTCGCTGCGCACCGTCAGCCACGGACGCGCGGCGGCGGTATCGGTTTTTTGTAGTATCGGCTGCGACAGGAAAGCGGCGACGCTGCTCCAGCCGGTGGCCGCGCGCGCCTGCAGCAGCTGCCGGGCTTCGGCAAGGGTGAGTTCAGCCGGGAAGAGCGCCGACAGTAGCGCGGCCTGAGCGGGCTGCAGGGTATTGACGTTCACCTGCAGCGCATCGTCCGGAGGCGCGCAGACGTAGGGCAGCAGACGCTGATAGAGCGTCGCGTCCATCCCGGCCAGCAGGCGCAGTTCGCTGACATCCTGCAGCGGCTGATTGCCGCTCAGATAGCCGGGGGATTGCGCCATATAGACTTCATCTTCCGCGCCGTTCAGCAGCGGCTGGCGATCGCTGTCCACCCAGTCGCGCAGGGCGGCGGTCAGCTGTAAGGCGCGCAGCGGCTCGCTGCCGAGATTCTCCAGCAGTCGGGTAAAAACCTGTGCGGGATAAGGGATTTCAACGCTTTCGTCGCCGCTGAGCTGGTTAATGGCGTTGAGGTTGAAGCAGGCCTGCGCGTCGCTTAGGGTGGCGTAGATCTCGCCGTCATTGAGCGTAAAACGTCGCCCCTGCTGGGCCCAGTTCTGCGCCAGATGGGTTTGGTTCGGCGAGTCGAGCGCGTCGCGTTGTAGCAACGCCGCCGCCAGGGTTTCCGCCCCCAGCGCGTACCATTTGGCCTGCAGGTTATCGAGGGTCGTCGCGGTTTGCTGATACATCCGCGCGCTGCGCTCGGTCATGGCGCTCGCCAGCACCATCATCAGAGCGAGGATCAGCAGCACCATAAGCAGGGCGACGCCGCGCTGGCGGGTATTCATTGGCTGCCTCCCGGCGTAAGCAGAAACAGCCTTCGGATCTCGCCGTATGGCTCCAGCGTCAGGGTGACCTCCAGCCCCTGGGGCAACCTCTGCGGCTGCTGCCATTCATCCAGCCAGCGGCCGCTGGCGTAAAAGCGCAGACGAAACGCCTGCACGTTGCGCTGCATAACGGTCACCGTGGGCAGACTACCGGGCAGCGGGTCCTGCTGGTCGTAGCTCAGGCGCTCCAGGTGGCTGCCGCGCAGGCGGTAGCTGACGTTCTGAATTTCCGAACGCGGCAGAAGCCCCAGAGGGTTGGGCCAACCGTTGCGGCTAAAAGCGATCGCCCAGTCGTCGCTGCCGAGCTGAAAGCGTCCGGCAAAAAACAGGCTCGCGCTGTCGCGGCTGCGGCGGGGAATGATTTGGCTAAAGTCCGCCGCCATCTGGCTGAACGTTTGCTGCAGCATCTGGATGCGCTCGCCTTTATCGCGGGTGAGCGTATCGGCGCGCATCACATTTTGCAGCACCGTGACCGCAGCGACGCTGAGCGCGGCGAGGATGGTCAACGCCAGCAGCATTTCAACGAGGGTAAATCCGCGAGCTCGCTGGATCATGGCGGCGTCACGTAGGTGCGCAGCGAAGAGACGGGCATCTTTTCGCTTTTGGCATGGCGGACCTCGACGTCCAGCGCCCGCAGCTGCGGGAGGTCGGTTTCCACGCCCTGCCAGCGAATGTGCCAGCTGACGCCCGCCGTCTGCACCGTGGTTTCCGACCAGCTCAGCGCGGGCCAGCGATTTTCCAGCCGTAGCTGCACCAGCTGATTATCCGCCAGCCAGCCGGCCAGAATTTTCTCCTCCATTCGCCCCAGCTGGCGGGTTTGCTGGAGCGTGGCCTGCACCACCGCCAGCCCGGCAAGGACGAAGACCACCAGCGCGACCATCACTTCTATTAGCGTCATGCCGGCCTGCTTTTTCATGGCGCCTCCTGCGGTTGAGGCTGGCTTTCGCCGCGCGCATTAAACGCGATACCCGTGGCTTCGCCGACGGTCAGCCGAAAGGGGGTCATCTCCCCGCCGGGAAAGATCAGCACATCGGGGTTGTCGCCCGGCGTCCAGGCCTCGCCCTGCGGAAAAGCGAGGCGTAGCTTGTCCCCGACGACGCTGCCCGAAGTGGCGACGCGTCCGGCGCTTAGCGGCAGCCAACGATAGCCGTTCCAGTCGTTGCCGACAGAGGGGGGCTCATGGCTTTCGCGGGCTTGCAGGACCAGAAACTGCCATCTATCGGGATGCACCGAGACGCCAAAAAACTGACCGGTTTGTAGACCTCGCTGCTGGACAAAGCGCAGCTGCGCCTCAAAGCGCGCCAGGGTCTGCGCCGCGCTATCATCGCGCGAGGCGGGGAAGGCCAGCAGCACCATGCCTGCGCTGACCCCCATCAGCAGCAAAATGAGCATCATCTCCAGCAACGTAAAGCCGCGCTGTCGCACTATTTTTTCCCAATCGTCCAGTTGCCGATATCGTCATTGCTCTCCGGCACGCCGTCCGGCCCGAGGCTGAAAATATCGACCTGTTCATGCTGGCCGGGGCTTAGCAGCTGGTAATCGTTGCCCCAGGGATCCTGCGGCAGACGGCGAATATAGCCGCCTTCGGGATAGTTGCGCGCGTGCGGCTCGGCCGATGGCGCGCTGACCAGCGCCTGCAGCCCCTGCTCGGTAGTGGGATAGCGGCTGTTGTCCAGTTTGTACATGTCCAGCGCCCCTTCGAGCGCCACAAGATCGCTGACCACTTTTTGCCGATCGGCCTTTTCTTTGTTGCCCATCAGATTGGGCACCACGAGGCTGGCGAGTACGCCGAGGATAACAATCACCACCATGATTTCCAGTAAGGTGAAGCCGCGCTGTCGTTGCATATTTTTCTCCATTAGAACAATTACATACTCATCAGGGTATTGAGTTGCAGTATCGGTTGCAGAATGGCGAGGACGATAAACAGCACCATGCCGGCCATCGCCACTACCAGCAGGGGTTCAAACAGGCTGAGGGCCAGCTGAATTTGCGCGCTCAGATCCCGGTCCTGGTTATCTGCCGCGCGCGCCAGCATGTCGTTGAGCTCGCCGCTCTGTTCGCCGCTGGCGACCATATAGCGCATCATCGGCGGGAAAAGCTGGGTCATTTCGAGCGCGCGATGCAGGCTGACGCCTTCGCGTACCGCGTCGCTGGCGGCTTCGAGCTGGCGCTTAGCCCAGGCGTTGCTTAATACTTCCGCGCTGATGCGCATCGCCAGCAGCAGCGGAACGGCGCTGGCGTTGAGAATGCTCAGAGTACGGGCGTAGCGGGCGCTGTTAACGCTGCGCGCGACCCGGCCAATCAACGGCAGGCGCAGCAGCAGTCTGTGCCAGGCCAGCCGCTTTGCCGGCTGCCGCAGCAGGTAGCGCAGCAGCAGAGCCATGAGCATGGCGGCGAGCAGCAGCCACGGACCGGCGGCGCGCAGCATATCGCTCATCGCCATCAGCAGACGGGTAGAAAACGGCAGCGCCTGCTTAAGGTGGATAAACTGCTCGACAACCTTCGGCACCACCGTCGACAGCAGAATGACGATCACGCTGACCGCCACCAGGGTTAGCACGATGGGGTAAATCATCGCCTGCAGCAGCCGGGCGCGCAGCTGCTGGCGCTGTTCGGTGTAGTCCGCCAGCCGGTTCAGTACGCCATCAAGATGGCCGGAAGCTTCGCCGGCGGCGACCATCGCGCAGTAGAGCGCGTCGAAGCAGCCAGGGTAGCCGCGCATCGCTTCCGCCAGCGCGTGGCCTTCCAGCACTTTGCCGCGCACGCCGGCAATCAGGGTTTTCAGCTGCGGTTTCTCACACTGCTGAGCCACCGCGTCGAGCGCTTTTTCCAGCGGGATGGCGGCGGCGACCAGCGTCGCCAGCTGGCGGGTGACGAGGGCGAGATCGCGGGCGTTAGTCCGGCGGATAAAGCGCGGTTGCCCGCCGCCGGCAGCCGGGGCAATATCCAGGGCCAGCCAGTTCTTATCCCGCAGCAGCTGGCGCGCGTGGCGGGCGGAATCCGCCTGCTGGATGCCGCGCCGGGTTTTACCCTTTTCATCAACAGCCTGATAGCGAAAAAGCGCCATGTCAGGAGGCCTCCGCGATCTGCTGTTCGGTGACCCGCAGGACCTCTTGCCAGCTGGTGATCCCCGCCAGCGCCTTTTCCCGCCCGGCATGGCGTAGGGTGACATAGTCCGCTCCTAGCTGTTGGATCAGCGTCACCTCGTTTTCGCCGCGGTGGATAGCCATGCGCACGCGATCGTCCACCAGCAATAGTTCGTGAATGCCGGTACGTCCTCGATAGCCGGTAAAGCCGCACTCGGCGCAGCCCCGGGGCTGCCAGAGCGCCGTGCCGGGGGCGATCTCCATCTGGCGGGCGGTATCGGCATTGGCCGGCTCCTGCTGGCGGCAGTGCGGGCAGAGCCGTCGCACCAGCCGCTGCGACATCACCGCCAGCAGCGAGGTGGAGAGCAGAAAAGGCTCGACGCCCATATCCTGCAGGCGCGAGATGGCGCCCAGCGCGCTATTGGTATGCAGCGTTGAGAGCACCAGATGGCCGGTTAGCGAGGCCTGAACGGCGATTTGCGCCGTTTCGCCGTCGCGGATTTCGCCCACCAGCACCACGTCAGGGTCCTGGCGCAAAATGGCGCGCAGCCCGCGGGCAAAGGTCATATCGACTTTCGCGTTAACCTGAGTCTGACCGATGCCCTCCAGCTCATATTCGATAGGATCTTCAATGGTCATGATGTTGCGCTCGCGGGCATCGAGGCGGCTTAGCGCGGCGTAGAGGGTGGTGCTTTTTCCCGAGCCGGTCGGCCCGGTCACCAGCACGATGCCGTGCGGGCGGGCGATCAGTCCATCTACCTGCTGGAGCAGCGCGGGCGGCATCCCGAGGGTCAGCAGGTCGAGATTAACGCTGTTTTTATCGAGCAGACGCAGCACCACGCGTTCGCCGTAGCTCGACGGCAGGGTGGAGACGCGGACATCGACGGCGCGTCCGCCAATACGCAGCGCCATGCGCCCATCCTGAGGAATGCGTTTTTCGGCGATATCAAGGCTCGCCATCACCTTAATGCGCGAGATCAGCAGCGCGGCGAGGCGGCGCTGGGGGCGCAGGATTTCGCGCAGTACGCCGTCGACGCGAAAGCGAATTTGCAGGTGGCGTTCATAGGTTTCGATATGAATATCCGATGCTTTCTCTTTGATAGCCTCGGTGAGCATGGCGTTAATCAGGCGGATGATCGGCGCATCGTCTTCGCTATCCAGAAGATCGTCGGTGTCCGGCAGCTCTTCGGCAAGGGTGTACAGATCCAGCTCGTTGCCGATATCCGCCATCATGCGCCGCGCCTCGGCGGAGTCGCGCTGATAGCTCAGCACCAGCAGCTTTTCGAACGCCTCTGCTTCCAGTCGTTCCAGGCTGAACGGCATCCCGGCCACCCGGCGAGCTTCCAGTAGCGCCTGCGGCGCGGTGGCGGCAAGGCAGAAAACCTCGCAGCTTGCGCCGTTGTTCAGGAGTATCACGTTGTGCGCGCGGGCGTAGCTGAAGGGGAGCAGCGGACGTCGTTCAGCGGCGGGCATCATAGATTGCCTCCCAGATTGAACGCGTCGATGGCGGCGCTGACCTGGCGGAACGCGGCGGTATCCTGGCGCGGGTAGATCTCCAGCAGATCGTTACTCAGCATCGCGTCGTTGTTCTCTTTGCCGCGCTGTTTGCTCTGGGCGTCGTTAAACGCGGTGTACTGCCCGGATGAAGCCTGACGGTACTCGTCTCGGTCGCGGATCACCGTTGGACGAATAAACAGCATCAGGTTGCGCTTGGAGACCTTTTTGCTGGTGGAGCGGAACAGCGCGCCAATCACCGGGATATCGCCGAGCAGAGGGACTTTATCGGCGGTGTCGGAGACGCTTTTATCCAGCAGGCCGCCGACGACCACCGTTTCGCCGCTGCCGACCAGCACGGCGTTATTCACCGTACGGGTATTGAAGGTTGCGCCGAGATCCGAACTGGTGCTGGAGGCGGCATCCGCCACGCTCGATACCTCCTGTTCGATCTCCAGCAGGACCGAATCGCCTTCGTTAATTTGCGGCTTTACCTTCAGCTTGATGCCGACGGTCTTACGCTCGACGGTATTGAAGATGTTATCGCCGGAGGTGGTTTGCGAGCCGGTCAGCACCGGGACTTCCTGGCCGACGTTAAAGGTGGCCTCCATGTTGTCGAGGGTGACAATGCTCGGTGTCGCGAGAATATCGTTCTTGGTGCTGCTTGAGAGTGCGGTGAGCAGCATTGCCCAGTTGCCCTGGTAGAAGCCGGCGGCAATGCCGTTGAAGGAGCTAAGGGCGCTGGCCAGGGAGCTGCTGACGGTGCCGTCTTTGTTGTACTGGTTGGCCCCGGCGATGGCCGTAGATATTGGCAGACCGCTGTTGGTGAACTGGGTCATCCCGGCGTTTTTATTGGCCCACTGGATGCCGAGGTTAAGACCGTCAGCGTCCTGCACTTCGGCGATGATCGCCTCCACCAGCACCTGTGGACGGCGGATATCCAACTGATCGATTACCCGTTCAAGATCGTTCATCACGTCAGGGGCGGCGGTGACAATCAGGGCGTTGGTCTGTCCGTGCGCTTTGATAATAATATTTTTATCCAGCGCCGCCACCGGCTTCGCGGCCTGCTTTTCGCTCTGCATCGTGCTGCTGATGCCGGTCAGCACTTCGACCAGGTCGGCGGCTTTGGCGTATTTCAGATAGATCACTTTGGTGTTGCCCTGCGTCGCCTGTTGGCGGTCGAGCTGCTTAATCATGGCGACGATCCGCTGGCGCGAGTTGGGCTCGCCGCTGACCAGCACCGCGTTGGTGCGCTCGTCGGCCACCACGTTGGCGACCATCGAGCCGGGCAGGGCCGATTTGCTGGTATCTTTGTTGAGTTCAGTCACCAGCTTGACCACATCGGCGGCGGAGGCCCATGAGAGGGGAACTGTCACCACGCTGCGGTCTCCGGCGTTATCGACGCGTTCGACGATGGTCAACAGACGCTTGATCACCGCCGCGCGGCCGGTCATCAGCAGGACGTTGGAGGGTTCATAGTGCACCACGCTGCCCGCGCCGGCGTTATCGTTAAGCTGGCGCAGCAGCGGCGCGAGATCGCGGGCGGCGACGTTAGTCAGCGGCACGACGCGGGTGACGACCTCATCGCCAGTACCCGGTGCGGCATCGCTCGCCACCGGCACCGCGGCGGTTTTCGCATCCTTCGAACGAACGACTTTCAGGACGCCGTTATTCATATTAATCACCGCGAAGCCATAGACATCGAGGACGCTGAGGAAAAATTGGTAATATTGCTCTTCGTTGAGCATATCGTAGCTACGTACGGTAATGGTGCCGCGTACGCTGGGATCGATAATGACCGTTTTATTCAGGTTTTTACTGACCGTATTGATAAATTCCTGAATATCGGTGCCTTTAAAGCTGGCGGAAAACTCTTCCGCCGCGGCCGGTTTGAATATCAGCGCGGCGAATATCAGCAGCGTCAGGAAAAATGGGCGGGTAATGTTGGTGATGATCAATTATTCATCCCTCAGATCTAGAGAAATATCTTGTTTCTGGCCGTCGCGTTCAACGGTAAGGGTTATTTCGGTTAATTCCGGTAGCTGAGCTAATGCCTGGCGAGACTGTTCTTTATCGCGGAGATCCAGGCCGTTCAGGGCAATCGCCAGATCGTTTTCCTTGAGACCCGCCTGGCGAAATAACGCCGGTTTTTTTCCCGCATTCAGGCGATATCCGCTGAGCTTGTCGTTGACCATGACCGGCGAAATATTGAGGTAATGAAGAATATTTTGCGGCTGCGCGCGGAGCTCCTGCGCCAATTGGCCGGCTGGCGGCGCGGCGCTATTTTTGCCGGCGGCGGGCGGGTCGTTAAACAGCGGGATAGCCTCATTTGTGCCGCGGTAATTAACAATCAGGCGGTCGGGGAAAATGGCGACAATTTTCGCCTCTCCGCCCGGCGTATTATCGCCAATCCCGAGGCTAACCTGTTGATTCCCCTGCATCATGATAGCAATGGCGCGAGAGGGATCGGTACTGGCGAGCAGGCCGGTTACGCGCAGTTTGAGCGCCGAAACGGGCGCCTGCTCGAGGTTGTCGCCGTTTGCGGAGGAGGGCGTTTTCTCCGCCACGCCAAATAGCGTAAAGCGCGGCAGTGCCTTTTCCGGGGAGGGCGCGGCGGGCACCGTCGTATCGGCAGAGCTTAATGCGTTATCCGTAAAGTTTACCGGGAGAATTATTTTCCAGGTTAATTGGGCGAGCTGCTGGCAGATAAAAAATAATATGATGAACGTCACAATATGAGGCACGTAATTAATTATTTTTTTATTTGATATTGTTAATCTCATCACGGAATTAGGCATTTTTATTCCTTTGCTCATTCTATTTCCCTCAGTAAAAGGTACCGCCCTACCGATATTGGTGGGGATTTTTTTTATGGTGAGCGTGCTTATTGCGGGAATCTGCGTAGGTCGCTGCGAATGATAAAGAGTTTGGCTATTGCGGTCGTCATTCCCTTTTTATTTTTTCTCCTCCGGCCGCCTACGCCCCCACACAATGAGCGAACGGATGATTGAACCGGAGAGAGCAAGAATATCTAATTATCGACGCTTTAAAGATATGCTCGTTATTTTTTTATGGTGCTTAAGTGCGCCAGGAATAGTTTCGCGTATATATCACTTCATATAATTTAATCAGCATGTATAGGGACTATCGAATGCTCAGATATACCCGTAATGCCCTGGTTCTGGGATCGCTGGTTTTACTTAGCGGCTGCGATAACGGATCCTCTTCTTCTTCCTCTGGAAATCCCGACACTCCTGGTAATCAGGATGTGGTTGTACGTTTACCTGACGTTGCCGTACCCGGCGAAGCGGCCACGGCGGCAGAAAACCAGGCGGTCATCCACCTGGTGGATATTGCCGGCATCACCAGCAACAGCGCGGCGGACTACAGCAGCAAAAACCTCTATCTGTGGAATAACGAAACCTGCGATGCGCTCAGCGCGCCGGTAGCGGACTGGAATGACGTCAGCACCACCCCGAGCGGCAGCGATAAATATGGCCCGTACTGGGTTATTCCGCTCAACAAAGAGAGCGGTTGTATCAACGTCATCGTTCGCGACGGCACCAATAAACTGATCGATAGCGATCTGCGGGTGGCGTTTGGCGACTTCACCGATCGTACGGTATCGGTGATCGCCGGTAACAGCGCGGTCTATGACTCCCGCGCCAACGCTTTCCGCGCCGCTTTTGGCGTCGCGCTGGCCGAAGCCCACTGGGTCGATAAAAATACGCTGCTGTGGCCGGGCGGACAGGACAAGCCCATTGTGCGCCTCTACTACAGCCACAGCAGTAAAGTGGCGGCGGATGGCGAAGGCAAATTTACCGACCGTTACCTGAAACTAACGCCGACTACGGTCAATCAGCAGGTCAGCATGCGTTTCCCGCATCTTTCCAGCTATGCGGCTTTTAAGCTGCCGGACAATGCGAACGTTGACGAGCTGCTGCAGGGCGAAACGGTCGCCATTGCCGCCGCAGAGGACGGGATCCTGATTTCCGCCACCCAGGTGCAGACGGCGGGCGTCCTGGATGACACCTATGCCGAAGCGGCGGAAGCGCTGAGCTACGGCGCGCAGTTGACCGACGGCGGCGTCACCTTCCGCGTCTGGGCGCCGACCGCTCAGCAGGTGGATGTGGTGGTCTACAGCGCGGACAAAAAAGTGATTGGCAGCCATCCTATGGCCCGCGACAGCGCTTCCGGCGCGTGGTCGTGGCAGGGGGGCAGCGATCTGAAAGGCGCGTTCTACCGCTATGCGATGACGGTTTATCACCCGCAGTCGCGCAAGGTTGAACAGTATGAAGTCACCGACCCGTATGCGCATAGCCTGTCGACCAACTCGGAGTACAGCCAGGTGGTCGATCTCAACGACAGCGCCCTGAAGCCTGACGGCTGGGATAGCCTGACGATGCCGCATGCCCAGAAGACAAAAGCGGATTTAGCGAAGATGACGATCCATGAATCGCATATTCGCGATCTCTCCGCCTGGGACCAGACCGTTCCGGCCGAACTGCGCGGTAAATATCTCGCGCTGACCGCCGGCGACAGCAATATGGTACAGCATCTGAAGAAGCTCTCCGCCTCAGGCGTCACGCACATCGAGCTGCTGCCGGTCTTCGATCTGGCGACGGTGAACGAGTTCAGTGACAAAGTCGCCGATATTCAGCAGCCGTTCAGCCGCCTGTGCGAAGTGAACAGCGCGGTGAAAAGCAGTGAATTCGCCGGATACTGCGACAGCGGCTCCACCGTGGAGGAGGTGCTGAACCAGCTCAGGCAGAGCGATAGCCAGGATAATCCGCAGGTACAGGCGCTGAATACGCTGGTGGCGCAGACCGACTCCTATAACTGGGGCTACGATCCGTTCCACTACACGGTTCCGGAAGGATCCTACGCGACCGATCCGGAAGGCACGACGCGCATCAAAGAGTTCCGTACCATGATTCAGGCGATCAAGCAGGATCTGGGGATGAACGTGATCATGGACGTGGTATATAACCACACCAATGCCGCGGGTCCGACCGACCGCACGTCGGTGCTGGATAAGATAGTGCCCTGGTACTATCAGCGTCTGAATGAAACCACCGGCAGCGTTGAATCCGCCACCTGCTGTTCCGACTCTGCGCCGGAGCATCGGATGTTCGCCAGGCTGATTGCCGACTCGCTGGCGGTATGGACCACGGATTATAAAATCGATGGTTTCCGCTTCGATCTGATGGGCTATCACCCGAAAGCGCAAATTCTCTCGGCGTGGGAGCGCATTAAAGCCCTGAATCCGGATATCTACTTCTTTGGTGAAGGCTGGGATTCAAACCAGAGCGACCGCTTTGAAATCGCCTCGCAGATCAATCTGAAAGGCACCGGTATCGGGACGTTCTCCGATCGTCTGCGCGACTCCGTGCGCGGCGGCGGCCCGTTTGATTCCGGCGATGCGCTGCGTCAAAACCAGGGCGTTGGCAGCGGCGCTGGCGTATTACCAAACGAGCTCACCAGCCTGAACGATGATCAGGTCCGTCATCTGGCCGATCTGACCCGTCTGGGGATGGCCGGTAACCTTGCTGACTTTGTGATGATCGACAAAGACGGCGCGGTGAAGAAAGGCAGCGAAATTGACTATAACGGCGCGCCTGGCGGCTATGCCGCAGATCCGACGGAAGTCGTCAACTATGTTTCGAAGCACGACAACCAGACGCTGTGGGATATGATCAGCTATAAAGCGTCCCAGGAAGCCGACCTGGCGACCCGCGTTCGCATGCAGGCCGTTTCGCTGGCGACGGTGATGCTCGGGCAGGGGATCGCTTTCGACCAGCAGGGTTCTGAACTGCTGCGCTCGAAATCCTTTACCCGCGACTCCTACGACTCCGGCGACTGGTTTAACCGTGTGGATTATTCCCTGCAGGACAATAACTACAACGTTGGTATGCCGCGCATCAGCGATGACGGCAGTAACTATGACGTGATTTCGCGCGTCAAAGATATGGTTGCCGCTCCGGGCGAAGCGGAGCTGAAGCAGATGACCGCCTTCTACCAGGAGCTGACCGAGCTGCGTAAATCCTCGCCGCTGTTCACCTTAGGTGAGGGCAGCGCGGTGATGAAGCGCGTTGATTTCCGTAATACCGGTTCAGACCAGCAGGCCGGTCTGCTGATTATGACCGTGGATGACGGGGTGAAAGCGGGCGCCAGTCTGGATAGCCGTCTTGACGGCCTGGTGGTGGCGATCAACGCTGCGCCGGAAAGCCGTACGCTGAATGAGTTTGCCGGTGAGACGCTGCAGCTGAGCGCGATCCAGCAGGCGGCGGGCGAAAATTCGCTGGCTCACGGCGTGCAGATTGCCGTAGACGGCGCGGTCACCCTGCCGGCATGGTCGGTGGCGGTGCTGGAAATGCCGCAGGGCGATGCTCAGGGTGCGGGGCTGCCGGTCAGCAGCAAGTAAGACCTTAACCTCCCGGCCCGCGGCGTACAAACCGCGGGCCGGGATGGCGTGTCCTGATTAAGGAGAAATCCGTGCTTGTTCGTGAGCAAGAACCGTACCCGCCGTCCAGTCCCCCGGCGGGGGGCGGGAAAATGGTGCAAATTCCCTGCGTGACCGTACCGCTGTATGCCGCGCTGCTGATTGCGCTCGGCTGGTTTGGCGGCGAGCAGTGGCGGAATAAACCCGTCCCGCAGCCGATAACGCAGCCGGTAGCCCATGCGGCGTTAGTGCCGCTGAATCAACCGGCGGTCAAAACTGCCGTCAAGCCGGTTAAAGCCGGGCCAGAAACGCAGGCCCTTGCGGAGGCGCCGATCGATGAAGATCATCTGCCGCCTCTGCGCTACAGCGCGCACGTCTACGCCACCCTGGCGGAGAAACGCAGCATTGTATTAAACGGACAATCCTGGAAGGAGGGCGACTCGCCGCTGGCGAATCTGGTTATCGAGCAGATCCAGCAGGATCTCACCGTCTTTAGCTTCAACGGTAAAACGTTTACCCTCGCGGCGCTGGATGACTGGCCGGGCGGGACGATTGAGGAGAGTCCGCAGGAAGAATAAAAATAGCGCGAGCGGAATTAAAATAATCGCTATTTATTGCCGCGCAGGCTATCAATAAATGGCGCCAGCTGGCGATTAAACTGGCTGCATTTTGTGGCTTCCGGGGTACTATCCTGCTGGAGCTGTTGATATAGCTGCGCGCTGCGCTGGCTCAGCAGATTATCATCAATATTTGCCCATCCGCGTTTTTTACCGACGTTTATTGCCGCACGGTTAATTGCGTCATCGGCAGGCAGATCGCTGCGGTTGCATTTATTCTTCAGATAGCGCGCCCCGGCGGCGACGGAGGCAAGCTGCTCAAGCTGAGCCTCACCGCTAACCGCAGGACTCAGGGTTGTCTGACGATTTTGCTGACAGCCTGAGAGCAGGGCAACCGCCATAAGCGGAAATATAATAAAGTTGCGCATAATCTATTAAGCAGAAAAATTAATTGGCTGACAGTTTAACAAATATTTTTCGGCAGTCATCAGAAAATCTGCCAAATTATAAATGTTAAGTGGCTCGCGTTTTTATCATTGCGCTCTTTTAAATCTCATTTTCTTTCATCTGGGTCGTTTCTGTTTTCCGGCGGAAATAATATTTTCCGGCCTAACTGCTTCGGTTTTTTTCTGCGGCCGGCAGAACGTTACGGGCGCACATTTTTATGTTGTTAAAAAACATCACAATTTCCCTGAGGTTGCCCGGCGAGGATGTAAAATGCTGGTTAAGAATGTCGCGGTTTAGTGCTATCCTGTATTCCCTGGACAATCCGTTCCGTGTCCCGAATAATTCTGTCGATGAAGCGTGTAACAATGTGATTTGTATGGTGAATTTTTAAAGTGAAAATCATGCGAGCGACATGATAATGCGTCGCGCAGTCCATAAATGGTTGCCTGAAAAACAACACCTTCGGGCGGCAATTTGAGAGATTTCTTCTTTCCCCCATCCGGGGAAACATTGAGAATCAGGCCTTTACGCCTGTAAGTTGCGGAGAAAAAGCATGGCGGGAGATGACCGCGAGCCGATCGGACGTAAGGGGAGACCCTCGCGCCCGGCAAAACAAAAGGTAACTCGCCGTCGGGTTCGGGAAGAGGACTACGACGACGATTACGATGATGACTATGAGGATGAAAAACCGATGCCGAGGAAAGGAAAAGGCAAAGGCGGTAAACCCCCTCGTCGTAAACGCACCTGGCTGTGGCTGCTGATTAAAATTGGGGTCGTCTGTGCGGTATTGATTGCCGCCTATGGCGTCTACCTTGACCAGAAAATCCGCAGCCGCATTGACGGGAAAGTCTGGGATCTGCCCGCGGCGGTTTATGGCCGGATGGTCAACCTTGAGCCGGATATGCAGATCAGCAAAAACGAAATGGTGCGCCTGCTCAACGCGACGCAGTATCGCCAGGTGAGCGCGATGACGCGTCCGGGGGAATATACGGTACAGGCCAACAGTATCGAGATGATCCGCCGTCCGTTCGATTTCCCGGACAGTAAAGAAGGCCAGGTGCGCGCGCGTCTGACCTTTAATGGCGATCGTCTCGACACCATCGAGAACATGGATAATAACCGCCAGTTCGGTTTCTTCCGTCTCGATCCGCGCCTGATCACCATGCTGCAATCGGCTAACGGCGAACAGCGTCTGTTTGTGAAGCGCAACGGCTTCCCGGATCTGCTGGTGGATACTCTGCTGGCGACGGAAGACCGCCATTTTTACGAACACGACGGCATCAGCCTTTACTCCATTGGCCGTGCGGTGCTGGCTAACCTGACCGCCGGTCGTACGGTGCAGGGGGCGAGTACGCTGACCCAGCAGCTGGTGAAGAACCTGTTCCTCTCCAGCGAACGTTCGTACTGGCGCAAGATTAACGAAGCCTATATGGCGCTGATCGTCGATGCCCGCTACAGCAAGGATCGTATCCTTGAGCTGTACATGAACGAGGTGTACCTCGGTCAGAGCGGCGATAACGAGATCCGCGGCTTCCCGCTGGCGAGCCTCTATTACTTTGGTCGTCCGGTGGAAGAGCTCAGCCTCGATCAGCAGGCGCTGCTGGTGGGGATGGTAAAAGGCGCGTCGGTTTACAACCCGTGGCGTAACCCGAAGCTGGCGCTGGAGCGACGCAACCTCGTGCTGCGTCTTCTGCAGCAGCAGCAGGTTATCGATCAGGAGCTGTATGACATGCTCAGCGCGCGTCCGCTGGGCGTACAGCCGCGCGGTGGGGTGATCTCTCCGCAGCCGGCGTTTATGCAGATGGTGCGTCAGGAGCTGCAGGCGAAACTGGGCGATAAAGTCAAAGATCTCTCCGGCGTGAAGATCTTTACCACCTTCGATTCCGTGGCGCAGGATGCGGCGGAAAAAGCGGCGATAGA
Source organism: Klebsiella sp. GW_Kp181 (assembly GCF_040062315.1). NCBI lineage: Bacteria > Pseudomonadati > Pseudomonadota > Gammaproteobacteria > Enterobacterales > Enterobacteriaceae > Klebsiella > Klebsiella sp. GW_Kp181. Next base: position 51,600 of record NZ_JBEAFR010000045.1, read on the forward strand.
GGGTATTCCGGCGCTGAAGAAACAGCGTAAGCTACCGGATCTGGAAACCGCGATGGTGGTTGTCGACCGCTTCACCGGCGAAGTACGGGCGATGGTCGGCGGGGCGGAGCCGCAGTTTGCTGGCTATAACCGCGCAATGCAGGCGCGCCGTTCGATTGGCTCGCTGGCAAAACCGGCGACCTATCTGACCGCGCTAAGTCAGCCGAATCAGTATCGTCTCAATACCTGGATCGCCGATGCGCCTATCTCGATTCGTCTGTCTAACGGCCAGACATGGTCGCCGCAGAACGACGATCGTCGCTACAGCGAGAGCGGGAAGGTGATGCTGGTTGACGCGCTGACGCGTTCAATGAACGTGCCGACGGTGAATCTCGGGATGGCGCTGGGCCTGCCGGCGGTGGTTGATACCTGGACTAAGCTGGGCGCGCCCAGGAATCAGCTGAATGCGGTTCCTTCTATGCTGCTGGGGGCGCTGAACCTGACGCCGATTGAAGTGGCGCAGGCGTTCCAGACCATTGCCAGCGGTGGCAACCGCGCACCGCTGTCAGCGCTGCGTTCGGTGATCGCTGAAGATGGTACCGTACTCTATCAAAGCTATCCGCAGGCGGAACGGGCGGTACCGGCGCAGGCGGCTTATATGACGCTCTGGACTATGCAGCAGGTGGTGCAGCGCGGTACCGGTCGTCAGCTGGGCGCGAAGTATCCGGGCCTGCATCTGGCGGGTAAAACCGGGACCACCAACAACAACGTTGATACCTGGTTTGCCGGTATTGACGGCGGTCAGGTGACCATTACCTGGGTGGGACGCGATAATAACCAGCCGACTAAGCTGTACGGCGCCAGCGGCGCAATGTCGATTTACCAGCGCTATCTGGCTAACCAGACGCCGACTCCGCTGGTCCTGACTCCGCCGGAAGATGTGGTGGATATGGGCGTCGATAGCAGCGGTAACTTTGTCTGTAGCGGCGGCATGCGTTCGCTTCCGGTATGGACGACCTCGCCGGACGCGCTTTGTCGCCAGGGCGAACTGATTCAACAGCAGCAGCTCCAGCAGCAGCAGGCGAATAATCCGTTCAATCAGTCCGGGCAACAGCCGCAACAGCAGCAAAATCAGCAGCAACCGCCGAAGCAGGAGAAGAGCGATGGCGTAGCGGGCTGGATTAAAGATATGTTCGGCGGTAATTAACTCGTCGTTGCATCCTGAAAGCCGGCGCCTTGTTGGTTGAGTGGGTGCAGGAATAGTGGCCCTCTAATACCTCAGTATTAGAGGGCCTTTTTATATCTGTAAATTAATTAACAGCCTTATAACCCCACAATTACCGTCTGGTTATTTATTCATCCTTTGATAGCCCGCAGGGGGCATATTTCTTGCCTTGCCGCGCTCGTTTCGCCTATTATGTCAGCCGTTATAATAATAATTCTCGTTTACGTTATCATTCACTTCTATCAGAGATATACCCATGGCGCGTCTTAAAACTGCTCAGCCAAATCACTCGCTGCGTAAAATCGCAGCTGTAGTAGCCACGGCGGTTAGCGGCATGTCTGTTTATGCACAGGCGGCAGTTGAACCGAAAGAAGAAACCATTACCGTAACCGCCGCTCCGGCTCCGCAGGAGAGCGCCTGGGGACCGGCAGCGACCATCGCGGCGAAACATTCGGCTACCGCAACAAAAACCGATACACCCATCGAAAAAACGCCGCAGTCTATTTCCGTGGTGACCCGCCAGGAAATGGAGATGAAGCAGCCAACGACGGTCAAAGAAGCGCTGGCCTATACCCCAGGCGTATTCTCGACCCGCGGCAGTTCAACCACCTATGATGTGGTGACGATTCGTGGTTTCACCACGTCAACAACGGTGAATACCAACCAGTATCTGGATGGGATGAAGCTGCAGGGTAATAACTATTCTGAAGTATCGATGGACCCTTATTTCCTCGAACGTGTTGAGGTGATGCGTGGGCCAACGTCGGTGCTGTACGGCAACAGCAACCCTGGCGGTATCGTCAGCATGGTCAGCAAGCGTCCGACGACTGAACCGCTGAAAGAAATCCAGTTTAAAATGGGTACCGATAACCTGTGGCAGACGGGCTTTGATTTCAGCGATGCCATTGATGAAGACGGCGTGTGGTCATATCGGCTGACCGGTTTAGGCCGCAGCCAGGATGCCCAGCAGCAGATGGCGAAATCAACCCGCTATGCGGTCGCTCCCTCCTTTAGCTGGCGTCCGGATGACAAAACGGACTTCACTTTCCTGAGTAATTTCCAGAGCGATCCGTATGCCGGGTATTACGGCTGGCTGCCGCGTGAAGGGACGGTAGTACCCTATTACGACGCCAACGGTAAGGCGCATAAGCTGCCGACGGACTTTAACGAAGGCGAAGCGAATAATAAGATGTCTCGCCGTCAGCAGATGGTTGGCTACAGCTTCTCGCATCAGTTCGATGACACTTTCACCGTGCGTCAGAACCTGCGTTATGCCAACGTCCATACTCTGTATCGTTCAGTCTATGGCAACGGATATACGCCGACAGGCAAAATCAACCGTGCGTATGTTCGCTCCGATGAGAACCTTAATACGTTTACCGTTGATACCCAGTTGCAGTCTGATTTCGCTACCGGCGCGGTAGGGCACACCCTGTTAACCGGCGTAGACTATTCGCGCATGCGCAATGATGTGAACGCGGATTACGGGACGGCTTCCGCGATTGATATGCAGAACCCGCAGTATGGCAATTCAAACGTGAGCGTTAACTTCCCCTATTCAGTGCTGAACCGTATGGAGCAGACCGGTCTCTATGCCCAGGATCAGATGGCGTGGGATAAGTGGGTGATGACGCTGGGGGGCCGCTACGACTATGCGATGGCTTCAACCCTGACGCGCCCTGCGAATACCCTCGCCAAAAATCACGATCAGCAATTCACCTGGCGCGGCGGCATTAACTATCTGTTTGATAATGGTATCTCGCCATACTTCAGCTACAGCCAGTCTTTTGAGCCGGTTTCCGGATCGTCGCGGGATGGCAAACCTTTCGATGCTTCCCACGGCGAGCAGTATGAAGCCGGCGTGAAGTACGTACCGAAGGATATGCCGGTGGTGCTGACCGCCGCGGTATATCAGCTGACCAAAGATAAAAACCTGACGGCGGATCCGAACAACTCCTCATTCAGTATCCAGACGGGCGAAATCCGCTCTCGCGGGATTGAGCTGGAGGCGAAAGCGGCGGTTAATGCCAATATTAACGTGACGGCTTCTTACACCTATACGGATGCTCAGTACCAGCACGACACCACCTTTAACGGCAAGCGCCCGGCAGAAGTCCCGCGCAATATGGCCTCGCTGTGGGCAGATTATACTTTCCACGAAACCGCGCTTAGCGGCCTGACGGTGGGCGCCGGTGCTCGCTATGTCGGTTCAACGGTGAGTTATTACAAAAACGATACTTCGACCGGGAAAAAAGACGACTCCTTCAACGTCGCGGGCTACGCGTTAATGGATGCCACCGTGAAATACGATCTCGCGCGCTTTGGTTTGCCGGGCTCGTCGATCGGAGTCAACGTCAATAACCTGTTCGATCGTGAATACGTTTCCAGCTGCTACAGCGAATACGCATGTTACTGGGGCGCTGAGCGTCAGGTTGTGGCGACCGCGACTTTCCGTTTCTAACCACTTAACGGGCGCGGTTCGCCGCGCCTCTTACCAGGTTCCGTTATGCAGGAAAACATTCCGCACTCCGATACGACGTTTTCACTGGACCGCGTGACCTTCCGCGTGCCCGGCCGAACGCTGCTGCATCCTCTGTCGTTAACCTTCCCGGCGGGAAAAGTCACGGGCCTGATTGGCCATAACGGCTCCGGCAAATCGACGCTGCTAAAAATGCTTGGCCGCCATCAGCCGCCTTCGGACGGGGAGGTTTTGCTTGACGGTCAGCCGCTCGATAGCTGGGGCAGTAAAGCCTTTGCCCGCAAGGTGGCTTATCTGCCGCAGCAGTTGCCCCCGGCGGAAGGCATGACGGTGCGTGAACTGGTGGCTATCGGCCGCTACCCGTGGCATGGGGCGCTGGGGCGTTTTGGCGCGGCGGACCGGGAAAAAGTGGAAGAGGCGATTGCGCTGGTCCGGCTAAAACCGCTGGCCCATCGGCTGGTGGACAGCCTCTCCGGCGGCGAACGCCAGCGCGCGTGGATTGCCATGCTGGTGGCCCAGGATAGCCGCTGCCTGCTGCTCGATGAACCCACCTCGGCGCTGGATATCGCCCACCAGGTGGATGTGCTGGCGCTGGTTCATCGCCTGAGCCAGCAGCGCGGGCTGACGGTGATCGCCGTACTGCATGATATCAATATGGCGGCGCGCTACTGCGACTATCTGGTTGCGCTGCGCGGCGGTGAAATGATCGCTCAGGGAACGCCCGCGGAGCTGATGCGCAGCGAAACTCTGGAACAAATTTACGGTATCCCGATGGGGATCCTGCCGCATCCGGCTGGCGCAGCGCCGGTAAGTTTTGTCTATTGATGGAAAACCTCACACTCATCACGCGGCGGCGCCTGCTGACCGCGATGGCGCTGTCGCCGCTGCTGTGGCAGATGCGCGGCGCGCGGGCGGCGGAAGTTGATCCGCAGCGTATTGTCGCGCTCGAATGGCTGCCGGTAGAGCTGCTGCTGGCGCTGGGCGTCACGCCCTACGGCGTTGCCGATATCCCTAACTACAGGCTGTGGGTCAATGAACCGGCGCTGCCTGATTCGGTGATTGATGTTGGGCTGCGCACCGAACCCAATCTGGAGCTGCTGACGCAGATGAAGCCGTCGTTTCTGGTCTGGTCGGCAGGGTACGGCCCGGCGGCGGAAAAGCTGGCGCGTATTGCGCCCGGACGAGGATTCACCTTCAGCGACGGCAAGCGTCCGCTGATGATGGCTCAGCAGTCGCTTAGCGAAATGGCTGACCTGATCGGCAGGCAGCAGGAAGCGAAGCGCCATCTGGCGGAATTTGACGCGCTGATGGAGAGCCTGCGTCCGCGCTTTGCCCGCCGCGGCGATCGCCCGCTGCTGATGATTACCCTGCTTGATACCCGCCACGTGCTGGTCTTTGCGCAGAACTGTCTGTTCCAGGAAGTGCTCGACCGCTTTGCCATCAAAAATGCCTGGCAGGGCGAGACCACCTTCTGGGGCAGCGTCACCGTCGGTATTGACCGGCTGGCGGCCTACAGAGATGCCGACGTTATCTGCTTCGATCACGGCAATGCGCGGGAGATGGCGCAGCTCACGGCGACGCCGCTGTGGCAAGCGATGCCGTTTGTTCGCGCAGGGCGTTTTCAGCGCGTCCCGGCGGTGTGGTTCTATGGCGCGACGCTATCGGCGATGCATTTTGCCCGCGTGCTGGCCGACGCTCAGGGGGGCCCTGTGTGAGATCGCGTATTTCGCCTTTGGCGACATCTCTGCTGTTAACTCTGCTTATCGTCGCTGCTGCGCTGACGCTGTTCAACCTCAACGTGGTGCTGCCGCGAAGCGAATGGGGGCAGGCGCTGTGGCAGCCTAATATCGATAATATCGCTCAGATGCTGTTCCACTACAGCCTGCTGCCGCGGCTGGTTATATCGTTGCTCGTCGGCGCCGGGCTGGGGCTGGTGGGCGTGCTGTTCCAGCAGGTGCTACGTAACCCGCTGGCGGAACCGACGACGCTCGGCGTAGCGACCGGGGCGCAGCTGGGCATGACGGTCACCACGCTGTGGGCGATCCCTGGCGTGCTGGCGTCGCAGTTCGCCGCGCTTGCCGGGGCGTGCATTGTCGGCGCGCTGGTGTTTGGTGTGTCGTGGGGCAAACGCCTCTCGCCGGTGACGTTGATTCTGGCTGGGCTGATAGTCAGCCTGTACTGCGGCGCGCTTAATCAACTGATGGCGATCTTCCATCACGATCAGCTGCAAAGTATGTTCCTGTGGAGCACCGGAACCCTGACCCAGACCGACTGGAGCGTGGCGCAGCGACTGTGGCCGCAGCTGCTGGGCGGAGCCATTTTAACGCTGCTGCTGCTGCGTCCGCTGACCCTGATGGGGCTGGACGACGGCGTGGCGCGCAACCTCGGACTGGCGCTCTCGCTGGCACGGCTGGGGGCGTTGACCCTGGCGATTGTCATCAGCGCCCTGTTGGTGAATGCGGTGGGGATTATTGGCTTTATCGGCCTGTTCGCGCCGCTGCTGGCGAAGATGCTGGGCGCTCGTCGTCTGCTATCGCGCCTGCTGCTGGCGGCGCTGATTGGCGCGCTGCTGCTGTGGCTCTCCGATCAGGTTATCCTCTGGCTGGCCCGGGTGTGGATGGAAGTCTCCACCGGTTCGGTAACCGCCCTGATTGGCGCGCCGCTGCTGCTATGGCTGCTGCCGCGCCTGCGCAGCATTAGCGCGCCGGTGATGAACGGCGGCGCCAGGGTGCAGGCTGAACGGCAACATGTGCTGTGGTTCGCGCTGGGCGGGCTGGCGCTGCTGCTGCTGGCCATCGTCGCTGCGCTGGCTTTCGGCCGCGATGCGCAGGGCTGGCACTGGGCCAGCGGTACGCTACTGGATGAGCTAATGCCCTGGCGCTGGCCGCGCATTCTGGCGGCGCTGTTCGCTGGCGTAATGCTGGCGGTAGCGGGCTGCATTATCCAGCGTTTGACCGGTAATCCGATGGCCAGTCCGGAAGTGCTCGGCATCAGCTCAGGCGCGGCGTTTGGCGTGGTGGTGATGCTGTTCTTTGTGCCGGGGAATGCCTTTGGCTGGCTGCTGCCCGCCGGTAGCCTCGGAGCGGCGGCGACGCTGCTGATCATCCTGATTGCCGCCGGGCGCGGCGGGTTCTCGCCGCATCGCATGCTGCTGGCAGGGATGGCGCTGAGCACGGCGTTTACCATGCTGCTGATGATGCTGCAGGCCAGCGGCGATCCGCGAATGGCGCAGATCCTGACGTGGATTTCCGGCTCAACCTACAGCGCCACGCCGGAACTCGTGATGCGCAGCGGCGCGGTGATGCTTGTTCTGCTTACGCTGACGCCATTTTGCCGTCGCTGGCTGACGATTCTGCCGCTGGGCGGCGAGGCGGCGAAGGCGGTCGGCATGGCGCTGACGCCGTCACGTATCGGGCTACTGCTGCTGGCGGCATGTTTGACCGCGGCCGCAACGCTAACGATTGGCCCCCTCAGCTTCGTGGGATTAATGGCGCCGCATATTGCGCGTATGATGGGATTCCGGCGTACGATGCCGCATATGGCGATCTCCGGCCTGATTGGCGGGGTGCTGCTGGTGTTCGCCGACTGGTGCGGCCGGATGCTGATGTTTCCGTATCAGATCCCGGCGGGATTGCTGTCGACGTTTATCGGCGCGCCGTACTTTATCTATCTGTTGAGAAAGCAGAGTCGGTAGCTTTTCATCATCGCGATGCCCGGCGGTCATCGCGATGTTATCCCTTTTTTGCCCGGATTCAGTTAGGACTAACTGCGGAATTCTGCAACTGCTCTAATTCGTTTTCCGTCACGACCGCGCTGCCCCATATAGCTAAAAAACACTTTTAGCTGCTCGGCGGTAGTGTATCCCGCGTTAAGCATGCTCGAGCAGCAACATGAGATCCCGCTGGCGAATATGCTTCTGCAGGAGCTCCAGGATCGCAATACGCCGGTGCTGCATATTGGTATGGACCAGTAGCTGTTTAAAAATGGCGTCATGTGGTGTAGGGGACGATTGTGTTGTCATTCTGAGCAATCCTTGCGGCTGAGTTTCCGCTGAGAATCTGCTTTTGCCTGCCCATTGTCTGCCGACGATTTTGGGTTCTACGAGGCGGGATGATGACAATCTTTCGAAGCGATCGCGCTTGCAGATTGTTATGCGTGAACCCACGCAAATTGAGGCTTTGCGGCGAGATGACAGAGATATTGCCGGGACTGGGCAGTCCCGGCAATCAGGGTTACAGCTTCGCGAAGGCGTTACGCGCTGCGGCGACGGTATTGTCGATATCCTCTTCGCTATGAGCGATAGACATAAAGCCCGCTTCAAACGCCGACGGCGCCAGGTAGACGCCCTCTTCCAGCATCAGGTGGAAGAAGCGTTTAAACCGTTCTACATCGCACTTCACCACGTCCTGGTAGCAGGTCACGCTTGGCGCATCGGTAAAGAAAATGCCGAACATGCCGCCGACGTTATTCACCACCAGCGGAATACCGGCATCGCGAGCGGCGTCCAGCAGGCCCTGTGCCAGCTGGTTGGTGAGTTCAGTTAGCGTCTCATGTACGCCGGGCTGCGCCACTTCGCTTAAGCAGGCGAAACCTGCCGCCATGGCGATGGGGTTGCCGGAGAGGGTACCTGCCTGGTAAACCGGGCCGGTCGGAGCAAGGGCATCCATCACCTCGCGGCGACCGCCGAATGCGCCAACCGGCATACCGCCGCCGATGATTTTGCCAAGGCAGGTCAAATCCGGCACCACGCCGTAGTAATCCTGCGCGCCCGCCAGCGCCACGCGGAAGCCGGTCATGACTTCATCAATAATCAGCAGCGCGCCGAATTCGTCGCACAGCGCGCGCAGGCCCGGCAGAAACTCCGGCAGCGGTGGAATACAGTTCATATTACCGGCCACCGGCTCAACGATGATGCAGGCAATATCCTGTGGATACTGTTCGAACGCAGCGCGGACCGAGGCCAGATCGTTATAGGTGCAGGTCAGGGTGTGTTTGGCGAAATCCGCCGGCACGCCCGGCGAGTTCGGCTGGCCAAGCGTCAGCGCGCCTGAACCGGCTTTCACCAGCAGACAGTCGGCGTGACCGTGGTAGCAGCCTTCGAACTTGATAATTTTGTCGCGACCGGTAAAGCCACGTGCCAGGCGGATGGCGCTCATAGTGGCTTCGGTACCGGAGTTCACCATCCGGACCATATCCATGGTCGGGACCAGTTCGGTGACCAGCGCCGCCATTTTAACTTCCATCTCCGTCGGCGCGCCAAAGCTCAGGCCGCGCTCAGCAGCTTCAATAACCGCATTGCGGATTGCCGGATGGTTATGGCCCAGCACCATTGGGCCCCAGGAGCCGACATAATCGATATACGCTTTACCATCGACGTCGTAGAGATATGCGCCGTCGGCGCGCTCAATAAACAGCGGTGTGCCGCCGACGCCGGTGAAGGCGCGTACCGGAGAGTTCACGCCGCCGGGGATAAGTTCACGCGCAGCATTATACAGATTTTCAGATTTGCTCATTACCGGAGTCCTGGTTCGTGAAAAATGTTTTGTCGACTATTCTAAGTTATTCCAGGAAGGTTATGAAAGTTTTGCCCAATTGAAACAATGGGGGCGCAGCGCATTTTTTTGACGACGGAGCCTGTCCGGTTGGCTAGAATGCCCTTCTTTCTATTTGTATTACTAATCATTGATAATGGCATGAAAGCAGAAAATCCCTCTTCTTCAGCACATCAGTTCGTACGCGTTCGCCGCAGCGATGCCGTGCGTCGGTTGATTCAGCGTGATAAAACGCCGCTGGCGGTGTTATTGATGGCGGCCGTTGTCGGAACGCTGGCGGGGCTGGTTGGCGTCGCGTTTGAGAAAAGCGTCAACTGGGTGCAAAACGTGCGCATTGGCGCGCTGGTAGAGGTGGCAGACCACTGGTTTCTGGTCTGGCCGCTGGCTTTTATCCTCTCCGCTTTGCTGGCGATGGTGGGCTATTTCCTCGTCCGTCGTTTTGCGCCGGAAGCAGGCGGCTCCGGGATCCCGGAAATTGAAGGCGCGCTGGAGGAATTGCGTCCCGTTCGCTGGTGGCGCGTGCTGCCGGTGAAGTTTATCGGCGGCATGGGCACGTTGGGCGCGGGGATGGTGCTGGGGCGCGAAGGGCCGATGGTGCAGCTTGGGGGCAATCTTGGGCGCATGGTGGTGGACGTCTTCCGCATGCGCAGTCCGGAAGCGCGTCATACGCTTCTGGCGACCGGCGCCGCCGCGGGGCTCTCCGCCGCTTTTAACGCGCCGCTGGCCGGGATTCTGTTTATTATTGAAGAGATGCGCCCGCAGTTTCGCTACAACCTGATCTCCATTAAAGCCGTGTTTACCGGCGTGATTATGGCAACCATCGTTTTCCGTATCTTCAATGGCGATAAAGCAGTTATCGAGGTCGGTAAGCTCAGCAATGCGCCGGTCAACACGCTGTGGCTGTATTTGATCCTTGGGATGATTTTTGGCTGCGTGGGTCCGTTGTTTAATACTCTGGTGCTGCGTACCCAGGATATGTTCCAGCGGATTCACGGCGGCAACATCAAGAAATGGGTGCTGATTGGCGGCCTGATCGGCGGTAGCTGCGGCGTGCTGGGACTGATTCAGCCGGCAGCGTCCGGCGGCGGATTTAACCTGATCCCCATCGCCGCGGCGGGCAATTTTTCCGTTGGCCTGCTGCTGTTTATTTTTATCGCGAGGGTGATTACCACGCTGCTCTGCTTCTCTTCCGGCGCGCCGGGCGGAATTTTTGCCCCGATGCTGGCGCTGGGGACGCTGCTGGGTACGGCGTTTGGTATGGCGGCGATGCCGCTGTTTCCGGCGTATCATCTGGATGCGGGAACCTTTGCCATTGCCGGTATGGGGGCGCTGCTTGCCGCCTCAGTCCGCGCGCCGTTGACCGGTATCGTGCTGGTGCTGGAGATGACCGATAATTATCAGCTCATTTTGCCAATGATTATTACCTGCCTCGGCGCAACACTATTGGCACAATTCCTCGGCGGTAAGCCTTTATACTCGACTATTCTGCAGCGTACTCTCGCAAAACAAAAAGCGGAACAGGAAGCCAGGGCGCAGCCTGTCGGCGGGGAGAATACTTGAACGATTTACTCGGGTATTAGATAATGGCTCAAAAGGTCGGGTTATTCTTTAACCGGTCAGAAGTATCAATGGGAGCATAAAATGAGTGATGACGTAGCGTTGCCGCTGGAGTTTACCGAAGCCGCAGCGATTAAAGTAAAAGACCTGATTGCGGATGAAGACAATCCGAACCTGAAACTGCGCGTGTACATCACCGGCGGTGGCTGCAGCGGTTTCCAGTACGGCTTCACCTTTGACGATCAGGTTAACGAAGGCGATATGACTATCGAGAAGCAGGGCGTCGGCCTGGTGGTTGACCCAATGAGCCTGCAGTATCTGGTCGGCGGCGCCGTCGATTATACCGAGGGACTGGAAGGTTCGCGTTTTATCGTGACCAACCCGAATGCGAAAAGCACCTGCGGCTGCGGCTCCTCATTCAGCGTCTAAAGATAGTGCGATCGTGAGCCCCTTCTTCCACAGGGAGAGGGAGCAAACATTAAAAACGGTAACGTTAAGGTTACCGTTTTGCTTTTATTACCGTCCATTCTCATCAAGCGCAAACGTTGGCAGCTTCAGGTGCCAGCGGATTGCCGCCAGCCGAATCACCAGCGTAACCACCATCCCTGACATCGCCGCGTTTTCTAACGGAACCTGGAAAGTGTAGTGCGCCGTTGCGTGTACAATACCGCCAACGATGCAGGCGGTCGCGTAGATTTCCGTACGCAGAATCATCGGGATTTCGCGCGCCAGCACGTCGCGAATAATCCCTCCACCGACGCCGGTGACGACGCCCATGCAGATGGCCACCAGCGGTCCGCTATGAGCAAGGAAGGCTTTGTTGACGCCGATCCCGACAAATACTGCCAGGCCGACGGCGTCCAGTACCGGCAACACCCATTTCGGTAACCGACGCGGCTGGCGCACCAGCAGGATAGTCAGCATGCTGGTGACCATCGCCACTACCAGATCGGTAGGATCTTTAACCCAAAATACCGGGCCGTTAGCAAGGGCCATATCACGAATGGTTCCGCCGCCCACTGCGGTCACCACGCCTAATACCAGCACGCCGAAAGGGTCCATGCGCAGCTTTCCAGCCAGCAGGACGCCAGAGATGGCAAACACGGCGGTGCCAATAATATCCAGCCAATAGACAAGCATCGTCAGTTCCCACTTATAGTCTACCCCATCAGGCTATTTCATTTGCCAGTTTGACCCTGGTCAGCGCTGACGAACCTCACGTACTGCGTGTACGCTGCGGTTGTTCCTCGCTGTGTTCCAGACTGTCTGCAACAATAGCGCCTGGTGGGATAGGTTCTGAGCACCTGGGCTATCAGGTGATTATTTTACCTGTTCGAGCGCAGTACAGAGTTGTTTTGCGGCGAGGATAATACGTGGGCTCGCGCGTTCAAACCAGTCGCCATGTAGCGCAATAAAAGAAATTTTTAGCTGATTCTGCCAATAGCGCTCAACGGCGGGAAGTTTACTGGCATCGCCGGCGATAACGATAGCCTGCGGCTGCCTTGCCAGCACCTGTTCACGGCTAACCTGCGGCCAGGGAACCCGGCTGGCGGCAAAAATGTTTTCTCCCCCGCACAGCGTCAGAACCTGATCCTGAATCGAGCCTTTGCTGGTCGTAAAGAGAGGGTTGGCGCCGAACTGTAAAAAAACGCGTTTTTTCGGCACGTTGGCATAGCGGGCTTTCAGCTTCTGGTACTCACTTTGCATATTCTGCGCCGCCTGCTGCGCCTTTTCCGGCTGCGGGCTCCACTGCGCCAGCTGGCGAAGCGTCGCGATAATGTCTTCAATGGTCGACGTTTCGACCCAGATGACTTTTATCCCGAGCGAGCTTAGCTGATTGACCTGCCGCTCAGCGTTACCGCCGCGCCAGGCCAGCACCAGGTCGGGCTTGAGGGCGACGATACGTTCCAGATTCATCCCCTGCCAGCTGGAGACCTGCTCTATCTTTGCGGCTTCAGGGGGATAATCGGAATAACTGCTGACGCCAACTGGCGTAATGCCGGCGGCAAACGCCAGTTCTGTATTGGCGGGAGAGAGCGTCACCACCCGCGGCGCGGCGAAAAGCCACGCCGGGGCGAGCAGCAGCAGGGCGGCAAGCGCCGTTATAAACGACTTAGCCACGGGCCAGGTGCTGCACCAGGTTTTCCACCATCAGGGTGGATTGTTTCGCGGCAACGGCGAGAAACTCGTCGAAGCTGAGATGCGACTGCTGATCGGCAACATCGGAGATGGCGCGAACGACTACAAAAGGTACGCCATAGTTGTGGCAGACGTGCGCGATGGCCGTGGCTTCCATTTCTACCGCGACGGCCTGCGGGAAGTTGTGACGGATTTTTGCGAGACCAATGGAACCATTGATGAAAGCATCGCCGCTGACGATGAGCCCGCGTACCGCGTTAAGGTTGAGCGCTTTGATGCAGGTCTCTGCGGCGGCAATCAGCTTCTCATCGGCTTTGAAACCGGCCGGACAGCCCGGCAGCTGACCATACTCATAGCCAAACGCGGTAACGTCCGCATCGTGATAGCGCGTTTCGTCGGAAACGACGATGTCGCCGACCTTCAGGGTTGATGCCAGACCGCCCGCAGAACCGGTGTTGATAATCACATCCGGCTTACAGTGTTCCATCAACAGGGTCGCGCCCATGGCGGCGGCAACTTTGCCGATACCCGATTTCAACAGAGCGACGTCAATACCCTGAAGCTGGCCGGTGTAGATTTCGCTGCCGCCGATAGTGATAGTCTGGCGGTTGTCGATTTTGTCGCGCAGAAGGGTAACTTCCTCTTCCATTGCGCCAATAATGCCGATTTTCATAGATTTACTCGCGATGTGTGGGTTTTAGCGGCATAGTCTATCATGCGCTTAGAAGGAAACGTTATTGCTCGCTCGGGGGAGATCATGGCTAAGATCGATTTTCGCAACAAGATTAACTGGCGTCGCCGCTACCGTTCACCGCAGGGCGTTGAGACGGAGCGAGAAATCCTGCGAATTTTCGAAAGCGATCGCGGGCGCATCATTAACTCGCCAGCGATCCGCCGGCTGCAGCAAAAAACTCAGGTTTTCCCGCTGGAGCGCAACGCTGCGGTGCGTACGCGGTTGACCCACTCCCTGGAAGTTCAGCAGGTGGGCCGCTATATCGCTAAAGAGGTGCTGAGCCGGCTGAAAGAGCAGAAGCTGCTCGAACGCTACGGGCTGGATGAGCTCACCGGGCCGTTTGAGAGCATTGTTGAAATGGCCTGCCTGATGCACGATATCGGCAATCCGCCATTTGGCCATTTTGGCGAGGCGGCAATTAACGATTGGTTCAGCCAGCGGCTTTTTCCCGGCGATGCGGCCAGCCAGCCGTTAACCGACGATCGCTGCGTAGTTGCGGCGCTGCGCCTGCAGGAAGGCGATAGCCAACTGAATGAGCTTCGCCGTAAGGTTCGCCAGGATTTGTGCTGGTTTGAGGGAAATGCGCAGGGCATTCGGTTAGTGCATACGCTGATGCGAATGAATCTGACCTGGGCGCAGGTGGGCTGTATTTTAAAATATACCCGTCCGGCATGGTGGCGCGGGGAACCGCCGGCCAGCCACAATTATTTAATGAAGAAACCTGGTTATTATTTAGCCGAAGAAGGCTATGTTGCGAGGTTGCGTAAAGAACTGGATCTGGCTCCTTACAATCGATTCCCATTAACGTGGATTATGGAAGCCGCGGATGATATCTCATATTGCGTTGCCGACCTTGAGGATGCGGTAGAAAAACGCATCTTCAGCGTAGAGCAGCTTTATCAGCATCTCTATGAGGCCTGGGGGGTTCACGAAAAAGGCTCCTTGTTTAATCAAGTTGTCGAAAACGCCTGGGAGAAATCGCGTGCGAATTCTCTGAGTCGCAGCACTGAAGATCAGTTTTTTATGTATTTACGGGTGAATACGCTCAATAGGCTGGTACCGTACGCGGCGCGTCGGTTTATTGATAACCTGGAGAAGATTTTCAGCGGCGATTTTAATCACGCGCTGCTTGAAGACGATAGCGATTGCAGTCAGCTGCTTGAACTATACAAAAATGTTGCGGTAAAACATGTGTTTAGCCATCCTGACGTTGAGCAGCTGGAACTGCAAGGTTATCGCGTGATTAGTGGTTTGTTAGATATATACCAGCCGTTGCTAAAATTATCGCTCGATGAGTTTAGTCTGCTGGTGGAAAAAGAGCGGGTGCGGAGTTTACCGATTGCTTCGCGTCTGTTCCAGAAACTTTCGACTCGCCATCGGCTGGCTTACGTCGAGGCCGTAAATAAGATTTCACGCAGTAATCCGGAATTTCCGGTGATGGAATATTATTATCGCTGTCGTCTCATTCAGGACTATATCAGCGGAATGACCGACTTGTATGCATGGGATGAATATCGTCGCCTGATGGCCGTAGAATAAGGCTGAGTTTTGTAAAGACGGACAATAAATTTTTACTTTTACCAAAACTTCATTCCGGAACTTCGCGCTATAAAATGACTCTGATAGTCACCTACACAGCAACTATTCGTTATCTGAAATCGAGATTGAAACATATGAAAAAAACCACGTTAGCAATGAGTGCCCTGGCTCTGAGTTTAGGTCTGGCGTTGTCCCCTCTCTCTGCGAGCGCGGCGGAAACAGCTTCTTCGGCAACTAATGCGCAGCAGATGCCAAGCCTGGCGCCGATGCTGGAAAAAGTGATGCCGTCGGTCGTGAGCATTAACGTTGAGGGGAGCACCACCGTTAATACGCCGCGGATGCCGCGAAACTTCCAGCAGTTCTTTGGCGATAATTCACCATTCTGCCAGGATGGTTCACCGTTCCAGAGCTCTCCGTTCTGTCAGGGCGGCGGACAAGGCGGCGCGCCGGGCGGTAACGGCGGACAGCAGCAGAAATTTATGGCCCTCGGTTCCGGGGTCATCATTGATGCCGCTAAAGGCTATGTCGTCACCAACAACCACGTCGTGGATAACGCGACAACCATTAAAGTTCAGCTGAGCGATGGCCGTAAGTTCGACGCGAAAGTCGTCGGCAAAGACCCGCGTTCTGATATTGCGCTGATTCAAATTCAGGATCCGAAAAACCTGAGCGCGATTAAACTGGCGGACTCTGACGCTCTGCGCGTCGGCGATTACACCGTAGCGATCGGTAACCCGTTTGGTCTGGGCGAAACCGTGACCTCGGGGATCGTCTCCGCGTTAGGTCGTAGCGGCCTGAACGTTGAAAACTATGAGAACTTTATCCAGACCGATGCGGCCATTAACCGCGGTAACTCCGGCGGCGCGTTGGTTAACCTGAACGGCGAGCTGATCGGTATCAACACCGCGATTCTGGCGCCGGACGGCGGCAACATTGGTATCGGCTTCGCTATTCCGAGCAACATGGTGAAAAACCTTACCGATCAGATGGTTAAGTTTGGCCAGGTGAAGCGCGGTGAGCTGGGTATCATGGGTACCGAGCTGAATTCCGAGCTGGCGAAAGCGATGAAAGTTGATGCGCAGCGCGGCGCGTTCGTCAGCCAGGTCATGCCAAACTCGGCCGCCGCTAAGGCGGGCATTAAAGCCGGCGATGTGATTACCACGCTGAACGGTAAATCGATCAGCAGCTTCGCCGCTCTGCGTGCCCAGGTGGGTACCATGCCGATCGGCAGCAAAGTCGAGCTTGGCCTGCTGCGCGACGGTAAGCCGGTGACGGTGACCGTTGAGCTGCAGCAGAGCAACCAGAATCAGGTTGATTCCAGCACGATCTTCAACGGTATTGAAGGTGCGGAAATGAGCAACAAAGGCCAGGACAAAGGCGTCGTGGTGAGCAACGTGAAAGCGGGCACTCCGGCGGCGCAGATTGGCCTGAAAAAAGGCGATATCATCGTTGGCGCTAACCAGCAACCGGTGAAAAATATTGCCGACCTGCGCAAAATCTTTGATGCCAAGCCCTCTGTTCTGGCGCTGAACATTCAGCGCGGCGATGCGACTATTTATCTGCTGATGCAGTAATTCGTCGCCGTCTGCAAAGCCCCTTCTCTCCTTGCGGAGGGAAGGGGCTTTTTCTTTCTGCTGAGGGTTCCATTTTTGGTTCTGTGACATCTTCCACAACTCCATACTTCTCTCCCCGGCTTTGGGCAAATGCACAATGCGGCGTTTTGCCAACTCTTCTATGCTGGTAGCCTGCTCACGGGAGGGTTACATGGCTGGCTGGCATCTTGATACCAAAATGGCGCAGGATATCGTGGCGCGCACGATGCGCATCATTGATACCAATATTAACGTGATGGATGCCCGAGGGCGCATTATCGGCAGCGGTGACCGCGAGCGAATTGGTGAATTGCACGAAGGGGCGCTGCTGGTGCTTTCTCAGGGACGGGTTGTCGACATTGATGATGCTGTTGCCCGCCACCTGCACGGCGTGCGTCAGGGGATCAATCTGCCGCTGCGTCTGGAAGGAGAGATCGTCGGCGTAATCGGTCTGACCGGGGAACCGGAGTCGCTGCGCAAATACGGGGAACTGGTTTGTATGACCGCCGAGATGATGCTGGAACAATCGCGGCTGATGCATCTCCTGGCCCAGGATAGCCGTTTGCGCGAAGAGCTGGTCATGAACCTGATTCAGGCGGAAGAGAACACGCCAGCGCTGACTGAGTGGGCGCAGCGTCTGGGGATCGATCTCAATCAACCGCGCGTCGTGGCGATGATTGAAGTAGATAGCGGCCAGCTGGGCGTCGATAGCGCGATGGCGGAACTGCAGCAGCTGCAAACCGCGCTGACCACGCCGGATCGTAATAATCTGGTGGCCATTGTCTCGCTGACCGAGATGGTGGTGCTGAAGCCCGCGCTGAATGCCTTTGGGCGCTGGGATGCAGAAGATCACTGCAAACGCGTTGAGCAGCTAATTAGCCGGATGAAAGAGAACGGTCAGCTGCGTTTTCGCGTGGCGCTGGGCAATTTCTTTACCGGGCCGGGCAGCATTGCTCGCTCGTACCGCACCGCCCGGACCACGATGATGGTCGGCAAGCAGCGGATGCCCGAAAGCCGTAGCTATTTCTACCAGGATTTGATGCTGCCGGTCCTGCTGGATAGCCTGCGCGGTGGCTGGCAGGCCAATGAGCTGGCGCGCCCGCTGGTTCGCCTGAAGGCGATGGATAACAATGGCCTGCTGCGCCGTACTTTACAGGCCTGGTTTCGTCATAACGTGCAGCCGTTGGCGACCTCCAAAGCGCTATTTATCCATCGTAATACGCTGGAATATCGCTTGAACCGTATTTCTGAACTGACGGGGCTGGATTTGGGAAATTTTGACGATCGTCTGCTGCTGTATATTGCACTCCAGCTGGATGAGCAGCGTTAAAAACACTCCCGCCGCAGGCGGGAGTGGGAATGGCGGATTACAGGCGCTGCAGTCCGCGGGCCGTGACTTGCCAGGAGACGGTATTAGGCTGTGCCCAGGAATGACCATTTAACGGATTGATGATGACGGAGCGATCTCCGGCTTCGGCATGAAAGACTTCGACGATATAGCCCTCATCAAGTATTGCCGTATCTATATAATCGCCAAGCTGCGATGAGCCTTTAATGGACTGGCGATAAACCACCGAGCCGCGCGTATTGTAGACATTTACCGTGGCATAGGTCGTCGTAAATTGCTTATTCGGCACCCCAGGGCTGGCGGCAAAGGTCAGCACGCCGCCGCCAATATCCATCTCCATCGTCGCGAAACGGGTATTATTTTCGCCGAGCAGCTGCCAGGTGAAGAGATCGCCGTAAAGCTCTGTTGCCCCCTCCTCAGCATCAGGGGTTTCCTCATCCTGCTCTTCGGGTATAAGCGAACAGGTCGTCAGCCCATCCTTCACTACCCGCCAGCAGTTGTGCTGCTTCAGCGTAATGGCACTATGAGTCGTATCGTTGCTGGCGCTGGAGCGGAATGGCTCATCATGGAAAACCTCGATGATCATATTTTCAGCGAGCGCGATAGTTTCGCTGTTTGCCCGGTTGCTGGCCGCGCCAGCATAGTTGCGGTGATAAACCACCGTTTCGTCCGCTCCGGTTACCGTAATGCTGGCATAGGTATGGGAAACATAATACGGGTGCGGCGCGCCGGTACGCGTGGCGACCGTCATTGCGTGCTGCTGATTATCGATAACGATCTGGCAGAAATCTTTATTGCCTTGCCCTCTGAGATTGAGGGTAACGCTTTTGCCCGTCAGTTCGCCCGGTTCGCTATTATCCTGGGGCAGGACGTCGGCATACTCTTTGAGCAATTTGCTGCGCTGAGGCTCTTCCATACGAGAGAGCAGCAGCCAGAGATCGTTTTTACTTACGCTCTCTTCCTGTGCTAACAGCCATGGCTTGCTACGTATCGCCAGAGCATTGTGTTCGAAAATAGTCTGTAAGTCTTCTGCCGGATTATTGTCGAGGATAAAGCTATAAAGCCCATTATCATCAATGCGCATCAGCTGGAATTTTCCACTTGAGAGCAGCGTTAAATATCCCGGCGAGGCTTTCAGTCGTCCCGGCTCGACGTGAGTAATATATAAGTGATAGTGAGGGCCGAAGGGAACAATCTCCTTACCGGTGGCGCAGTTCGTGCCGTTCATTTTGCGCTCAAAAATCTTTTCACCGCTCGCGGAAAGAACGCTTACGCTAGCATACAGCGTATCAGGATAGTAGCTATGCGGCGTAGTGCTGATAACGTCTAAAATAAGTTGCTGATTTTCGTAATCGATATCAAGACAGGCAAATAGCTTATCGCTAAGACCTAAAAAGTCCATTCTCACGTTGTGCGCGCTGGTGTCGCTTAGCCGGGTATAGTTGACGGTAGCGGCATTGGCACCTTCTTTTACAATAAGATAGCTGATGTCCGGACGATATTTTTGTGAACGGCCCTTCGGTGGATCGATCTGATAAATGCCAATGGGAATGTCATTCAGAAGCAAGGTGTCATCATCGACAAGCAGGGAATAACGCGTGCCGCAATTATCCTTGATAGTCAGCGTCCGACCGTAGATTTGATCCGGCTGGTCGATATTGAGCGTCAGGGAAAGCGTGCCCGTTTTGCCTAATGATGCCAGTTCGCTGTTATCCACCAGCCAGACGAAGGAATCCAGGCCCAGCTGCCGCCGCGCGCTATCCCATTCGCTTTGCGGAAGTAAAAGATATAGCGGATAGAGCGGTTTTGCGCCCATCGCGGCGATATTTTTTCGGGTAGCATTTTCCAGCGTTAAGCCGCCTAGCTCGATAAATGGAGTCACATCATACCCAGTGGCGGTAGCAATGGCGGTCGCCAGCATATCAACAAGCTGATGATCGGACGGCCAGAAGTTATCCCCATTGGCCAGTTCACGATAGTTTTGGTTGAAGGCGCTAAATGCTTTGGTTCCCGCTTTGAGCAGCATCAGCATCAAAAATTGCAGACGCGGACGCAGGCCCCAGCTGGCTACCGGCGTCTGGTCGTTAATATAGTTCATTAGCTGGACTTCTTGCACGGCCTGCTGGCCATAGTTATAAAGCCAGCCATCAACATAGAGATGATTATCCTGGTTCAGCGTGAGCTGCTGGTAGAACGAGGCGTAAATATTATTCCACACCTCACTAACGGGCAGAGTGGTGTCCTGCATAAATTTACCCTGATAACCGTGGCCAATCTCATGCAGGATTACCCACTGCGTGGCGACGTTATCCAGCCAGCCTTCGCCAATGGTTGCGGAGTTTTGTGCGCACCACCCTGAACCATAATAAGCCAGGCCGACGCCATGTTTATCAGCTCGTACAAAGTAGCGGTTGGCAACATCCTGGTTCCACGGCGCATCCGGATTATCGCTTAGACCAGCCCACTCGTTATAACATTTGAAAATGTGGGTATAAAAACGGTGCAGTGCCGGTAAGCCCGCTTTCATCGCATTATCGCGGTCGGCATAGGGCAGCAGCAGGGTAATAACATCCAAATCAAGCAGCGCGAATGACGATTTATTTTTCTCCCAACTGAAGAAAAATTCATCCTCGGATTGGCCCGCTTTCCAGCTCGGTAGGGGTTTAGTTGCCGCAGGTTGCTGATAGACGATAGTGAACTCGCAGGGCTGGTCAGTAAACAGAGTATCGACAAAAGGGACGGTATCGACGGCTGCGCTGACTGTTTTCCAGCCTGTGGCCAGCGTGCAGGTGCTCTCTACCGCGGTATCATCGCACAGCAGGCGTAGGATCGCATTACCGTTACTAATATCCGGCTGGCGGATTTGCAGCACCGTATTGGCGGGCAGAATAAAGCCCAGAGGCTGACGATCGTGCTTGCGTCCTTTTTGAAAATCTGCGCGATCCAGCCAGGGCGCAGATTGCAGAGTATAACATGTTTGTTCAATTTCCAGTGTCATAGTATGACCTCCTTTTTAGGTGGAAAATGAACATACATGTCATTATTTTATTATGTAATTCATGTGGATAGTAAAATGAGATGAAATGAGATGAGAGACGAAAATCTGAGGTTCACTGAGTTCGCAGATGAGGCATGAGTGAGAGAAGAGAGGGGGAAACAGGGCCAGACTCTGGCCCGTATCAGGCTTATTTATTTCGCGTCAGTTTTTCCAGATCGGATTCAATTTCGCTGATCTTATTCGTGACAACGCTTTCCAGGTGACGCAGGTCGTCCAGGATCTTACGTTTCAGATCGATTTCGGTACGATCGCGCTGACAGATTTGATCCAGCTCGTCGATGATATAGCGTAGGTTAGGGCTAATCTCCTGAACTTCTTTATAGCCCTGGCCCACGCCGTCGGCGACCACGGTTTTGCGCTGACGCGGATATTTAAACTTGACGCTCTTGGCGAAGAACTCGCCTTTAT
This sequence comes from Klebsiella sp. GW_Kp181, assembly GCF_040062315.1. Classification (NCBI taxonomy): domain Bacteria; kingdom Pseudomonadati; phylum Pseudomonadota; class Gammaproteobacteria; order Enterobacterales; family Enterobacteriaceae; genus Klebsiella; species Klebsiella sp. GW_Kp181. Next base: position 73,209 of record NZ_JBEAFR010000045.1, read on the forward strand.
CCTTCTGAAAGTAGATTTTCAGAATATCGTTATTGGCTTCCTGCCGCAGGCTATAGCGATCGATTTCATCAGGATTGGTAATACCAAGACTTTTCAGATTATCGTACATAACGGTACCTTTGATATCATCGTAATCTTTGAATAATTAACGAAAAAATCCATCTTCGCCAGCTCAATATATAAAAAAAGCGGGATGCCTCCCGCTTTTTATACTGCTTAGTCGATAGTACGCAGAAGTTCGTTGATTCCGACTTTGCCGCGGGTTTTGGCATCAACTTTCTTCACGATGACCGCGCAGTACAGGCTGTACTTGCCATCTTTCGACGGCAGGTTGCCGGAGACGACAACGGAGCCTGCCGGCACGCGGCCGTAGAACACTTCACCGGTTTCGCGATCGTAGATTTTGGTGCTCTGGCCGAGATAGACGCCCATGGAGATCACGGAACCCTCTTCAACGATCACGCCTTCAACCACTTCAGAACGCGCGCCGATAAAGCAGTTATCTTCGATAATAGTAGGGTTAGCCTGCAGCGGCTCCAGCACGCCGCCGATGCCGACGCCGCCGGACAGGTGAACGTTTTTACCGATCTGCGCGCAGGAGCCGACGGTCGCCCAGGTATCAACCATGGTACCTTCGTCAACGTACGCGCCGATGTTCACATAGGACGGCATCAGAACCGTGTTGCGAGCGATAAACGCTCCCTGGCGAACGGCCGCTGGCGGAACGACGCGGAAGCCTTCTTTCTGGAAGCGCGCTTCATCATAATCCGCGAATTTCATTGGGACTTTATCGAAGTAGCGGCTCTCCGCACCATCGATAACCTGGTTATCGTTAATACGGAAAGAGAGCAGAACCGCTTTCTTCAGCCATTGATGGGTGACCCACTGGCCGTCGACTTTTTCAGCGACACGCAGCGCGCCGGAATCAAGCAGAGAAATCACCTGGTTAACCGCTTCGCGGGTTACGGTATCCACGTTTGCCGGGGTGATGTCGGCGCGACGCTCAAAGGCGGACTCAATAACGTTCTGTAATTGCTGCATTGTTTACTCTTTCCATTTACTTAAAAAAATACGTTACCCTTTATCGTTTGGATTGAGGGCCTCTGTCAACCGTTGTTGCACTTCTTGCTGCAGCTCATTATTAAGGGCACGCCGGTCTGCGGTGGCGATTATAAATAAATCTTCTACTCGCTCACCAATTGTCGTAATTCGCGCGCCGTGGAGCGAAATTCCGAGGTCGGCAAACACCTGACCAACGCGCGCTAACAGACCCGGCTGATCGAGAGCAATCAGTTCCAGAAAAGATTTGCGGTCGGTATGCGTCGGCAGGAAATTAACCTCCGTTGGGACGGAGAAATGCCTCAGTTTTGCCGCCTGACGGCGGGGAGCCGGCGGCTGCCAGCTGCGCTGGGTGATGGTCTGTTCCAGGCCCACGCGGATCATTTCGTGCCTGTCGGCGGAAAGCGGACTTCCGTCCGGCTCAAGAACAATAAAGGTATCCATCGCCATACCGTCGCGGGTAGTAAAGATCTGCGCATCGTGAACGCTAAGATTACGTCGATCCAGCTCGCCGCAAACGGCGGCAAAGAGATAAGGGCGGTCCGGACTCCAGATAAAAATCTCGGTGCCGCCGCGCGAGGCGTGGGAACTGAGCAGGATCATCGGCTTACTGAGATCGTGCTGCAGCAGATTGCGCGCATGCCAGGCGAGCTGGTTTGGCGTATGGCGCACGAAGTAGTTCGCGCGGCAGCGGTTCCATATTTGATGCAGCGCCTGTTCATTAATATTTTCCATTCGCAGCAGCGCCAGCGCCTGTAGCTGGTGGTGACGCACCCGCTCGCGCATATCCGGCGTATTTTGCATTCCCCGGCGCAGCTGCTTTTCGGTGGCGAAATAGAGCTCGCGCAGCAGGCTTTGCTTCCAGCTATTCCACAGGTTTTCGTTGGTGGCGCAGATATCGGCAACGGTCAGGCAGACCAGATAGTGCAGACGATTCTCCGTCTGTACCTCTTCGGCAAACTGCTTGATCACTTCCGGATCCTGGATATCACGGCGCTGGGCGGTGACCGACATCAGCAGATGATGGCGCACCAGCCAGGCGACCAGCTGGGTTTCGCGAGAGTTAAGACCGTGGAGCTCGGCGAATTTCAACACATCCTGCGCGCCGAGAATTGAATGGTCGCCGCCGCGCCCTTTGGCGATATCGTGGAAGAGGGCGGCGATAAAGATCAGCTCCGGATGCGTCAGGCGCGGCCACAGCTCAACGCACAGCGGGTGACGGCTACGGATCTCTTCTTTGGCGAAGCTCTCCAGCTTGAGCAGTACGCGGATAGTGTGTTCATCGACGGTATAGGCGTGAAACAGGTCAAACTGCATTTGACCAACAATATGCGACCATTGCGGCATATAGGCCCACAGCACGCTATGGCGGTGCATCGGCAGCAGTCCCCGGCTAACCGCGCCCTGATGGCGCAGCATACTGAGGAACAGGGTCCGCGCTTCGGGAATATAGCAAAGCGGTTGCGTCAGATGGCGCCGGGCGTGGCGCAGATGGCGAAGCGTGGTGGAGTAGATACCGGTGATGCTGCTGTTGCGCACCATCATAAAGAACATGCGCAGAATCGCCTGCGGTTCGCGGATAAACAGCGTGTCGTCGCGCAGATCGATAAGCGTGCCGCGCAGCTGAAAATCATCATCAATCGGCCGCGGTTTCTCATCTTCGGTGAGCGCCAGAATCGCTTCTTCAAACAGCTGGATAAGCATTTGGTTCAGCTCGCTGACCCGACGAGTGACGCGGAAGAAATCCTTCATCATATGTTCGATCGGCTGGTTGCCTTCGCCTTCATAGCGCAGGCGACGGGCGACGCTGAATTGCCTGTCGAACAGCAGGCGATTATCGTAGCGGTTGAGCTCAAGATGAAGCGCAAAACGAATCCGCCACAGCTGATGCAGGCATTCATTAAGCTCGTTGCGCTCGGCTTCGGTCAGGAAGCCGAAACCGACCATTTCATCAAGCGAGGTGGCGCCGAAATGGCGGCGCGCGATCCACTGCAGAGTATGAATATCGCGCAGGCCGCCGGGGCTGCTTTTCACATCCGGCTCCAGATTATAGCTGGTTCCGTGATAGCGCTGATGGCGGACATTCTGTTCTTCAACTTTTGCCGCAAAGAATTTTTCCGATGGCCAGAAGCCGTCGCTGAAGATGTGCTTTTGCAGTTCAAGGAACAGCGCGACGTCGCCTATAAGCAGACGCGATTCGATCAAGTTGGTGGCGACGCTGAGGTCTGATAGCCCCTCAAGCAGGCACTCTTCGAGGGTGCGCACGCTGTGGCCAACTTCCAGTTTAATATCCCACAGTAGCGTCAGCAGCTCGCCGACCTTCTGGGCCTGCTCATCGGGCAGCTTTTTACGACTCAGGATAAGCAGATCGATATCTGACAGCGGGTGGAGTTCGCCGCGACCGTAACCGCCGACGGCGACCAGCGCGATGTCATTAATTGACCCGAAACCGTACTCAATCCACAGCCGCTGGAGCAGCTGATCGATAAATTCGGTCCGCGCCTCAATCAACTTCTCTGCGACGATGCCCTGGTCAAAAGCCTCGCCCAGCCAGCGCTGGAAAGCGTCGATATGCGTCTTGATAGCCGCGCAGTTGAAATCACTCTTCGGCCAGCGGCCCGGATTAGCGGGCTGTCCGGCCAGGGAAGGGGAGACAGTATCAGATAAAGAGTTGCTCATCGCGCCACCATAAGAAAAAACTATCGCCCATAAAAAATCGCCGGGAGCGATTTTTAACGTCGCTTGCGGCGGCCCTTAGGGTGACGGGCAAGGATGCCCGTCATAAAAAATCGCCGGGAGCGATTTTTAACGTCGCTTGCGGCGGCCCACAGGGTGCTCGTCATAAAAAAGCCGGCTGGCGCCGGCTTTTCATCAATCGTTGTGCGAGATTATCGCCGGGATGGTGTCATCCTTGCGTAACGTCAGTATTTCACAGCCGTTGTCTGTCACCACAATAGTATGCTCATACTGTGCAGACAAGCTCCGGTCTTTGGTTTTTACCGTCCAGCCGTCTTTCATGCTGCGGATCTCTTTTTTGCCGGCGTTGACCATCGGCTCAATGGTAAAGGTCATGCCTGGCTTGAGCACCACGTTGGTTTCCGGAGAATCGTAGTGCAACACCTGCGGCTCTTCATGAAAACCGCGGCCGATACCGTGTCCGCAATACTCGCGCACCACGGAGAAACCTTCGGCTTCAACGTATTTCTGAATAGCTGCGCCGATAGTGCGCAGATTGATTCCCGGTTTGACCATTTTGAGGGCCAGATAGAGGCTTTCCTGGGTAATGCGGCACAGGCGCTCGCCAAGAATAGTCGGCTTGCCGACGATAAACATCTTTGACGTATCGCCGTGGAAATCATCTTTAATGACGGTGACGTCAATGTTGACGATATCGCCATCTTTCAGCAGCTTGCCGTCGTCCGGGATCCCGTGGCACACCACTTCATTAATAGAGATGCAGACGGATTTGGGAAAACCGTGATAGCCCAGGCAGGCAGAAACGGCTTTTTGCTCGTTAACGATATAATCGTTGCAGATGCGGTCCAGTTCGCCGGTGCTAATGCCCGGTTTTACGTAGGGTTCGATCATTTCCAGCACTTCAGCGGCCAGGCGGCCGGCAACGCGCATTTTTTCGATGTCTTCAGATGTCTTGATAGAAATAGCCATGGATTGTGTCCAGCAGTGTCGATTTTTTCGACAATAATAGATTATGTCTGAACAATGTTAACAGTCCGGGCGTCCTGCTGCCAAATTGAGAATCATTAACAGCACGCGACGTCAACAACAGTTGGTGTCCGGTCCTGTTTTGTGATATAAAGCGCGCCGGACTTCTGTTCCATTCTCAGATACACAAGATGGACTGAAGCGACAAATCTCACTTTGTGTAACAACACACACGTATCGGCACATATTCCGGGGTGCCCTTTGGGGTCGGTAATATGGGATACGTGGAGGCATAACCCCAACTTTTATCTATAGAGGTTTTAAACATGGCAACTGTTTCCATGCGCGACATGCTCAAGGCTGGTGTTCACTTTGGTCACCAGACCCGTTACTGGAACCCGAAAATGAAGCCTTTCATCTTCGGTGCGCGTAACAAAGTTCACATCATCAACCTTGAGAAAACTGTACCGATGTTCAACGAAGCGCTGGCTGAACTGAACAAGATCTCTTCTCGCAAAGGTAAAATCCTTTTCGTTGGTACTAAGCGCGCTGCAAGCGAAGCGGTAAAAGACGCTGCTAACAGCTGCGACCAGTTCTTCGTGAACCATCGCTGGCTGGGCGGTATGCTGACTAACTGGAAAACCGTTCGTCAGTCTATCAAACGTCTGAAAGACCTGGAAACTCAGTCCCAGGACGGTACTTTCGACAAGCTGACCAAGAAAGAAGCGCTGATGCGCACTCGTGAGCTGGACAAGCTGGAAAACAGCCTGGGCGGTATCAAAGACATGGGCGGCCTGCCGGACGCGCTGTTCGTTATCGACGCTGACCACGAGCACATCGCAATCAAAGAAGCAAACAACCTGGGTATTCCGGTATTTGCTATCGTTGATACTAACTCCGATCCGGACGGCGTTGACTTCGTTATCCCGGGTAACGACGACGCAATCCGTGCAGTTAGCCTGTACCTGAGCGCTGTTGCTGCTACCGTTCGTGAAGGCCGTTCTCAGGATCTGGCTTCTCAGGCGGAAGAAAGCTTCGTAGAAGCTGAATAATAAGGCATACCCTTATTTAGTACCGTGTATAAATAGGGGCCTCTTAGCGGCCCCTTTTTCACTTTCAAATCTGTCTGGTTCCTGGAACCGGGCAGATCACATCTCCCGAGGATTAAAGAATGGCTGAAATTACCGCATCCCTGGTAAAAGAGCTGCGCGAGCGTACTGGCGCAGGCATGATGGATTGCAAAAAAGCGCTGACTGAAGCGAACGGCGACATCGAGCTGGCAATCGAAAACATGCGTAAATCCGGTGCTATTAAAGCAGCGAAAAAAGCAGGCAACGTTGCAGCTGACGGCGTCATCATTACCAAAATCGATGGCACCTACGGCATCATTCTGGAAGTTAACTGCCAGACTGACTTCGTTGCTAAAGATGGTGGCTTCCAGGCATTTGCTAACAAAGTTCTGGATGCTGCAGTTGCTGGCAAAATCACCGACGTTGAAGTTCTGAAAGCACAGTTCGAAGAAGAACGCGTTGCGCTGGTTGCTAAAATCGGTGAGAACATCAACATCCGTCGCGTGTCTTCCCTGGAAGGCGAAGTACTGGGTTCTTACCAGCACGGCGCGCGTATCGGTGTTCTGGTTGCTGCTAAAGGCGCGAGCGAAGAGCTGGTTAAACAGCTGGCTATGCACATCGCTGCAAGCAAGCCTGAATTCGTTAAGCCGGAAGACGTTTCCGCTGAAGTGGTAGAAAAAGAGTACCAGGTTCAGCTGGATATCGCCATGCAGTCTGGCAAGCCGAAAGAAATCGCAGAGAAAATGGTTGAAGGCCGCATGAAGAAATTCACCGGCGAAGTTTCTCTGACCGGTCAGCCGTTCGTTATGGATCCGAGCAAATCTGTTGCTCAGCTGCTGAAAGAGCATAACGCTGACGTGACTGGCTTCATCCGCTTTGAAGTGGGCGAAGGCATTGAGAAAGTTGAGACTGACTTTGCAGCAGAAGTTGCTGCGATGTCCAAGCAGTCTTAATTTTCAAAAGGAGCCGCCTGAGGGCGGCTTCTTTTTGCGCCTAATGTGTAAATTCAGCCAACCGCTATAGTGGGCACGCTGAAAAGCGACGTACAATGTCGCCGGAATTAACTCATCTCATTCGTTGACAGTCTCAGGAAAGAAACATGGCTACCAATGCAAAACCCGTCTACAAACGTATTCTGCTTAAGTTAAGTGGCGAAGCTCTGCAAGGTTCAGAAGGCTTCGGTATTGATGCGAGCATACTTGACCGCATGGCTCAGGAAATTAAAGAACTGGTTGAGCTGGGTATTCAGGTTGGCGTAGTGATTGGTGGCGGTAACCTTTTCCGTGGTGCTGGTCTGGCGAAAGCAGGTATGAACCGCGTTGTGGGCGACCACATGGGCATGCTGGCAACGGTCATGAACGGCCTTGCAATGCGTGATGCACTTCATCGCGCCTATGTGAACGCCCGCCTGATGTCAGCGATTCCGCTGAACGGCGTGTGTGATAACTACAGCTGGGCAGAAGCAATTAGCCTGCTGCGTAACAACCGCGTAGTGATTCTTTCCGCGGGTACCGGTAACCCATTCTTTACTACCGATTCCGCTGCCTGCCTGCGCGGTATTGAAATTGAAGCCGATGTGGTGCTAAAAGCGACCAAAGTCGACGGTGTCTTTACCGCCGATCCGGCCAAGGATCCTTCTGCAACCATGTACGATCAGCTGACCTACAGCGAAGTGCTGGATAAAGAGCTGAAAGTGATGGATCTTGCTGCCTTTACCCTGGCCCGCGACCACAAATTGCCGATTCGCGTATTCAATATGAATAAGCCTGGCGCGCTGCGTCGCGTGGTGATGGGCGAAAAAGAAGGCACATTAATTACGGAGTAATTCCCGTCGGCGCCAAATACGGGTAATATTCGGCCTTACTTTTTCGGGTTTTTGACCCGATGGTTTTCAACATGCTCGGTGGACGGAATGCTGCGGCTGATTCCTCAGCCTGAAGGACGCTGAGCATAAACATGACTATACTTAGCTCACTTTTGCAGTGGGCGACCGTCTGGTCTGTCTGAGACAAGTTTTCAAGGATTCGTAACGTGATTAGCGATATCAGAAAAGATGCTGAAGTACGCATGGAGAAATGCGTCGAAGCGTTCAAAACCCAAATCAGCAAAATACGCACGGGTCGTGCTTCTCCCAGCCTGCTGGATGGCATTATCGTGGAATACTACGGCACGCCGACCCCGCTGCGCCAGCTGGCTAGCGTAACGGTAGAAGACTCCCGCACGCTGAAGATCAACGTTTTCGATCGCTCTATGAGCCCGGCCGTTGAAAAAGCGATTATGGCTTCCGACCTCGGTCTGAACCCAAGCTCCGCGGGAAGCGATATCCGCGTTCCGCTGCCGCCGCTGACCGAAGAACGTCGTAAAGATCTGACCAAAATCGTGCGTGGTGAAGCTGAACAGGCGCGCGTTGCCGTACGTAACGTTCGTCGCGATGCCAACGACAAAGTAAAAGCACTGCTGAAAGAGAAAGAGATCAGCGAAGATGACGATCGCCGTTCTCAGGAAGATGTGCAGAAAATGACTGATGCTGCTATCAAAAAAGTTGATGCGGCGCTGGCGGATAAAGAAGCGGAACTGATGCAGTTCTGATTCTCTGCCGACACGCGGGTCTGACCATCGACCTGCGTAAAATCTGAAACGCCGTACAGGAGACCGTACGCTCAATTTTCGGGATTGCGTTCAGACGGCTGGCCTTGTAGCCTTTGGCACCATGTCAAAGGCGCTGCGCCTCCGCTCTGCCATCCGATCATTGATGCACAAGGGTTTGCTGGCGGCGTTTTGCTTTTAATCCTGTCTACCTTTTCTGGACGCCTCATGAAGCAATTAACCGTTCTCGGTTCGACCGGTTCTATCGGCTGCAGCACGCTGGACGTGGTGCGCCATAATCCAGATAGTTTTTCTGTCACTGCGCTGGTCGCCGGGAAAAATGTCGACCGTATGGTTGAACAATGTCTGGAATTCTCCCCTCGTTACGCGGTAATGGATGATGCGCGCAGCGCTGAACTGCTGCGGTCAAAACTGCGCGAGCAGGGTAGCCGGACTGAGGTCATGAGCGGCCAGCAGGCTGCCGCGGAAGTCGCAGCGCTCGACGACGTTGACCAGGTCATGGCGGCGATTGTCGGCGCAGCGGGCCTGGTACCGACGCTTTCAGCTATTCGCGCGAGTAAAACGGTGCTGCTGGCGAACAAAGAGTCGCTGGTGACCTGCGGCCGTCTGTTTATGGAGGCCGTGCAGAGATACGGAGCGCGTTTGTTACCGGTAGATAGCGAGCACAATGCGATTTTTCAGAGTATGCCGGAAACAGTTCAACAGGATCTGGGGTACGCTGATTTAACCCAAAACGGCGTGTCGTCGATTCTGCTAACGGGCTCCGGTGGTCCTTTCCGCGAAACGGCGATTTCGGAACTGGCGGCGATGACCCCCGATCGGGCATGTAAGCATCCAAACTGGTCCATGGGGCGCAAGATTTCTGTCGACTCCGCCACCATGATGAATAAGGGGCTGGAGTATATCGAAGCCCGCTGGTTGTTTAATGCATCTGCGCAGCAGATGGAAGTTCTGATTCATCCGCAATCGGTGATTCATTCGATGGTGCGCTATCAGGATGGCAGCGTGCTGGCGCAGCTCGGCGAGCCGGATATGCGGACGCCGATTGCCCATACGATGGGCTGGCCAAAGCGTCTCAACTCAGGAGCAAAACCGTTGGATTTTTGTCAACTGAGCAACCTGAGCTTCTCCGCGCCGGACTATGCGCGTTATCCCTGCCTGAAGCTGGCAATGGACGCGTTTGACGTGGGGCAGGCGGCGACAACCGCGCTGAATGCGGCAAACGAAGTCTCGGTCGCGGCATTCCTCAACGGTGATATTCGCTTTACCGATATTGCGGCAATCAATCAGTCGGTCTTGGATCAACAGACGCTAAATGAACCGCAAAGTATTGATGAAGTACTGGCTATTGACGCTATGGCCCGGGCAAGCGCAGGTCGGCTGCTAGCGGCGCAGCGCAAATTCTGATACTCGTTGTGATATTTGTGGGCGCATGGCTTCGGTGATATAGTCTGCGCCATCCGATCGTTGCATTTTGGTGTGAAAGATTACGGTGGCCGTGGCAAGACACGGCTTTTTTGCGTAAAGCTTTTGGTTGTTCTCTGCGATTGGCCGTAGCTCCGGCACCGGATAAAAATGCGTATCCAGCGCTGACCGGTGGCCCGTGTTTAGTAGCTTAGCTAATCCTTATTATGGACTTAAAACGCGTTATGTTGTCTGCTAATCAAACTGTCAGCGAAATGTTGCCTGCGCATGGCTGTCGTCATGTCGCCATTATTATGGACGGCAACGGTCGCTGGGCTAAACGGCAAGGAAAAATCCGCGCCTTTGGCCATAAAGCCGGCGCGAAGTCTGTTCGTCGCGCCGTCTCATTCGCGGCTAATAATGGTATTGAAGCGTTGACGTTATACGCGTTCAGCAGTGAAAACTGGAATCGCCCGGCGCAGGAAGTCAGCGCGCTGATGGAGCTGTTTGTCTGGGCACTGGATAGCGAAGTAAAAAGTCTGCACAGGCACAATGTGCGCCTGCGTATCATCGGCGAGACCACGCGATTCAATGCGCGTTTACAGGAACGTATTCGCAAAGCGGAAGCGCTTACTGAGAACAACACCGGTTTGACTCTGAACATTGCCGCCAACTACGGTGGCCGCTGGGATATCGTTCAGGGCGTTCGTCATCTGGCCAAACAGGTACAAGACGGGTTACTCCAGCCCGAACAAATCACGGAAGAGATGCTGAGCCAGCAGGTATGCATGCATGAACTGGCTCCCGTAGATTTAGTTATTAGGACCGGGGGAGAGCACCGCATTAGTAACTTTTTGATTTGGCAAATTGCCTATGCCGAACTTTACTTTACGGATGTTCTTTGGCCCGATTTCGCTGAACAGGACTTTGAAGGTGCACTCCATGCCTTTGTTAATCGAGAGCGTCGTTTCGGCGGCACTGAGCCGGGTGGCAGCAATGCCTGATGGGGGTCACTTTTGCTGAAGTATCGCCTGATTTCTGCTTTCGTCTTAATCCCCGTCGTTATTGCGGCGCTTTTTCTATTGCCGCCTGCGGGCTTTGCCATCGTCACGCTGGTGGTCTGTATGCTCGCCGCGTGGGAGTGGGGGCAATTTAGCGGTTTCACTTCAACGACGCAGCGAGTCTGGCTGTCGGTGCTTTGCGGTCTGCTGCTGGCGCTGATGCTATTCCTGATGCCGGAATACCATTATGACGTTCATCAACCGCTGGTTGAGGGAGCGCTGTGGGCATCATTCGGCTGGTGGATAGTCGCGCTGCTTCTGGTTCTGACTTACCCCGCTTCTGCGGCCTTCTGGCGCAATTCAAAAACGCTCCGTCTGATATTCGGCATCCTGACCATTGTCCCGTTTTTTTGGGGCATGCTGGCGCTGCGAGCGTGGCATTACGCCGACGATCATTACAGCGGTGCGCTGTGGTTACTTTACGTGATGATTCTGGTCTGGGGCGCGGATTCCGGCGCCTATATGTTCGGGAAAATGTTCGGTAAGCATAAGCTGGCGCCGAAGGTTTCTCCGGGTAAAACCTGGCAGGGTTTTTTCGGCGGGCTGTTAACGGCTGCGGTTATCTCCTGGGCTTACGGCTGGTGGGCCCATCTGGACGTGACGCCGACGGTCCTGCTGGTGTGTTCGGTTGTGGCGGCCCTGGCCTCGGTACTGGGCGATCTGACCGAAAGCATGTTTAAACGCGAAGCTGGCATCAAAGATAGCGGAAATCTGATTCCCGGACACGGCGGTATCCTCGATCGTATCGATAGCCTGACGGCTGCGGTACCTGTGTTTGCTTGTCTACTCTTGTTGGTTTTCAGGACGATTTGACGGAAGGTTTTATGCTGAGCGTTCTCTGGAATTTGGCTGCTTTTATTATTGCGCTGGGCGTGCTGATCACCGTCCATGAGTTTGGCCATTTCTGGGTAGCTCGCCGCTGCGGTATCCGCGTTGAGCGTTTTTCTATTGGCTTTGGCAAAGCGCTGTGGCGCCGTTTTGATAAGCAGGGAACGGAATTTATTATCGCCCTTATCCCATTGGGCGGTTATGTCAAAATGCTCGATGAGCGCGTTGAGCCGGTGGCGCCCGAGATGCGCCACTGCGCGTTTAACAACAAAACCGTGGGTCAGCGTGCCGCAGTAATTGCCGCGGGGCCGATTGCCAACTTCCTTTTTGCCATTTTTGCCTGGTGGCTGGTCTTTATCATCGGTGTCCCCGGCGTGCGACCGGTCGTTGCCGATATCGCTCCTGACTCTATTGCCGCGCAAGCACAAATTGCAAAAGGAATGGAACTTAAAGCGATAGATGGCATCGAAACGCCTGATTGGGATGCAGTACGTATGGCGCTGGTGGCAAAGATTGGCGATCGGCAAACAATAGTTACCGTCGCCCCTTTCGGGACCAATCAACGCCAGGATAAAATCCTCGATCTGCAGCGTTGGGCGTTTGAGCCGGATAAACAAGATCCGGTTGCTTCATTAGGCATTCAGCCCCGCAGCGCGCAGATTGATACCGTCCTGGCTGAAGTACAATCTAACTCGGCGGCGCAGAAGGCGGGTTTGCAAGCGGGCGACAGGATCGTTAAAGTCGATGGTCAACCGTTAACGCAGTGGATGACGTTTGTTAATCTGGTGCGTGATAATCCGGGTAAGGCGTTAGTTCTGGACATCGAGCGGCAGGGTAGCCCCCTGTCGGTAACCTTGACGCCGGATACGAAGTCTACCAAAGGTAAAGCTGAGGGGTTTGCAGGGGTCGTACCTAAGGTCATCCCGCTGCCTGATGAATATAAGACAGTGCGTCAGTACGGGCCGTTTGCCGCCATCGCTGAAGCCACGGATAAAACCTGGCAGCTGATGTCGTTAACGGTCAAGATGCTGGGCAAATTGATAACCGGTGATGTCAAACTGAACAACCTCAGCGGGCCGATTTCTATCGCCCAGGGGGCTGGGATGTCAGCGGAGTTTGGGCTGATTTATTATCTGATGTTTCTTGCGCTCATCAGCGTGAACCTCGGAATAATCAACCTGTTCCCGCTTCCCGTTCTTGACGGGGGACATCTGCTGTTTTTGGCGATTGAAAAGCTGAAAGGCGGACCGGTATCCGAGCGAGTTCAAGACTTTAGTTATCGCATTGGCTCAATATTGCTGGTGCTGTTAATGGGGCTTGCACTTTTCAATGATTTCTCTCGGTTGTAAGAGAGTTTGTTAGGAAGAACGCATAATAACGATGGCGATGAAAAAGTTGCTCATAGCGTCGCTGCTGTTTAGCAGCGCAACCGTATACGGTGCTGACGGGTTCGTGGTGAAGGACATTCATTTCGAAGGCCTTCAGCGTGTCGCTGTTGGTGCGGCCCTCCTCAGTATGCCAGTGCGTCCTGGCGATACCGTAACCGATGATGATATCAGTAATACCATCCGCGCCCTGTTTGCCACCGGCAACTTTGAGGACGTTCGCGTTCTGCGCGATGGTGATACCCTGCTGGTGCAGGTGAAAGAGCGTCCAACGATTGCCAGCATCACTTTCTCCGGCAACAAGTCGGTGAAAGATGACATGCTCAAGCAAAACCTTGAGGCATCCGGCGTACGCGTAGGGGAATCTCTCGATCGCACCACGCTTGCTGATATCGAAAAGGGGCTGGAGGATTTCTACTATAGCGTCGGTAAGTATAGCGCCAGCGTTAAAGCTGTCGTGACGCCGCTGCCGCGTAACCGTGTCGACCTGAAACTGGTATTCCAGGAAGGCGTCTCAGCGAAAATCCAGCAGATCAATATCGTCGGCAATCATGCATTCAGCACCGATGAACTGATTTCTACCTTCCAGCTGCGCGATGAAGTGCCGTGGTGGAACGTGGTCGGCGATCGCAAATATCAGAAACAGAAGCTGGCGGGAGATCTCGAAACGCTGCGCAGCTACTATCTGGATCGCGGCTATGCTCGTTTCAACATTGACTCCACGCAGGTTAGCCTGACTCCGGATAAAAAAGGGATCTACATCACCATCAACATTACCGAAGGCGATCAGTACAAGCTTTCTGGCGTGCAGGTGACGGGAGACCTGGCAGGGCATTCGGCAGAAATTGAAGCGCTGACTAAAGTCGAGCCGGGCGAGCTGTATAACGGCACCAAAGTGACCAAAATGGAGAATGACATTAAGAAACTCCTTGGTCGCTACGGCTACGCCTATCCGCGCGTTCAGTCCCAGCCGGAAATCAACGATAGTGATAAGACCGTGAAGCTGCACGTAAACGTCGATGCGGGTAACCGCTACTACGTGCGTAAAATTCGCTTCGAAGGCAACGATACCTCGAAAGATGCCGTTCTGCGTCGCGAAATGCGTCAGATGGAAGGTGCCTGGCTGGGCAGCGACCTGGTCGACCAGGGGAAAGATCGTCTGAATCGTCTGGGCTACTTTGAAACGGTTGATACCGATACGCAGCGCGTGCCGGGCAGCCCGGATCAGGTTGACGTGGTCTATAAAGTTAAAGAACGCAATACCGGTAGCTTTAACTTCGGCGTGGGTTACGGTACGGAAAGCGGCGTAAGCTTCCAGGCCGGCGTTCAGCAGGATAACTGGCTCGGTACCGGCTATTCTGTGGGAATTAACGGCACCAAAAACGATTACCAGACCTATACTGAACTGTCGGTGACGAACCCGTACTTTACCGTGGATGGCGTCAGCCTCGGCGGTCGTGTCTTCTATAACGACTTCGATGCTAACGATGCGGATCTGTCTGACTATACCAACAAGAGCTATGGTACAGATATTACGCTGGGCTTCCCGGTCAACGAGTACAACACGCTGCGCGCGGGCCTTGGCTATGTGCATAACAAGCTGTCCAATATGCAGCCTCAAGTATCCATGTGGCGTTACCTGAATTCGATGGGACAGTATCCGGACAACACGAACGACAGAAACTCGTTCAGTGCTGACGACTTCACCTTCAACTACGGCTGGACGTATAACAAGCTCGACCGGGGCTTCTTCCCGACCGAAGGTTCACGCGTCAACCTGAACGGTAAAGTGACGATTCCGGGTTCGGATAACGAATACTACAAAGCGACGCTGGATACCGCGACTTATGTCCCGATCGATGACGATCATAAATGGGTCATGTTGGGTCGAACCCGCTTTGGTTATGGTGATGGTCTGGGCGGCAAAGAGATGCCGTTCTATGAGAACTTCTATGCCGGTGGTTCAAGCACCGTGCGTGGCTTCCAGTCCAACACTATCGGTCCGAAGGCAGTGTATTTCCCGGCCAGCAGCCGTCATGACGATGATGACAGCTACGATAACGAATGTAAGAGCAGCGAGTCTGCACCGTGTAAATCTGATGATGCGGTGGGCGGTAACGCCATGGCGGTGGCCAGCCTTGAGCTGATTACCCCAACGCCGTTTATCAGCGATAAATATGCCAACTCGGTCCGTACTTCCTTCTTCTGGGATATGGGTACCGTGTGGGATACGAATTGGGATTCAAGCGCTTATGGCGGTTACCCGGACTATAGCGATCCGAGCAATATCCGTATGTCTGCGGGTATCGCGGTGCAGTGGATGTCGCCGTTAGGACCGTTGGTATTCTCCTACGCTCAGCCGTTTAAAAAGTACGATGGAGACAAAGCTGAACAGTTCCAGTTTAACATCGGTAAAACCTGGTAATTGTGTTGGCTACAATGGAATGTAAGTGCAGTTGCAGTATAGCGCTGACTATTGGCGATAACTGAGGTTATCGCCTGGCCACGCAAATAACGGTACCCCTGGGTACTCATGGGATGGTAAGGAGTTAATTGTGAAAAAGTGGTTATTAGCTGCAGGTCTGGGTTTAGCAATGGTAACTTCCGCTCAGGCGGCAGATAAAATTGCAATGGTTAACATGAACAGCCTGTTCCAGCAGGTTGCCCAGAAAACAGGCGTTTCTAACACGCTGGAAAACGAGTTTAAAGGCCGCGCGAGCGAGCTGCAGCGTATGGAAGGCGACCTGCAGTCTAAAATGCAGCGTCTGCAGTCCATGAAAGCGGGCTCTGACCGTACCAAACTGGAAAAAGACGTGATGGCTCAGCGCCAGACTTTCTCCCAGAAAGCGCAGTCTTTTGAACAGGATCGTGCACGTCGTTCTAACGAAGAGCGCGGCAAGCTGGTGACTCGTATCCAGAGCGCTGTGCAGAGCGTCGCTAAAGATCAGAGCATCGATCTGGTTGTTGACTCTAATGCCGTTGCATACAACAGCAGCGATGTAAAAGACATCACCGCTGATGTGCTGAAACAGGTTAAATAAGTAATGCCTTCAATTCGACTGGCTGATTTAGCCCAGCAGTTGGATGCAGAATTACACGGTGATGGCGATATCGTCATCACCGGCGTTGCGTCCATGCAGTCCGCGAAAGCGGGCCATATTACTTTCATGGTAAATCCTAAGTACCGTGAACACCTGGCCGCTTGCCAGGCATCTGCCGTCGTGATGACGCAGGATGATTTGCCTTTTGCCCACAGCGCCGCGCTGGTAGTGCGTAATCCCTACCTGACCTACGCGCGCATGGCTCAAATTCTTGATACCACGCCGCAGCCGGCGCAGGATATCGCGCCGAGCGCGGTCATCGATGCCACGGCGAAGCTGGGTACTCACGTAGCGATTGGCCCGAATGCCGTTATCGAGTCGGGTGTTATCCTCGGTGATAACGTGGTTATCGGCGCCGGTTGCTTCGTTGGGAAAAATACGAAAATAGGTGCCGGCTCGCGTTTATGGGCCAACGTCACCGTTTACCACGACATTGAGATCGGCGAGAATTGCCTGATTCAGTCCAGCACGGTGATTGGCGCAGATGGCTTCGGCTACGCGAACGATCGCGGCAACTGGGTTAAGATCCCGCAGCTGGGTCGCGTCATTATCGGCGATCGCGTGGAGATAGGCGCTTGTACGACCATCGATCGCGGCGCGCTGGACGACACCGTCATTGGTAACGGCGTGATTATTGATAACCAGTGTCAGATTGCGCACAACGTGGTAATTGGCGACAACACCGCAGTTGCTGGTGGCGTGATTATGGCGGGCAGCCTCAAGATTGGCCGCTACTGCATGATCGGCGGAGCCAGCGTGATCAACGGCCACATGGAAATCTGCGATAAAGTCACCGTCACGGGTATGGGGATGGTTATGCGACCGATCACCGAGCCAGGCGTTTATTCTTCAGGTATCCCGCTGCAGCCGAATAAGGTCTGGCGCAAGACCGCTGCGCTGGTACTGAATATTGATGATATGAGCAAGCGTCTCAAAGCCATTGAGCGCAAGGTTAATCAACAAGATTAGTGCTTCTCCAGCCACATTTAAATTTTCGGCCTGTTGCATTCATGAGATTGCCGCAGGCCGTGTTATTATTGCCTTTTAGTATATTTAGACAGGAAGAGTATTTTGACTACTGACACTCATACTCTGCACATTGAAGAGATTCTGGAACTGCTGCCTCACCGTTACCCGTTCCTGCTGGTCGATCGCGTGCTGGATTTTGAAGAAGGTCGTTTTCTACGCGCAGTAAAAAATGTTTCTGTAAATGAGCCGTTTTTCCAGGGGCACTTCCCTGGTAAGCCGATTTTACCGGGCGTACTGATTCTGGAAGCGATGGCCCAGGCTACCGGCATTCTGGCATTCAAAAGCGTTGGAAAACTGGAACCGGGCGAGCTGTATTATTTTGCCGGGATTGACGAAGCGCGTTTCAAACGTCCGGTCGTGCCTGGCGATCAGATGATTATGGAAGTCACTTTTGAGAAAACCCGTCGCGGCCTGACTCGTTTCAAAGGCGTTGCGACGGTGGACGGGAAAGTGGTTTGCGAAGCAACGATGATGTGTGCCCGTAGCCGGGAGGCCTGATACGTGATTGATAAAACCGCCTTTATTCATCCTACCGCCATTGTAGAAGAAGGCGCCGTTATTGGCGCTAACGTCCACATTGGCCCGTTTTGTATTGTTGGCGCTAACGTCGAAATCGGCGAAGGCACCGTACTGAAATCTCACGTTGTCATCAACGGTCATACCAAAATTGGCCGCGACAACGAGATCTATCAGTTCGCTTCCATCGGTGAAGTTAACCAGGATCTGAAATATGCTGGCGAACCGACCCGCGTGGAAATTGGCGATCGCAACCGCATCCGCGAAAGCGTCACCATTCATCGTGGCACAGTACAGGGCGGTGGATTAACGAAGGTGGGCAGCGATAACCTGCTGATGATCAACGCCCACGTGGCGCATGATTGTACGCTTGGCGACCGCTGTATTCTGGCTAATAACGCCACCCTCGCAGGTCATGTTTCGCTGGATGATTTTGTTATCATCGGCGGCATGACTGCCGTGCATCAGTTCTGCATTATTGGCGCGCATGTGATGGTGGGCGGCTGCTCCGGCGTAGCGCAAGACGTTCCGCCGTTCGTTATTGCTCAGGGCAACCACGCAACGCCGTTTGGCGTTAACATCGAAGGGTTGAAACGTCGCGGCTTCAGCCGTGAGGCGATCACTGCGATTCGTAACGCCTATAAGCTACTGTACCGCAGCGGTAAAACGCTGGATGAAGCGAAAGCCGAGATCGCCGAACTGGCGACACAGTATCCTGAAGTGCAGACATTTACCGACTTCTTTGCTCGCTCCACGCGCGGCCTGATTCGTTAATGGCTGAATCACGTCCCCTGACGATTGCCCTGGTCGCCGGAGAAACCTCCGGCGATATTCTTGGTGCCGGTCTTATTCGCGCGCTCAAAGCCCGTATGCCTGATGCTCGTTTTGTAGGCGTTGCCGGGCCGTTAATGCAGGCGGAAGGCTGCGAGGCCTGGTACGAGATGGAAGAGCTGGCGGTGATGGGCATTGTTGAAGTGCTGGGACGCCTGCGTCGACTGCTGCACATTCGCGCCGATCTCACCCGACGTTTTACCGAGCTTAAACCAGACGTGTTCGTCGGTATTGATGCGCCTGACTTCAATATCACCCTCGAAGGTAATCTGAAGAAGCAGGGTATCAAAACGATCCATTACGTCAGCCCATCGGTTTGGGCATGGCGGCAAAAACGCGTTTTCAAAATTGGCAGATCCACCGATCTGGTTCTGGCATTCCTGCCTTTCGAAAAAGCGTTTTATGACAAATTTAACGTTCCCTGCCGGTTTATCGGCCACACGATGGCGGATGCGATGCCGCTGGACCCGGACAAAGACGCGGCGCGCGACCGTCTGGGGATCGCGCGTGACGTACACTGCCTGGCGCTGCTGCCGGGTAGCCGTGGGGCAGAAGTCGAGATGCTCAGCGCCGACTTCCTGAAAACGGCGCAAATCCTGCGAGAATATTATCCCGATCTGGAAGTGGTCGTTCCGCTGGTCAACGCGAAGCGGCGGGAACAGTTTGAGCGTATCAAGGCGGAAACGGCGCCGGAGCTGGCCGTTCACCTACTGGATGGGCGGGCTCGCGATGCAATGATCGCCAGCGATGCTGCGCTGCTGGCCTCCGGCACGGCTGCGCTGGAGTGTATGCTGGCTAAGTGCCCGATGGTAGTTGGTTATCGGATGAAGCCCTTTACCTTCTGGCTGGCGAAACGGCTGGTGAAGACCGACTACGTGTCGTTACCGAACTTACTGGCCGGGCGTGAACTGGTTAAAGAGCTGCTGCAGGATGAATGCCGACCGCAGGCGCTGGCGGAGGCGCTGAAGCCGCTGCTGGCCGACGGTAAAACCAGCCACGATATGCATGAAACCTTCCGCGCGCTGCATCAGCAGATCCGCTGCAACGCTGATGAGCAGGCGGCGGATGCAGTTCTGGAGTTAGCAAAATGATGGAATTCGTGTATCCGCATACCCATCTGGTTGCGGGAGTCGATGAAGTCGGACGCGGTCCGCTGGTTGGCGCGGTGGTGACGGCTGCGGTGATACTCGATCCGGCCAAACCGATTGTGGGTCTTAATGACTCGAAAAAGCTCAGCGAAAAACGGCGCCTGGCGCTATTTGACGAGATCAAAGAAAAAGCGCTGTGCTGGAGCCTGGGTCGGGCGGAGCCGCATGAAATCGATGAACTGAATATTTTACACGCGACCATGCTGGCCATGCAGCGCGCCGTCGCGGGTTTGCGCGTCTCCCCGGAATTTGTTCTTATTGATGGTAACCGCTGTCCGCCGCTGCCCGTACCTTCGCTGGCGGTTGTCAAAGGCGATAGCCGGGTGGCGGAAATCAGCGCCGCATCGATTCTGGCGAAAGTGACGCGCGATGCGGAAATGGCCGCGCTGGATCGGCAATTTCCACAGTACGGCTTTGCACAACATAAAGGTTATCCCACCGCTTTTCATCTGCAAAAGCTGCTGGAACATGGCGTTATCGAGCAATACCGGCGCAGTTTTGGCCCGGTGAAACGCGCGCTGGGCCTGGCGTCCTGAACTGACACGCAAGCACTAAAGTAACGCGGAATCTGAAGATGGCTGAACCACGTTTCGTACACCTGCGGGTGCACAGCGACTATTCCATGATCGATGGTCTGGCGAAAACCGGACCGTTAGTAAAAAAGGCGGCCGCGCTCGGCATGCCTGCGCTGGCGATCACTGATTTTACCAACCTCTGCGGGCTGGTGAAGTTCTACGGAACGGGACACGGCGCCGGAATTAAACCCATAGTCGGGGCCGATTTCCACGTCCAGAGCGATCTGCTCGGCGATGAACTGAGCCAGCTTACGGTATTGGCTGCGAATAATACTGGCTATCAAAACCTGACGCTGCTGATCTCCAAAGCCTATCAGCGCGGCTATGGCGCAGCGGGCCCGATTATCGATCGCGACTGGCTGATCGAATTAAAAGAAGGCTTAATTCTGCTCTCTGGCGGGCGTATGGGCGACGTGGGCCGTAGTCTGCTGCGCGGCAATATGGCGCTGGTGGATCAGTGCGTTGATTTTTATGCGCAGCATTTCCCTGATTGCTATTTCCTTGAGCTCATTCGCACCGGCCGCCAGGATGAAGAGTCTTATCTGCATGCGGCGGTGAAGCTGGCGGAAACTCGCGGCTTACCGGTGGTGGCAACCAACGACGTTCGCTTCCTTGAGCCGGGCGACTTCGATGCTCATGAAATCCGCGTGGCCATCCACGACGGCTTTACCCTCGACGATCCAAAGCGTCCGCGCAACTATTCGCCGCAGCAGTATATGCGCAGCGAAGAAGAGATGTGCGAGCTCTTTTCCGATATACCCGAAGCGCTGGAAAACAGCGTTGAGATCGCCAAACGCTGTAACGTGACCGTGCGCCTTGGTGAATACTTCCTGCCGCAGTTCCCGACCGGGGATATGACCACCGAAGATTATCTGATTAAGAAATCTAAAGAGGGTCTGGAAGAGCGTCTGGCATTCCTGTTCCCCGACCCGGATGAGCGGGCAAAACGCCGTCCTGAATATGATGAGCGTCTGGATATTGAGCTGCAGGTGATTAACCAGATGGGGTTCCCGGGCTACTTCCTGATCGTGATGGAGTTTATCCAGTGGTCCAAGGATAACGGCGTGCCGGTCGGGCCCGGCCGTGGTTCCGGCGCCGGGTCGCTGGTGGCCTATGCGCTGAAAATTACCGACCTCGATCCGCTGGAATTCGACCTGCTGTTCGAACGTTTCCTTAACCCGGAACGTGTCTCCATGCCCGACTTCGACGTTGACTTCTGCATGGAGAAACGCGACCAGGTGATTGAGCACGTTGCGGACATGTACGGCCGCGATGCGGTTTCGCAGATTATTACCTTTGGTACCATGGCGGCGAAGGCGGTAATCCGCGACGTTGGCCGCGTGCTTGGTCACCCGTACGGTTTTGTGGATCGTATTTCCAAGCTGGTGCCGCCAGACCCGGGGATGACGCTGGCGAAAGCGTTTGAAGCCGAACCGCAGCTGCCGGAAATTTACGAGGCGGATGAAGAGGTTAAAGCGCTGATCGACATGGCGCGTAAGCTCGAAGGGGTCACCCGTAACGCCGGTAAACACGCGGGCGGGGTGGTGATCGCGCCCACCAAAATTACCGATTTTGCCCCGCTATACTGCGATGAAGCGGGCCAGCATCCGGTTACCCAGTTTGATAAAAACGATGTCGAATATGCCGGGCTGGTAAAGTTCGACTTCCTCGGTTTGCGTACGCTCACCATCATTAACTGGGCGCTGGAGATGATCAACGCCCGCCGCGAGAAGAATGGCGAGGGGCCGCTGGATATCGCCGCTATTCCGCTCGACGATAAAAAAAGCTTCGATATGCTGCAGCGCTCGGAAACCACCGCCGTCTTCCAGCTTGAATCGCGCGGCATGAAGGATCTGATTAAGCGTCTGCAGCCCGACTGCTTCGAAGATATGATCGCCCTGGTGGCCCTGTTTCGTCCGGGGCCGCTGCAGTCGGGGATGGTGGATAACTTTATCGACCGTAAACACGGCCGTGAAGAGATATCGTATCCGGACGTACAGTGGCAGCATGAATGTCTGAAACCGGTACTGGAGCCAACCTATGGCATTATCCTGTACCAGGAACAGGTCATGCAGATCGCCCAGGAGCTTTCCGGCTATACCCTCGGCGGCGCGGATATGCTGCGTCGTGCGATGGGTAAGAAAAAACCGGAAGAGATGGCCAAGCAGCGTTCTGTCTTCGAAGAAGGCGCGAAGAAAAATGGCGTTGACGGCGAGCTGGCGATGAAGATCTTTGACCTGGTGGAGAAATTCGCCGGTTATGGCTTTAACAAATCGCACTCTGCCGCTTATGCTTTAGTGTCCTATCAGACGCTGTGGCTGAAGGCGCACTATCCGGCTGAATTTATGGCGGCGGTGATGACCGCGGATATGGATAACACCGAAAAAGTCGTCGGCCTCGTGGATGAGTGCTGGCGGATGGGGCTGAAGATTCTGCCGCCGGATATTAACTCCGGCCTGTACCATTTCCACGTTAACGACGATGGCGAAATCGTTTATGGTATCGGCGCGATTAAAGGCGTCGGCGAAGGTCCGATTGAAGCGATCATTGAAGCCCGTAATCAGGGCGGCTATTTCCGCGAACTGTTCGATCTCTGCGCGCGTACGGATATTAAAAAACTCAACCGTCGGGTGCTGGAAAAACTGATCATGTCCGGGGCCTTTGACCGCCTCGGGCCGCATCGCGCGGCGTTAATGAATTCGCTGGGCGACGCGCTGAAGGCTGCCGATCAGCACGCGAAAGCCGAAGCTATCGGTCAGGCGGACATGTTCGGCGTGCTGGCGGAAGAGCCGGAGCAAATCGAGCAGTCCTACGCCAGCTGCCAGCCGTGGCCGGAACAGGTGGTGCTGGATGGCGAAAGGGAGACCCTGGGGCTGTACCTGACCGGGCACCCGATTAACCAGTATTTGAAAGAGATCGAACGCTACGTTGGCGGCGTACGACTCAAAGACATGCATCCGACCGATCGTGGTAAAGTGACCACGGCGGCGGGGCTCGTTATTGCCGCGCGGGTCATGGTCACCAAGCGCGGCAATCGTATCGGCATCTGTACGCTGGATGACCGTTCCGGGCGTCTGGAGGTGATGCTATTCACCGACGCTCTGGATAAATACCAGCAGCTGCTGGAAAAAGACCGCATACTTATCGTCAGCGGACAGGTCAGCTTTGATGACTTCAGCGGGGGGCTTAAAATGACCGCTCGTGAAGTTATGGACATTGACGAAGCCCGGGAAAAATATGCTCGCGGGCTTGCTATCTCGCTGACGGACAGGCAAATTGATGACCAGCTTTTAAACCGACTCCGTCAGTCTCTGGAACCCCACCGTTCGGGAACTATTCCAGTACACCTCTATTATCAGAGGGCGGATGCACGCGCGCGGTTGCGTTTTGGCGCAACATGGCGCGTCTCTCCGAGCGATCGTTTACTTAACGATCTGCGTGGCCTTATCGGCTCGGAGCAGGTGGAACTGGAGTTTGACTAATACAGGAATACTATGAGTCTGAATTTCCTTGATTTTGAACAGCCGATTGCAGAGCTGGAAGCGAAAATCGATTCTCTGACTGCGGTTAGCCGTCAGGATGAGAAACTGGATATTAATATCGATGAAGAAGTGCATCGCCTGCGTGAAAAGAGCGTAGAGCTGACGCGCAAGATCTTCGCCGATCTTGGTGCATGGCAGGTTGCCCAGCTGGCCCGCCATCCACGTCGCCCATACACCCTGGATTATGTCCGCCTGGCTTTCGACGAATTCGACGAACTGGCCGGCGATCGCGCCTACGCCGATGATAAAGCTATCGTTGGCGGGATTGCGCGTCTGGACGGGCGTCCGGTGATGATTATCGGCCACCAGAAAGGGCGTGAAACCAAAGAAAAAATTCGCCGCAACTTCGGTATGCCGGCGCCGGAAGGCTATCGTAAAGCGCTGCGTCTGATGGAAATGGCAGAGCGCTTTAAAATGCCGATCATCACCTTCATCGACACCCCTGGTGCTTATCCAGGCGTCGGGGCGGAAGAACGCGGCCAGTCTGAAGCGATTGCTCGCAACCTGCGTGAAATGTCCCGTCTGAGCGTGCCGGTTATCTGCACCGTTATCGGTGAAGGCGGCTCCGGCGGCGCGCTGGCGATTGGCGTCGGTGATAAAGTGAATATGCTGCAGTACAGCACCTATTCCGTTATCTCCCCGGAAGGCTGTGCGTCCATTCTATGGAAAAGCGCTGACAAAGCGCCGTTGGCCGCTGAAGCGATGGGAATTGTTGCTCCGCGTTTGAAAGAGCTGAAGCTAATTGACTCCATCATTCCTGAACCGCTGGGCGGCGCGCATCGTAATCCGGAAGCGATGGCAGCCTCACTGAAAGAACAGCTGTTGGCCGATCTGGCTGACCTCGACGTGCTTGGCGAGGAAGAACTGCTGAACCGCCGCTACCAACGCCTGATGAGCTACGGCTACGCCTGATTATTGATCTCATTTTTCAACGCTAAGGGTCGGATTTTCCGGCCCTTTTTTTATGTGTTGTTTATTGAGATGACGTGAGAAGAACATGAGCTAATGTGATTAGCCGATGATGCCGCTCTCCCTTAAAACAGTAGCGACTGCCTGGTATTGCAACCCGGCAGGCCGTTAACAAGGATAAAGGAGAAGTTCTATGGCATTGCACAAAACCGTCGCGATAAGCGCCGTGGCCGCAGGGATCATGTTAAGCCTGGGGGCCGCACAGGCTGCACCGCTGCTGGGCGCAACGGAAGCGACAACCATGAAAGCGAGCGACCTGGCCGCTAAAGAAAAAGCCTTAACCGACTTTCCGCTGATGGAGTCGGTTAAATCATCAATTCAAACCCTGCCTAACAGCGAAGTGGAGAAAATCGCACCGGGCCTGGCGAGCAACCCGGCGAACGTTAAGCGTGTTGAAAGCATCCTTTCAGAACAGGATTGGGAATATCTGTTCCCGATGCGCGCCGCAGAATATACCTACTCTAATTTTCTGAAAGCTATTGGTAAATTCCCTGCCGTGTGCGGAACCTATACCGACGGACGCGACAGCGATGCCATCTGCCGTAAATCGCTGGCAACCATGTTTGCCCACTTTGCTCAGGAGACCGGCGGCCATGAAAGCTGGCGTGATATTCCCGAATGGCGTCAGGCGCTGGTTTATCTGCGTGAGGTTGGCTGGGTTGAAGGTCAGAAGGGCGGCTATAACGGCGAATGCGATCCCTCTATCTGGCAGGGGCAGACCTGGCCATGCGGTAAAGATAAAGACGGCGACTACCTGAGCTACTTCGGCCGCGGAGCGAAACAGCTGTCCTATAACTACAACTATGGTCCGTTCTCCGATGCAATGTACGATGGCGACGTTCGTCCGCTGCTGGATAAACCGGAGCTGGTGGCGGATACCTGGATGAACCTGGCGAGCGCCGTCTTCTTCTTCGTTTATCCGCAGCCGCCGAAGCCCTCTATGCTGCACGTCATCGACGGAACCTGGGTTCCAAACGATCATGATAAAGCAAATGGCCTGGTCGAAGGCTTTGGGGTAACCATTCAGATTATCAACGGCGGCGTTGAGTGCGGCGGAGCGGAAGAGAACGCGCAGTCTCTTAACCGTATTGCTTACTACAAAGAGTTCGCAAACTACCTCAAAGTGCCGATTGCCGACGACGAAGTTCTCGGCTGTAAGAATATGAAGCAGTTCGATGAAGGCGGTGCGGGCGCATTGCCGATTTACTGGGAAGAGGATTGGGGATGGAGTCCGGACACCGCTGACGGCAAGACTAACGCCTGCCAGTTGGTGGGCTATCAGACGCCGTATACCGCTTTTAAAGAGGGCGACTATGCGAAGTGTGTGCAGAGCCACTTCAACGTCAATATCGTTGATGACAGCGGCCAGTCCGAGGATATTACGCCGGTCAAGCCTGACGATACCACACCTGCGCAGGAGACGAACGTGGCGCCGGTGGCTCGCATCGCCGGTCCGATTGGCGCAATTGAAGCTGGTGCCAGGGTTTCTCTGAGCGCGGAAGGTTCTACCGATGCGAACGGCGACAAGCTAAGCTACACCTGGATGTCTCAGGACGGCCAGACCCTTAGCGGACAGGATAAAGCCGTAATTACCTTCACCGCACCGGAAAAAGATCGCGATGCCCAGTATGTGGTTAGCCTGACGGTAAGCGACGGTTCGTTGTCCAGCACGGCAACTTACACTCTGAACGTCAAGGCCAAAGCCGCTGCTGCGGACGAAACGACGGATGGCAAAGATAGCGATACCATTAGCTATCCTTCCTGGAGCAGTACCCAGACATGGAAAGAGGGCGATATCGTCAATAACCACGGCGCGCTGTATCAGTGTAAACCGCTTCCGGAAGGAGCATGGTGCAACGTGGCGCCGACTTACTATGAGCCTGGCGCCGGCATTGCCTGGGGCGATGCGTGGAAGGCGTTGTAATAGAGATAAATCCGCCAGCGCTAAGCGCTGGCGGGGTGCTATTATGCTTTCCTTAGGTCAATTCCTGGAGGAAAGCGTGAATATTATTGCGATCATGGGTCCCCACGGCGTCTATTATAAAGACGAACCGATGAAAGAACTGGAAGCTGCCCTGCAACGGCAAGGTTTCCAGACCATCTGGCCGCAAAATAGCGCCGACCTTTTGCAGTTTATTGAGCATAATCCGCGGATCTGCGGAGTCATTTTCGATTGGGATGAGTACAGCGTGGATCTGTGCAGCGATATCAATCGTTTAAATGAGTATCTGCCGCTGTACGCCTTTATCAACGCCCATTCGACGATGGACGTCAGCAGTCAGGACCTGCGTATGACGCTATGGTTCTTTGAATATGCGCTGGGGCTTTCGGAAGAGATCGCTACCCGCATCGGTCAATACACCCGCGAATACCTCGACAACATCACCCCGCCGTTTACCCGGGCGCTGTTTAACTACGTACAGGAGGGAAAATATACCTTCTGTACGCCTGGACATATGGGCGGATCGGCCTATCAAAAAAGCCCGGTGGGTTGTCTGTTTTATGATTTCTTTGGCGGTAATACCTTAAAGGCCGACGTCTCTATTTCCGTGACGGAGCTGGGGTCGCTGCTCGATCATAGCGGCCCGCATCTGGAGGCCGAGGAGTATATTGCCCGCGCCTTCGGCGCCGAGCAGAGCTATATGGTCACCAACGGAACCTCGACGTCGAATAAAATTGTTGGTATGTATTCTGCCCCGGCGGGCAGCACCCTGCTTATCGATCGCAACTGCCATAAATCGTTGGCCCATTTACTGATGATGAGCGATGTGGTGCCGCTATGGCTGAAACCGACGCGCAACGCGCTAGGGATCCTCGGCGGCATACCCAAGCGTGAATTTACCCGCGATAGTATTCAACAAAAAGTCAACGCCACCGGCGGCGCCGGGTGGCCGGTTCATGCGGTGATCACTAACTCCACCTATGACGGGCTGCTGTATAACACGACCTGGATCAAAGAGACCCTCGACGTGCCGTCAATCCACTTTGACTCCGCCTGGGTACCCTACACTCATTTCCATCCGATCTATCACGGGAAAAGCGGGATGAGCGGCGATCGCATCCCGGGCAAAGTGATCTTTGAAACGCAGTCGACGCACAAAATGCTGGCGGCGCTATCGCAGGCTTCGCTGATTCATATTAAAGGCAGCTACGATGAAGATACCTTCAATGAAGCCTTTATGATGCATACCTCGACCTCACCGAGCTACCCGATCGTTGCCTCTATTGAAACGGCGGCAGCCATGCTGCGGGGTAATTCCGGCAGGCGACTGATCCAGCGTTCGATTGAGCGGGCGCTGGATTTTCGTAAAGAGGTGCAGCGATTACGCGAGGAGTCTGACGGTTGGTTCTTTGATATCTGGCAGCCGGAAGAGATTGGTGAAGCGCAGTGCTGGCCGGTTTCGCCCGGTGAACAGTGGCACGGTTTTCAGGATGCCGATAGCGACCATATGTACCTCGATCCGGTGAAAGTGACGATTCTGACGCCCGGCATGGATGAGCAGGGTAATATGGATAATGAAGGTATACCGGCGGCGCTGGTGGCGAAATTCCTTGATGAGCGCGGCGTGGTCGTCGAGAAAACGGGCCCGTACAACCTGCTGTTCCTTTTCAGTATCGGTATAGATAAAACCCGAGCGATGGGACTGTTGCGCGGATTGACTGAGTTCAAACGCTCTTACGATCTCAATTTGCGAGTGAAAAATATGCTGCCGGATCTGTACGCTGAAGATCCGGATTTTTACCGCAATATGCGCATTCAGGATCTGGCGCAGGGTATTCATCGTCTGATTCGCCAGCACCAGCTCTCGCAGCTGATGCTTAGCGCCTTTGACGTCCTGCCGGAGATGAAAATGACGCCGCATCAGGCCTGGCAGCGGCAGATCAAAGGTGAAGTGGAAACTATCGAACTGGAAAATCTGGTCGGGCGTATTTCAGCGAATATGATCCTACCGTACCCGCCCGGCGTGCCGCTGTTGATGCCCGGTGAGATGATCGCCGAAGAGAGCCGCGCGGTGCTCAATTTCCTGCTCATGCTGTGCTCTATTGGCCGCCACTATCCGGGCTTCGAAACCGATATCCACGGCGCGAAACGCGATGAAGATGGGGTGTACTGGGTTCGAGTCTTAAAAAATGACTAAGCGCTTGCGCAATAATGAACTGAGCGAGTAACGTTGTTGGCTTCAACAGGAGGAGTGGTACCATGCTGGGTTTAAAACGGGTTCACCATATCGCTATCATTGCGACGGATTATGCGAAGAGTAAAGCGTTTTACTGCGACATCCTGGGGTTCACCCTGCAGGGGGAGTTTTATCGCGCAGAGCGTGATTCCTGGAAAGGCGATCTGGCGCTGAATGGTGAATATGTCATTGAACTGTTTTCATTCCCGTTTCCTCCCTCGCGTCCGAGTCGCCCCGAAGCCTGCGGGTTACGCCATCTGGCGTTTAGCGTCGATGATGTCGATGCTGCTGTGGCTCATCTTGAGGCGCACGGTGTGCCTTGTGAAGGGGTTCGTATCGACCCTTTTACCGGTAAGCGTTTCACCTTTTTTAACGATCCCGACGGGCTGCCGCTGGAGATTTATCAGCAGTAATTCTTGTCAGCGCGTGTTCTGGCGGGTAACGTGCCGAACACGCTTTCCTCAGTTAGTACTCTCATGATGATGATCCCGGACATTGCGCACACGCTTCAGCCGCACCGCCATTTTTTAGTGGCCTTTAGCGGCGGGCTGGATTCGAGCGTGCTTTTATATCGCCTGGTGCTCTGGCGCGAGCAGGATCCCACCGTTCGCCTGAGGGCGATACATATTCACCACGGGCTTAGCGCCAACGCCGACGACTGGGTGGCGCACTGCCAGCAAATGTGCCAGCAGTGGCAGGTGCCGCTTCTGGTAGAGCGGGTCGCGCTCGCCGATGAGGGGTTGGGAATTGAGGCTCATGCGCGGCAGGCGCGCTACCAGGCATTTCGTTCGGCGCTGGCGCCCGGCGAAGCGCTGGTGACCGCGCAGCATCTTGACGACCAGTGCGAAACCTTCCTGTTAGCCCTTAAGCGGGGAAGCGGCCCTACCGGGCTCTCGGCGATGGCCGGCGAGTCCGATTTTGCCGGGACGAAACTGCTGCGCCCGCTGCTTCACGAAAGCCGTGACTCCCTCCATCAGTGGGCGATGGCCCGTCAGCTCAGCTGGATTGAAGACGAAAGCAACCAGGATGACGCTTACGATCGCAACTTTCTCCGCCTGCGGATTCTCCCGCTGCTTCATGCACGCTGGCCGCACTTTGCCGAGGCCGTGGCGCGCAGCGCCAGCCTGTGCGGCGAACAGGAACAGCTGCTGGATGAAATGCTGGCCGCCGAGCTGGCAACGCTGGTTGCTGAGGACAGTTCGTTAACTATCGCTCCGTTGACGACTATGAGCGCACCTCGGCGGGCCGCGCTGCTGCGCCGCTGGCTGGCTGGGCTCAATGCACCAATGCCTTCGCGCGAGGTGCCGGAGCGTATCTGGCGTGAAGTGGCGATGGCGCGCGAGGATGCGTTTCCCTGTTTGCGCCTTGGTCCGTTTACCGTTCGCCGCTACCAGCAGCGTCTGTACTGGGTGAGATATATTCCAGGCCAGAGTGAGACAATGCTGGAGTGGCGCGATACTGCCAGCCCGCTGCCGTTACCTGACGGTCTCGGCGAGCTGAGTTTACTGTCCGGCGGGCCGTTACGCGGGCCGCGCGAGGGAGAAGCCGTTACTGTTCGCTTTCGTGCCAGCGGTAATCTGCATATCGTGGGTCGCAACGGTGGTCGCAAGCTGAAAAAAATCTGGCAGGAGCTGGGCGTTGCGCCCTGGCGACGCGATACGACTCCGCTACTGTTCTATGGCGAAACGCTTATTGCCGCCGCCGATGGTCTGTTTATTACCGTCGATGGGAAAGTTCAGGAAAGTGAAGGCTTCCAGATGAGATGGAGGAAAACGGGCGGCTAGGCCACCCGTTTTGATTGTCATCCCTAAACCACCTCCTAGGGAGGTGGTGATTGATCCTGTAAGGCTATA
>NZ_JBEAFR010000078.1:0-103104 GCF_040062315.1 Klebsiella sp. GW_Kp181
ACAAGTGAAGAGCCCATCCTGACGGATGGGCTTTTTGCGTTTTTGTCGTCTGAAACTGCCGGATATCGTTCTCCCTGTATCCAATATCCCTCATGAATCCTGCCGGATTTATGCTGTCTCCCTGTATAAGATCCAGAGTAATTCCCTCTCCACATTCCAGACTTATGTACCAGGCTTATAATATGTACCTGTGGGCATGAGAGAAAATAATGGCCATTAAGCCTTTTAATTACCAGCAAGACTTTTCCAGCATCGATTTTCGCCAGCACCCGGAGCTCTATCAGGTAGGAAGAGGCGAACAGGGCGTGTTGTTGGTTGAGCCCTATAAAAGCGAAATCCTTCCCTACTGGCGCTATAAAGATGAAGCATCCGCGACTGAATCTGCCAGGGAAATTTATCAGCTCTTCGAGTTTTATCGACAGCAGAATGATTTCGTTGGTATGGATATGGCGCGCAAATTTATTCAGATGGGCTACACCCGGGCAAGACGTTATGCCAATTACAAAGGTGGTAAAAAATATGCGAAGGATGGCTGCCTGAATCCACGTGGTAATGATCCTGTTAAGGCAGCAGCTGCGGCAGTCTTTAAACAATGGTGGGATAAACTTCGGCAGGATGAAGATTATCTCCAGAGAAAAAAGAAACATCAGGCTCAATGGGGGTAATTTTCAACCTCGATGTTCCTCGCCCCGCATAAATATATACAGCGATTTAGCCTATATAAAAAACTGTATTGCCCGATCTTCACCATATTTCACATTGTTAATCCTTAAGAATCTACTTTTAATCGTGAAAAGCTACATTACGAAAAAAAATGTGAATAGCATCACAAACTAAAAAATAACAATTATATAACATTTGATTTACTAACTAATTTGCCTGATGGCGCGGGGACACCCGATGAGGCAGATTGCAGTCTTTGCTGGAGCAGAATTACAATGACAGAAAGCAGTATTAGCGAACGTGAATCGCTGGAACATGCCGATACCCGGCGCCGTATATGGGCCATTGTTGGGGCATCGTCAGGGAATCTGGTGGAATGGTTTGATTTTTATGTCTATTCATTTTGCTCACTCTATTTCGCGCACATCTTCTTTCCTTCCGGGAATACCACAACCCAATTGTTACAAACGGCAGGAGTGTTTGCTGCCGGTTTTCTGATGCGTCCAATCGGGGGATGGATATTCGGGCGCATTGCTGATCGTCGTGGACGCAAAACTTCTATGCTGATTTCCGTATGCATGATGTGTTTTGGTTCACTGGTGATAGCCTGCCTGCCGGGTTATGCAACGATAGGAACCTGGGCTCCGGCTCTGCTTCTGCTTGCACGTTTATTCCAGGGATTATCCGTCGGGGGGGAATACGGTACCAGCGCCACCTATATGAGCGAAGTTGCCGTAGAAGGTAAGAAAGGGTTCTATGCCTCATTTCAGTACGTCACGCTGATTGGTGGTCAACTTCTGGCGGTGCTGGTTGTTGTTGCATTACAACAGATCCTCAGTGATGAAGATCTTCATGCCTGGGGATGGCGTATTCCGTTTGCCCTTGGCGCAGTCCTGGCCATCGTGGCCTTGTGGCTGCGACGCCAGTTGGACGAAACTTCTAAGCAGGAAACGCGCGCGTTAAAAGAGGCTGGTTCGTTCAAAGGGCTCTGGCGTAACCGCAAGGCATTTATTATGGTACTGGGCTTTACTGCCGCCGGGTCGTTAAGCTTTTATACCTTCACCACTTATATGCAAAAATATCTGGTCAATACCGCGGGTATGACAGCGGGCACCGCCAGCATGATTATGACCGCAGCTTTATTTGTTTATATGCTGGTTCAGCCGCTTTTTGGCGCCCTCTCGGACAAGATTGGCCGTCGTACCTCAATGCTCTGTTTTGGCGCGTTGGTCACCCTCTTTACCGTGCCGATTCTTAATGCGCTACAAAACGTGAGTTCGCCGTATGCGGCGTTTGCTCTGGTGATATGCGCCCTGCTGATCGTAAGTTTCTACACCTCAATCAGCGGCATTCTGAAGGCTGAAATGTTTCCGGCCCAGGTACGTGCTCTGGGCGTTGGGCTTTCTTACGCTGTAGCCAATGCGCTATTCGGCGGCTCGGCCGAGTATGTCGCACTGTCGCTAAAATCTGTGGGAATTGAGCACGCTTTTTACTGGTACGTGACCGTCATGGGGGCGATTGCTTTTCTGGTCTCTCTGACGCTGCATCGTAAAGGTAAAGGGCTGCGCTTGTAGATTTATTGATGTGCCAGCTGCCATACCGCATAGCCGGTTGTGGCGCCTGCCACATCCCAGGCGAAATCTTTCCAGCTCCAGCCGCTCCCCGACGGGCGGCTGTCCCATAGCTCCTTCGATGCCCCTAAGCTCACGGAAAACATAAAGCCAATAGCGCCGCTCCGGTCGCGACTATAGCCTTGATGCTGGGCATATTCGTTGCCTGCGGCAGAAAGCATCGCTGAGGCGAGGAAGTGCTGGGCTTTGTCCTGACCGCTCCATGAATCATTGGCCATATGGCTGCAGCCGGTCAGAAGTAACAGCGGGGCAATAAGCATGATATTGCGCATACAAATTCCAGGAAAAAGCCCCGCTGAGCGGGGCGGAAATTCAAAGAATACGGCTGATAAGGCGGTCGATTCGAATACGTCGCAGGCGCCTGATCAGTTTGCGTACTTTTATCGGGTAGTCGGCAATACTTTGGAGATCGCGATAGTGCTTAACGATCGTGGTATGTTTGCGGATGAGGCTGAGTTCTTTTTCGCGCATGGCACCAAGCTGATGCTTTGGATCGTGGATAAGAATCGCGTTTTCCAAATCCAGCCGCCAGGCGCGCGGGTTCAGGTTATTGCCGGTCAGTAGCATCCACTCATCATCAACCCACATGCCTTTCAGGTGGTAGCTGTTATCATCATCCTTCCATAAACGGACAATGAGCTGGTCAGTATTCACGTAATACTGCAGACGGCTCAGGAAGCGCCGCAGATTAATTTCATAAAGATAGGGCAGCGCGCCGATAATTTTAAATGGCTGATCTTCCGGAATATAGAAATCATTGGCGGTTTTATCGCCGACGATAATTTCGACTTTTTTGCCACTCCGCAACAGCTGAATGATATTACGTACCAGCAGAGCCGGCAGGTTGAAATAGGGGGTGCAGATAGTCAGCTTATGCTCAGCGCAGGGCATCAGATGGAAAATGGTTTTATTCAGCAGGCTCGTCTTGCCCAGGCCAACTAGCGGGGTTACCGACAGCTGCTCTTCGTCGGCATCGCCTGGGAAATGGTAGCGGCTATCGCGCAGCTCCTGGCGGTACTGGCGGATTTCATTCTTGATTTCCGGGCTTTTTGGGCGATCGGCCTTATCAAGGCGGTTAACGCCGCGACCTTGCACCAGGTTATTCGTAACCCAGTCAAACATCACATCGGCCATTTTCGCGTTGCGAATGCACTGGTAGCGATCATAACGATACTTATCGTGCTGATGCAGGTAAACGTCGTTCAGACTGGCGCCGCTGTAGAGAACGCAATCATCAATGATAAAGCCTTTGAAATGGAGGACGCCGAGAGCTTCCCGGGTATTGACCGGAACGCCATAAACCGGGATATCGACGCCAGGGTTCTCCTGCGCCATGCGGCAATACCAGTCGGCGTTGGTGTTTGACGCGGCGACGCCAATACGCCCGCGCTGGGCACGATGCCAGTCAACCAGCACCTGGACATCTAACTCTGGACGCTGACGCTTAGCGTCGTACAGCGCCTGCAAAATTCCTTTACCGCCATCATCCTGTTCCAGATAGAGCGCAATGATACAAATACGCTGGGTGGCTTGAGCTATCCTGGCCAGTAACGCTTGCCGAAAATCTGCCGGAGCGTAAAAGAACTCGATATCATCAACTGACTGAGAAAGCTTAGGGAGTTGGGCAAGGTGTTGTTGATGTTTATTGCGTTTAAATTTTGACAACATCACAGTGCGTTTCTTCTCTGTTTATTGAAGGGTCTTCTGTACCATGCAGACGACGTAAGCGGGCAATAATACCATTACTACCCGTTAAAGTAGTCAACAATTGCGGCCAGCCGATTGTAATTGCTCAGATACAAGCTGTAGAGACAAACTGACAATTCCATCTTCAAGCTGAATATCAACTGAGAATCCTAGCTTTCTGGCGAGTCCAATCATGCCTTTATTATTAGGCATAGTAATGCCATTCAGCCGCTGCAGACCGTGACTTTGCGTATAGGCAATGAGCTTTTCCAGTAGCTTACGGCCTAAACCCATACCCTTTAAATCAGAGCGCACCAGTACGGCAAATTCGGCATCGATGTTATCCGGGTCGGAGATCGCTCGCGTCACGCCGAGGATCTCATTCCCTTCAGCCGTCGTGCGCACGGCAACAAAGGCCATTTCTCGATCGTAGTCGATCTGCGTCATGTTAGCTAAATCATCGTGAGTAAATTCGTTGATTTCGCTGAAGTAACGATAATAAAGATCTTCCTTCGTGACCTGCGCGATAAAGGCCAGCAGCTGCGGCTCATCTTCCGGGAGTATGGGACGGAAAAGGCAGCGTTCGCCATTCTTCATCACCACCCACTCCTCCTGCTGCTGCGGATAAGGGCGGATGGCCAGGCGGCTTTCACTATCGCCAGTGAACGGCGCGAGGGTTAACGTGACGTCAAGCGCGGTAAACTCGTGACCGGAAGCCAGCAGAGGGTGGATATCGAGGCGCTGGATTTCCGGGCAGTCGACGATCAAATTCGATACATGTACCAGTAGCTGACTCAGGCCGGGAATATCGAGCGGACGCAGCGCGCTGCGCCCGCGCACTTTTTTGCTTTTGATGGCCTGGATGACCAGGTAGCGCGCAAGGTTCATATTGAGCGGCGGGAGTGCGACGGCGGCCTGATCTTCTGCTCGCCATTCGACGCCGCCTTCGCCCAGCATGATCAGCGGTCCAAAAACCGGATCGTGCTCGACGACGACCCGCAGCTCCTGCGCCCCGGCTCGATTGGCCATGCTTTGCACCAGCAGTCCGTGAATACGCGCCTGCGGCCAGGTCATTTTGACACGATCGATAATCGCGTCCGCGGCCTGCTGTACCTCGGTAGCCGTACGTAGGTAAAGCATGACCCCCTGGACTTCCGACTTATGGGGGATGTCTGGCGAGCGGAGCTTGAGCGCGACGGGGTAACCTATCTGTTCGGCGATATGCACGGCCTCGGCGCTATCTGCGGCAATCCACGTCGGTAGAGTATGAATACCGTAAGCGCGCAGAACAGGACTCACTTCATGGGTATCCAGCGTGGTGGCACCTTCATTGATTGCGCGTTGTAACAGACTATGCGCTTCGGCTGTGTTAGTGGCTAATGAGACTGGCAGTACCGGGGTCTCTCTGAGCTGCTTCTGGTTACGCCGGTATTCCACCATATGCATAAACGCGGTTATCGTCCCTTCGGGGGTGCGATAGGTCGGTAGTCCCGCATCGCTAAACAGACGACGCGCCTCTTGCGATGAAAACTCACCGCACCAGTTAGTCAGAACCGTAACGTATTTACCGCGCGGATGGCGCTTCAGGGCGTCAATCAGCGCCAGCGCGCTTTCCGTCCCCGGAGCAGCAGCGCTGGGTGAATGGATCACCAGCAGCGCGTCGTAATCATGGCTATCCAGCAGCACGTTCAGCGCTTTGAGGTAATGCTCGCTACTGGCGTCATCGCGGAGATCCAGTGGGTTAGCGATATCCATGGTTTCAGGCAACGCCTGGCGGAGAAGAGCGCTGGTCTCTTCGCTGAGAGCGGCAAGTTTGCCGTTGCGCAGCCAAAGCTCATCCAGCGCCAGCGCAGCCGGCGCTGCGCCGTTACTGATAATCATGAGTTTCTCGCCGCGCAGTGGGCGCATATGGCTGAGGGTTTCCACCGCAGAGAACAGTTCGTGAGTATCCTGAACCCGCAACAAACCCGCGCGCTGAATAGCGGCGTCCCAGGCCGGATCCATACCGGAATTGACGTGCAGCAGCTTTTGCGCCGCCGGACTACGCCCGCTTTTGATCACCAGGATAGGCTTATTGCGCGACGCGCTACGGGCCGCGGAGACAAAGCGACGGGCGTCGCTAAGGTGTTCAAGATAGAGCAGAATAGCGCTGGTTTTACTGTCGCGAGCAAGGAAATCGAGCAGGTCATCAACGTCGATATCCAGGCTATCGCCGAGCGCAATAAAGTAAGAAAACCCCATTTCGCGCTGCTGGGCCCAGTCGAGGATGGTGTTGGATACGGCCGCCGATTGCGAAATAAACGCCAGTTTACCGCGATGGATAGGAACCGGCGAAAAGCTGGCGTTAAGGCCCTGCCAGGGCGCAAGCAGGCCGAGACTATTCGGCCCGAGCAGGCGCATTTGATAGCGGGCTGCGCATTCAAGCAGCGCGGGATACTGTTCGGGTAGTGAAGAGAGAATAATGCAGGTCTTACACCCTTTTTGCCCCAATGCTTCCAGAAGCTCAAGGTTTCTTCGGGCATTGGTGCAAAGCACCGCGAGATCGGGGGTAAAGGGCAGGCTGTTGACGTCAGGCCAGGCCAGTACGCCCTGAACCGCTTTCCACGCCGGCGTAACGGGAAGGACAGGGCCGTTAAATCCGCCAGCCAGCAGGTTGCGCATCATCAGATAACCGGCGCGCTGTGGTTTCATTGATGCGCCGATAACGGCGATCGATTTCGGCCGCAGCAATGCTTCGAGGCCTCGTTGGCTCATTCCGGTCTCCTTTGATCCCCAGTGACCGAATGATTTTAAACGTTTTCTGTTAGTTGTGCTGTGATACCGCCCTTATGCTGCGTTTTTCCTGCCAGATAGCGCGTTCTGAATAAGCTGAAATGATCGCCAAGTGCGCTGGCTGCGGTGACATCCCCCGCAAGATCCAGCAGCGCTATGGCGACTTCAGCGGTACAGTATTGGCCTTCTGCATGGGCTTCTCGCAGGCGATAAGCGGAGACGCGGGACAGATCAACGGAAATCATCGGCAGCGCATCAAGCCAGGGACTTTTGCGGAACATTTTTCGCGCCTCGGGCCAGGTGCCGTCGAGCATAATAAACAGCGGAGGTTTGCCGGGAAGCGGTGCGTCAAGTACCCGGCGCCCGGCGCTGGCATAGGAGGCAGGAAAAACCACCATTGGCTGATATCTCGCGTCGGCAACGAGATCGAGAAGCGCCTGCGGCGGTTCGGTTCGTGACCATTGAAAGGCTTCCGTATCCGGCAGGATATCGGCAATCAGGCGTCCGGTATTGCTGGGCTTCATTGGCTCGGTATCGAACATCACCAGGCAAAAACGGCTGGTGGCGGCAACGGGATTAAGGGTCGCGCAGAGGCACTGTTTCAACGGCAGCAAACAGCGCTGGCAGCGGTGAATACGGTTGCCGCGAGCAAGAAAAGGCCGGGTGGCGCGCGCGAGACGTTCGGTGCGAAGGCGAAGGACGGCGTTATCAGTCATGGGGATCGCTAAGAAAAAACGCCATTGTCGCAGAGGTAAAAACGGGGCACAAGCGGTGCCCCGTCGGGTTTATTGCTGGCCGGCTTCGTTCAACCAGCTATCGAAAGGCGCTTTCGGTACGGCGCCGTTCAGCATGTCGATGACTTCGCCATTTTTGAACATCATAATGGTCGGGATACTGCGGATGCGGAAGCGGGCGCTCAGTTCGCGTTCCATTTCGGTATTCACTTTCACGAACCGCATTTCGCCGCTGCGCTCTTCAGCCACATCTTCGAAAATGGGCGCAAAGTTACGGCAGGGGCCGCACCACGGCGCCCAGAAATCAACGACAACGGGCAGATCGTCCTTCAGCAGTTTATCCAGCGTTGCCCCGGTCGCGTTGATCACATCGCCGTCAAAAAGATCGTGGCCGCAGCGCCCGCATTTCGCGCCATCAGCGCTACGATCGTCGGGGATGCGGTTCAGAGCCTGGCAACTGGCACAAACGGTATTCATAACTAACCTCTGGTTATGGGTTGCAGCGCGGCACGTGGCCGATTTGTTTCTGTAATGTTACATATTATCGATGCAGTACTAATAAAGGACAATGAGTTTTATTCAATGATTACGATAGACTCAGGCTTTTAAATGAAATAATGGCTAAGTGATGGCACATCGGGTAATCTGCGCGCTTCGCGCAGCGCAGGTGGAGAAAATGAATGAGCGACGACGAACTGAAAAATAAAAGCGGCAAGGTCAAAGTGATGTATGTCCGCAGTGATGATGATTCTGACCGACGTACCCATAACCCGCGTACCGGGAAAGGTGGGGGACGCCCAGGAAAGTCTCGTGTTGACGGTCGTAACCGCCCTGCGCGCGATGAAAGAGACAGCCGCGGTGGCGATCGTAAACGTGACGATCGCAAGCGTGAAGGCTTCGGCGGTGAGGGTTCCTCTCCGTGGCGTACCGTATCCCGCGCGCCGGGTGATGAGGCGCCGGTAAAAGCGGATCACGGCGGGATCAGCGGAAAAAGCTTTATCGATCCTGAAGTGCTGCGTCGCCAGCGCGCGGAAGAGACCCGCGTTTACGGCGAGAATGCCTGCCAGGCGCTTTTCCAGAGCCGTCCGGACGCTATTGTGCGCGCCTGGTTTATCCAGAGCGTGACTCCGCGCTTCAAAGAAGCCCTGCGCTGGATGGCGGCTAACCGTAAAGCTTATCACGTCGTTGATGAAGCAGAGCTGGCGAAAGCTTCCGGTACTGAACACCACGGCGGGGTTTGCTTCCTGATTAAAAAACGTCATGGCACCTCCGTTGAGCAGTGGGTGGCGAAAGCCGACGCTGAAGATTGCGTGCTGGCGCTGGAAGATGTCGGCAACCCGCACAACCTTGGCGCCATCATGCGCAGCTGCGCGCACTTCGGCGTTAAGGGCGTTATCGTGCAGGATGCTGGCGTTATGGAGTCCGGTGCCGCGATTCGCACCGCAGAAGGCGGGGCAGAACACG
This sequence comes from Klebsiella sp. GW_Kp181, assembly GCF_040062315.1. Taxonomy (NCBI): domain Bacteria; kingdom Pseudomonadati; phylum Pseudomonadota; class Gammaproteobacteria; order Enterobacterales; family Enterobacteriaceae; genus Klebsiella; species Klebsiella sp. GW_Kp181. The sequence continues at coordinate 8,951 of NZ_JBEAFR010000078.1, forward strand.
TTGAACCGATTACGGGCGACAGCTTTATCGATACGCTTGAGCGCTTCCGTAAAGCGGGCTACGCGATTGTTTCAACTTCCAGTCATAACGGGACTCCGCTGTTTAAAGCCGAGCTGCCGAAGAAGATGGTGCTGGTGTTAGGACAGGAGAGCGACGGTCTGTCTGATGCCGCTATCTCCAGCGCCGATCTGAATATTGCTATCGAAGGCACCGGCAACGTTGAAAGCCTGAACGTTTCCGTGGCAACCGGCGTTCTGCTGGCAGAATGGTGGCGACAGAACAAAGCTTGATAGCTTGTCGCAGAACGATAAATGCCAGCGTAATGCTGGCATTTTCATTTTTAGAGCTATTCGCTTTCAGCCGGTAGTCTGGGCAGCCAGTCAATGGGGGCTTCGCCGCGTTCGGTCAGCCATTCATTCGCCAGGACGAAATGATTACAGCCGAAGAAGCCGCGGTGCGCGGAGAGCGGTGACGGATGCGGCGCTTTGAGCACGCAGTGGCGCTGGCGATCGATTATCGCGCCTTTCTTCTGCGCATGCGAACCCCACAGCAGAAAGACGACGCCTTCCCGATGCTGGTTAATCAGCGAAATCACTTTATCGGTAAAGGTTTCCCATCCGAGACTAGCGTGAGAGTGCGCTTGCCCAGCGCGTACCGTTAATACGGTATTAAGCAGCAAAACCCCCTGACGCGCCCAGCTTTCGAGATAACCATGATTCGGGCGCTGAAAGCCCGGGATAGTGCCTTCCAGCTCTTTATACATGTTCAGCAGAGAAGGAGGGGTCGCAACGCCCGGTAAAACAGAGAAGGCAAGACCGTGTGCCTGGCCTGGTCCGTGGTAGGGATCCTGACCGAGGATCACCACTTTGACGTCGCTTAGCTCGGTATAGCGAAACGCGTTGAAAACGTCTTTTTGTGGAGGATAGATAGTGATGCCCGATTGCCGCTCTTCAGCAACCGTTTTTAAGGTATTAACAAACCAGGGTTGCTGCTTCTCTTCTGCCAGCACATCGTGCCAGGTTAATGGGGTGGTCATTTTGCTCTCCTGCAAAGTGTCATTGCCATAGCTTAACTGCATCTTTCTACAACACAAAATTTGCGCCATCCCACTGGCGTTCTTTGTGCAAAAAAAATTGAAAACTTACAATTTTTTTTGCTGAAAGGTGTGGCGTAACTTGATGTAAAACAATAATATCTGCCTATACCCACTTTTGTGATGGGGTTTTTGTTGATTTAAATCAAAGAATGCCGGATGCCCGGCTGATATATATACACTCATACAACAATGGTTTTACCAATTGGCCGCGAAGGCCAATAATCGAACAAACACTGCCTGGGAGGCATAAAATGATTACTGGTATCCAAATTACTAAAGCTGCAAATGACGACCTGCTGAACTCTTTCTGGCTGCTGGACAGCGAAAAAGGCGAAGCCCGCTGCCTGTGCGCAAAGGCCGGTTTTGCTGAAGATGACGTGGTTGCGGTGAGCAATCTGGGCGAGATCGAATACCGTGAGATCCCGGTAGACGTGAAACCTGAAGTTCGCGTTGAAGGCGGTCAGCATCTGAACGTGAACGTTCTGCGTCGCGAAACTCTGCTGGATGCGGTTGAACATCCGGAAAAATATCCGCAGCTGACCATTCGCGTTTCTGGCTATGCGGTGCGCTTTAACTCCCTGACGCCGGAACAGCAGCGCGACGTTATCGCCCGTACTTTTACCGAAAGCCTGTAAGACTCAACTTTGATGTAAAAACGCCGGGATATCCCGGCGTTTTTTTTACTCTTCGTTTGGCTTCTGCGCGGTATCCGCTCCGCTTGGTTTACGACGCTTACCAATGTTTTTGGTATCGCGGTGGCGTTTTTTCACGCGCGGTTTCTCTTTTTCTTTCTCTTTCTTCTCTGCACGCTTCGCTAATACTTTCCTGGACGGTTTACCGGTTTGCTTCTCGCTTGGCGCGCGGGTAGTTGGGCGCAGCTCATCAATAACGCGGGCTTTTAGCGGCTCTTCAGTATAGCGGCCAATTTTACCCAGCAGCAGATGATCGTGGGCTTCAACCAGTGAAATAGCCGTACCTTTTTTACCCGCCCGGCCGGTACGACCAATACGGTGCAGGTAAATATCGGCCGTGCGCGGCAGGTCGAAGTTAAATACGTGGCTTACGTCCGCGATGTCGATTCCGCGTGCGGCAACATCGGTAGCGATTAACACGTTAATTCGACCATCGGTCAGGCGGCTAATTGCTTCATTACGTTTCGCCTGCACCATCTCGCCTTCCAGCCAGCAGGTATTGATACCCGCTTCACGCAGCCAGCCCGCCAGTTCATGAACGCGCTCGCGCTTACGTACGAAGACGATAGAGCGCGTCGCTTCCGGCTGCTTCAGCAGATGGACCAGCAGAGCGGTCTTGTGCTTGACGTCATCGGCACGGTAATACCACTGGTGAATTTTTTTACGCTCGCGGGTGGAGGGCGTAGCCGAGACTTCTACCGGTTCTTCCAGCAGGCGTTCAGCAAAATCTTTAATGGCGTCACCTTCGAGGGTGGCGGAGAACAGCATAGTCTGCTTACGCCAGCGGGTTTCACCGGCAATGTGTTCGATATCCTGCGCGAAGCCCATATCCAGCATGCGGTCCGCTTCATCAAGGATCAGGGTTTCAACGGCGCGGCAATCAAAGTTTTCTTCTTTAATATACTGCAGCAGGCGGCCGGTCGTGGCGACCACGATATCCTGGTTCTCGCTGAACACTTCAGCATGGTTCATATAGGCGACACCGCCGGTAATGGTGGCGATATCCAGATGAGTATGTTTTGCCAGCTCACGCGCGTGGTCGGCAACCTGCATTGCCAGTTCGCGAGTTGGGGTCAGGATAAGAATGCGCGGCGGACCAGATTTCTTGCGCGGAAAATCGAGCAGATGCTGCAACGCGGGCAGAAGATACGCCGCCGTTTTACCGGTGCCTGTCGGGGCTGAACCGAGAATATCACGGCCATCAAGCGCAGGCGGAATAGCGGCGGCCTGAATGGCTGTCGGGCGTGTGAAACCTTTGTCCTGGAGAGCGTCCAGCAGGTTTTCGTCGAGTTCAAGTTCGGAAAAAGTCGTTACAGTCATGATCTACCTCTGAGTGGACCGCCGATTATAGACGTTACGGACGCAATGTTCATCTGTTTGTAAGGCTATCTGTTCTCCGGTATTGTGCATAGCCTTACGCTCAGGAGTTTTTGTCCGCAAGGTTATCGAGGATGTCCCAGTCGAAGTTCGCGCTGCCGCGCAATGGTTTTACGTTTAAGCAGTTTTTTGTCGCCCACGATCGCTGTGCGATGAAAGTGGGTACCGACGGCATTTTACTTGGCGCATGGGCCCCGATCGCGCAGGTTAAGCGCGTGCTGGATATCGGCGCGGGCAGCGGCCTGTTAGCCCTGATGCTCGCGCAACGTACCGGGGAGACGGTTATCGTGGATGCCGTGGAGCTGGACGAAGAGGCGGCACAACAGGCGCGAGAAAACGCCGCGGATTCTCCATGGGCCGGGCGTCTGCAGATTCATCAGGCCGATATTCAACAATGGCAGCCGCGGCAAACCCGACGCTATGAGCTGATTGTCAGCAACCCGCCTTTTTTCGCAGAAGGCGTACCTTGCGCTACCTCGCAGCGCGAGCAGGCTCGATATACTTCCTCTCTCGATCACGCAACATTATTAACCTGCGCCGCCGAACTTATTACGGAAGAGGGGTTTTTCTGCGTCGTGCTTCCGGTCGACATCGGTAACGCGTTTGTGCAGCGGGCGCAGAATATGGGCTGGCATCTGCGTCTACGAACGGATGTCGCGGAAACGGAAATGCGCCCGCCGCATCGGGTTCTGCTGGCTTTTTCGCCGTCGGCGGGGGAAGAGTGCTTTAGCGACAGATTAGTTATCCGCGGGCCAGAGCAGCAATATTCCGAAGGATTTACCGCTTTGACCCAGGATTTTTATCTTTTTATGTGAGCCAGCGGCGAGAGCACCGACGGTCCGCTGTCGGGCAGCTGCTCAGGATAATCCAGCGTATAGTGAAGCCCGCGGCTCTCTTTACGCTGCATGGCACAGCGTACAATCAGCTCAGCAACCTGTACCAGGTTACGCAGCTCCAGCAAATTATTAGAGACACGGAAGCGGGCGTAGTATTCGTCCAGCTCCTGTTGCAGCATAGTAATACGGCGCAGGGCGCGTTCAAGACGACGAGTGGTACGCACGATGCCGACATAATCCCACATCAGCAAGCGCAGCTCATGCCAGTTGTGCTGTATTACGACCAGTTCATCAGGTATTTCGACCTGGCTTTCGTCCCAGGAAGGCAGTTTATTGACCGCCTGAGCGAACGGCATACGCTTAACGATATCTTCGGCAGCGGACCAGCCGTAAACAAGGCACTCCAGCAATGAATTTGAAGCCATACGGTTAGCGCCGTGTAATCCCGTGTAGCTCACTTCGCCAATGGCGTACAGCCCGTCAACATCAGTGCGCCCATGATCGTCAACCATCACGCCGCCGCAGGTATAATGTGCCGCCGGCACAATGGGAACTGGCTCTTTTGTCAGGTCAATGCCCAGCCCCAGCAGCTTCTCGTAGATCATCGGGAAGTGGTGGCGGATAAATTCTGCCGGTTTATGGCTGATATCGAGATACATACAGTCAACGCCCAGGCGCTTCATCTCATGATCGATCGCTCTGGCGACAATGTCGCGCGGAGCCAGTTCGCCGCGCTCGTCAAATTCCGGCATAAACCGTGTGCCGTCCGGACGTTTCAACAGTGCGCCCTCGCCGCGCAGCGCTTCCGTTAACAGGAAATTGCGCGCTTGCGGATGGTACAGCGCCGTTGGGTGAAACTGATTAAATTCCAGATTGGCGACCCGACAGCCGGCTCGCCAGGCCATTGCAATACCATCCCCGGAAGAGACGTCAGGGTTGGTCGTATACTGATAAACCTTCGCTGCGCCGCCGGTCGCCAGCACCACAGCTTTTGCGCTGCAGGTCTCAACCGCTTCTTTATTACGGTTCCAGATCCAGGCTCCCACAACGCGCCGCGTTCCCGGCAGGCCGATTTTATCGGAGAGAATCAGATCAACGGCGTTGCTGCGCTCCAGCACCCGGATATTAGGGTGGGCCAGCGCCTTGCTCACCAGGGTGGTCTCTACGGCTTTCCCGGTCGCATCGGCGGCGTGGAGGATACGGCGGTGACTGTGCCCCCCTTCGCGCGTCAGGTGATAGCTCGCTTCGCCGTTTGCCTGTACCTCAGTATCGAACAAAACGCCCTGATCGATAAGCCATTGAACGCAGGGTTTAGCGTTGCTCGCAACAAAGGAGACCGCATGGCGATCGCAAAGACCCGCTCCCGCAATCAGCGTATCTTCGATGTGGGATTCAACGCTGTCGGTTTCATCAAACACGGCGGCGATGCCGCCTTGCGCATAGAAAGTAGACCCTTCACTAATTGGGCCTTTGCTGAGAACGGTGACCGTACAGCGTTCCGCCAGGCGCAGGGCGAGAGATAAACCAGCAGCGCCGCTGCCAACAATTAGCACATCACAGGAGGAATCAGGAGTTGTATTCATAGTCTTTGTTTAATTTACTAAACACGATTACCGAACAATAGCACCAGCCAGCGATAATTCGTACACTTTTTTTACTGCTGGTTGTGCAGGCTAAACATGGAGTCACAATGTGGCGGGAGATACGTCTACGAAAGGTTTTGCGAAGCCGCTCGTTAGCTTCAGATTTTATAGTGAAATAAAAGTCGGGTTACGTTACCCTTCTGGCGGGTCTTGCGCTTTTTCTTATTATCTTACATATCGTTTAGCTACCGGGACATATAATGAGAGATAACAATCCGTCAGCCGGTGCCGAACGAAAAACAAAGGCGTAACGGAACTTTATTGTTTTCAGACACTCCAACCCTCTGCTTGCTCATTTATGCAGTAATTGGGTGGTGTTTTTGAATACGCATGGGAATTGGGTTTGGGGAGACATTACCTCGGATGAGCGAGCAGTTAACGGATCAGGTCCTTGTTGAACGGGTCCAGAAAGGAGATCAGAAAGCATTTAACCTGCTGGTGGTACGCTATCAGCATAAGGTTGCAAGCCTGGTCTCCCGCTACGTGCCGCCGGGCGATATCGCTGACGTTGTTCAGGAGTCGTTCGTTAAAGCATGGCGTGCGCTGGATTCTTTCCGGGGGGATAGTGCTTTTTACACCTGGTTATATCGCATTGCCGTAAACACGGCGAAGAATTATCTGGTTGCTCAGGGGCGCCGTCCGCCATCCAGCGATGTTGATGCAAATGATGCTGAAAACTTCGAAAGCGGTGGGGCGTTGAAAGAAATTTCGAACCCTGAGAACTTAATGTTGTCAGAAGAGCTGAGACAGATAGTCTTTCGTACCATTGAGTCGCTTCCGGAGGATTTACGCATGGCAATTACCCTGCGGGAGCTGGATGGCATGAGCTATGAAGAAATAGCCGCCATCATGGATTGTCCGGTGGGCACAGTGCGTTCACGCATCTTCCGGGCGCGAGAAGCTATTGATAATAAAGTTCAACCGCTCATCAGGCGTTGACGATAGCGGAATACTGGAAAAGGGTATCAGGCATGCAGAAAGAAAAACTTTCGGCCTTAATGGATGGTGAAACGCTGGATAACGAACTGCTCAATGAGCTGGAGCGTTCATCTGAAATGCAAAAAACCTGGGAGAGCTACCATCTCATCCGCGATACGCTGCGAGGCGATACGAGTGAGATGCTCCATTTTGATATCTCAGCTCGCGTCATGGCCGCCATTGAAAACGAGCCCGTTCGTCAGACGGTTCCTCTTATTCCGGAATCTCAGCCCGCACCGCACCAGTGGCGTCAGATGCCTTTCTGGCAAAAAGTTCGCCCGTGGGCCAGTTCGCTCACCCAGATGGGCGTTGCCGCGTGCGTGTCTCTGGCTGTGATTGTTGGCGTTCAACAGTATAATGGCCAGTCTGATACCTCTCAGCAGCCGGAAGCGCCGGTGTTTAACACCATGCCGATGATGGGTAAGGCCAGCCCGGTTAGCCTGGGCGTACCGGCGGATGCCTCAGCAGGTACCGGCCAGCAGGCTCAAGTGCAGGAACAGCGCCGCAGAATTAATGCTATGCTGCAGGATTATGAATTGCAGCGTCGCCTGCATGCGGAACAGCTGCAGTTTGGCCAGGCCCAGACTCAACAAGCCGCTGTTCAGGTGCCGGGCTATCAAACTTTAGGAACGCAATCGCAGTAATGAAGCAACTTTGGTGTGCCATGTCGCTCATGGCAGGCAGCCTGTTCTTCTCCGTCAACGCCTCGGCTGATACATCGTCCGGGGCGTTGTTGCAGCAGATGAATCTGGCCAGCCAGTCCCTTAATTACGAGCTCTCTTTCGTCAGCATCAACAAGCAGGGTGTTGAGTCGCTGCGCTATCGACACGCTAAACTGGATAATCGCACTCTGGCTCAGCTTCTCCAGCTCGACGGCCCCCGCCGGGAAGTGGTGCTGCGCGGAACGGAGATTAGCTACTTTGAACCCGGGCTCGATCCTTTTACGCTAAACGGCGACTATATTGTTGATTCGCTGCCCTCGCTGGTTTACTCCGACTTTAAACGTCTTTCATCCTATTACGACTTCATTTCCGTTGGGCGTACGCGTATTGCCGATCGTCTATGCGATGTGGTTCGCGTCGTGGCTCGCGACGGTACCCGCTATAGCTATATCGCCTGGCTGGATGCGGAAACTAAGCTTCCGCTGCGGGTGGATCTGCTTGATCGGGATGGCGAAACGCTTGAGCAGTTCCGGGTGGTCTCCTTCAACGTTGGCGATAACGTCAGCGCCAGCATGGAAACCCTGTCTAAAGCTAATCTACCTCCTCAGCTGTCCGTTCCGGAGGGGGGCAATAAGGCCAACTTTAACTGGGCGCCAACCTGGCTGCCGCAGGGTGTTGCCGAAGTGTCCAGCAGCCAGCGTCGCCTGCCCACTTTCGATGGGCCGGTAGAGTCCCGATTGTATTCCGACGGGCTGTTTAGTTTCTCCATTAATATCAATCGCGCCACGGCAAATAGCACCGATCAGCTACTGCGTACCGGCCGTCGTACCGTAGCGACTACCGTGCGTGATAACGCAGAAATCACCATTGTTGGCGAGCTGCCTCCGCAAACCGCCAAGCGGATTTCCGACAGTATCAAATTCAGGGCAGTACAATGATTAAAGAGTGGGCGACGGTTGTTTCCTGGGACAATGGCGTTGCGCTGGTGCATTGCGATGTCAAAGCCTCCTGCAGCAGCTGCGCTTCTCGCGCCGGTTGCGGAAGCCGGGTGCTGAATAAGCTAGGGCCGCAAACCAGCCATACAATTAGCGTTCCCTGCGAACAGCCGCTGTCGGCCGGGCAAAAGGTCGAGCTGGGTATTGCCGAGAGCAGCCTGCTAGGGTCGGCAGTATTGGTCTATATGGCGCCGTTAGTGGGTTTGTTCGTAATGGCATCAATATTCCAGGTGCTGTTTGCCAATGATTTCGCCTCCCTCTGCGGGGCGATACTGGGCGGCGTCGGCGGGTTTCTGGTAGCGCGCGGCCTCTCGCCGGGCCTGGCTTCCCGGCAGTCGTGGCAGCCGGTGATTCTTAGCGTCGGTTTACCGCCAGATTTAGTCCGCATCGAGACGACTTCCTCACCATTGGGTCAGTGATTTCACTGGCCCTTATCTTTATTTACAACTCACGCAAGAACTCGTCATTTACTCCAGCTATGCTAGCGGTAAGAGCATTTCCTGGTTTCGTGGATGTAGTGTAGAATGCGGCGTTTTCGGATTAAAAAACGTCAGGCACAGTACAGCGGCCTCATGATTCGCGTAAGGCATAATTAACTCTAAATATGAAGAATATACGTAACTTTTCAATCATCGCTCACATCGACCACGGTAAGTCGACATTGTCTGACCGAATTATCCAGATTTGCGGTGGCCTTTCCGATCGTGAAATGGCAGCCCAGGTTCTGGACTCCATGGATCTTGAACGTGAGCGCGGTATTACCATCAAGGCGCAGAGCGTCACCCTCGATTACAAAGCGTCTGATGGCGAAACTTATCAGCTGAACTTTATCGACACGCCCGGCCACGTCGACTTCTCTTATGAAGTTTCTCGTTCGCTTGCTGCCTGTGAAGGCGCTTTGCTGGTGGTTGATGCGGGGCAGGGCGTAGAAGCCCAGACGCTGGCTAACTGCTATACGGCGATGGAAATGGACCTGGAAGTGGTTCCGGTCCTGAACAAAATTGACCTGCCGGCGGCCGATCCGGAGCGCGTGGCGGAAGAAATTGAAGACATCGTCGGTATCGATGCTACCGATGCGGTGCGCTGTTCTGCAAAGACTGGCGTTGGCGTGCCGGACGTGCTGGAACGCCTGGTGCGCGACATTCCGCCGCCGGAAGGCGACCCGGAAGCGCCGCTGCAGGCTCTGATCATCGACTCCTGGTTCGATAACTACCTCGGCGTCGTCTCTCTGGTGCGTATCAAAAACGGCACCATGCGTAAAGGCGATAAAATTAAGGTGATGAGTACCGGGCAGGTGTATAACGCCGACCGCCTGGGCATCTTCACGCCGAAACAGGTTGACCGTACCGAGCTGAAGTGCGGCGAGGTAGGCTGGCTGGTTTGCGCCATCAAAGATATTCTCGGCGCGCCGGTCGGCGATACGCTGACTCTCTCCCGCAACCCGGCGGAAAAAGCGCTGCCAGGCTTTAAAAAGGTTAAACCGCAGGTTTACGCCGGCCTGTTCCCGGTCAGTTCTGATGATTACGAGAACTTCCGCGATGCGCTGGGCAAACTGAGCCTTAACGATGCCTCTCTGTTCTACGAACCGGAAAGCTCCACCGCGCTGGGCTTCGGTTTCCGCTGCGGCTTCCTGGGTCTTCTGCATATGGAGATCATCCAGGAGCGTCTTGAGCGTGAATATGACCTGGATCTGATCACCACGGCGCCGACGGTCGTCTATGAAGTAGAAACCACTTCGAAAGAAGTTATTTACGTCGATAGCCCGTCCAAGCTGCCGCCGCTGAACAATATTCAGGAGCTGCGCGAGCCGATCGCCGAGTGTCATATGTTGCTGCCGCAGGAATTTTTAGGCAACGTCATTACCCTGTGTATCGAAAAACGCGGCGTACAGACCAATATGGTCTATCACGGCAATCAGGTTGCGTTGACCTATGAAATTCCGATGGCGGAAGTGGTGCTCGACTTCTTTGACCGTCTGAAGTCTACTTCCCGCGGCTATGCGTCGCTGGACTACAACTTCAAGCGCTTCCAGGCCTCCAATATGGTGCGCGTGGATGTGTTGATTAACGGCGAGCGCGTGGATGCGCTGGCGCTGATCACGCATAACGATAATGCGCCGTATCGCGGCCGCGAACTGGTAGAGAAGATGAAAGAGCTGATCCCGCGTCAGCAGTTCGATATCGCTATCCAGGCTGCTATCGGCAACCACATCATTGCCCGTTCTACCGTTAAACAGCTGCGTAAAAACGTCCTGGCGAAATGCTATGGCGGCGACGTCAGCCGTAAGAAAAAGCTGCTGCAGAAGCAGAAAGAAGGTAAGAAACGAATGAAGCAGGTCGGTAACGTTGAGCTGCCGCAGGAAGCGTTCCTCGCCATTCTGCACGTTGGTAAAGACGGCAAATAACCCTAAGGAGTTGGCATGGCGAACATGTTTGCCCTGATCCTGGTCATCGCTACTTTGGTGACGGGTCTGTTGTGGTGCCTGGATAAGTTTATCTTTGCGCCAAAACGTCGCGAAAGTCAGGCCGCTGCCCAGGCGGCGACCGGCGACCAGCTGGACAAGAAAACGCTGAAAAAGGTGGGCCCGAAACCGGGCTGGCTGGAAACCGGCGCTTCAATCTTCCCGGTACTGGCGATTGTTCTGGTGGTTCGCTCATTTATTTATGAGCCCTTCCAGATCCCATCCGGCTCAATGATGCCGACGCTGCTAATCGGCGATTTTATTCTGGTAGAGAAGTTTGCTTACGGCATTAAGGATCCGATTTACCAGAAAACGCTGATCGAAACCGGGCATCCGAAGCGCGGCGATATCGTTGTCTTTAAATATCCGCAGGATCCGCGCCTGGATTATATCAAGCGGGCCGTCGGCTTACCGGGTGATAAAGTCACTTACGATCCGATTGCTAAACAGGTCACTATCCAGCCGGGCTGCAGTTCTGGTCAGGCCTGCGGCAACGCTCTGCCGGTCACTTACTCCAACGTTGAGCCGAGCGATTTCGTACAGACCTTCTCCCGCAGCAACGGCGGTGAAGCGACCAGCGGTTTCTGGCAACTGCCGAAAGGCGAGACCAAAGCGAATGGCATTCGTCTGACCGAACGTAAAGAGACGCTGGGTGACGTGACGCACCGCATTTTGACCGTGCCGATTGCGCAGGATCAGGTTGGGATGTATTACCACCAGTCCGGGCTACCGCTGGCAACCTGGATTGTCCCCCCGGGGCAGTATTTTATGATGGGTGACAACCGCGATAACAGCGCCGACAGCCGTTATTGGGGCTTTGTGCCGGAAGCGAATCTGGTGGGTAAAGCCACCGCAATCTGGATGAGTTTCGAAAAACAGGAAGGTGAATGGCCTACCGGCGTACGTTTATCGCGCATTGGCGGCATTCATTAATTTTCCTGCCTTTTATTCACGCTGCCGCCGCAATAACGGCAGCGTGAATTATTTAATATTTAAATCTATTCAAACTAACGACATCCCTTGTCGTTGCGTATAGAATATCCCCCCGAAGTTTTAGGTTGTCTCTCGTAAGATTGACACAGCACACGAAACCGCGTTGGTTTTTACTCAGGTCGGTTTCGTGTGCTGCATTTTTGACGCATTCATCTATTGGTAACGCATGAACCCCATCGTAATTAATCGGCTTCAACGGAAGCTGGGCTACACTTTTCATCATCAGGAGCTGTTGCAACAGGCATTAACTCACCGCAGTGCCAGCAGCAAACACAATGAGCGCCTGGAGTTTTTAGGCGACTCAATATTGAGCTTTGTGATCGCAAACGCCCTCTATCATCGTTTCCCTCGGGTAGACGAAGGCGATATGAGCCGCATGCGCGCGACGCTGGTACGAGGCAACACGCTGGCAGAAATTGCCCGCGAGTTCGAATTAGGTGAATGCCTGCGTCTTGGGCCGGGTGAACTGAAAAGCGGAGGCTTTCGCCGTGAATCGATACTGGCGGACACCGTTGAAGCTTTAATCGGCGGGATTTTCCTCGACAGCGATATTCAGAACGTTGAGCGCCTTATCCTCTCCTGGTACCAGAGCCGTCTGGACGAAATCAGCCCTGGTGACAAGCAAAAAGATCCGAAGACGCGCTTGCAGGAGTATCTGCAGGGGCGTCATCTGCCGCTGCCGTCTTACCTGGTGGTACAGGTTCGCGGTGAAGCGCACGATCAGGAATTTACTATCCACTGCCAGGTTAGCGGCCTGAGTGAACCGGTGGTTGGCACGGGTTCTAGCCGTCGCAAGGCGGAGCAGGCTGCCGCCGAACAGGCGCTGAAAAAGCTGGAGCTGGAATGAGCGAAGAAAAGAACTACTGCGGATTTATTGCCATCGTTGGTCGTCCAAACGTGGGCAAATCCACATTGCTGAATAAGCTGCTCGGGCAGAAGATCTCGATCACTTCCCGAAAAGCGCAGACCACGCGTCACCGCATCGTTGGTATCCATACTGAAGGCCCGTATCAGGCGATCTACGTCGATACCCCCGGTCTGCATATGGAAGAAAAACGCGCGATTAACCGCCTGATGAACAAGGCGGCAAGCAGCTCTATTGGCGACGTTGAGCTGGTTATCTTCGTGGTTGAAGGGACCCGCTGGACGCCGGACGACGAGATGGTGCTCAACAAGCTGCGCGACGGTAAAGCGCCGGTGATTCTGGCGGTCAACAAAGTCGACAACGTCCAGGAAAAAGCGGATCTTCTGCCGCACCTGCAGTTCCTCGGCAGTCAAATGAACTTCCTCGATATCGTACCGATTTCTGCGGAAACGGGGCTGAATGTTGATACGATCGCCGGTATCGTGCGCAAGCATTTGCCGGAGGCGATTCACCACTTCCCGGAAGATTACATCACTGACCGTTCGCAGCGCTTTATGGCTTCCGAGATCATTCGTGAAAAGTTGATGCGTTTCCTTGGCGCAGAACTGCCATATTCCGTCACCGTCGAAATTGAGCGTTTTGTGACCAATGAGCGCGGCGGTTACGACATTAACGGCCTGATTCTGGTTGAGCGCGAAGGGCAGAAGAAGATGGTGATTGGTAACAAAGGGGCCAAAATCAAAACCATCGGTATCGAAGCGCGTAAAGACATGCAGGATATGTTTGAAGCGCCGGTTCACCTTGAGCTTTGGGTGAAAGTGAAATCCGGCTGGGCTGATGACGAACGCGCGCTGCGCAGTCTCGGTTACGGCGACGATCTCTAAGTTTGGATACTCTATGGCTTTCGAGGTGCAGGACAAAACACAAAGTGTTTTGAACAGCGCTTGCGCTGGCTCCAAAGGAGCGAGGCCAGAGGCTGAGTCGCGCGGCAAGACCGCGAGTCCCCGGGAGCTTACTTCAGTAATTGACTGGGGTGAGTGGGCGCAGCCAACGCACCTGCGGCTTGAAAGACGACGAGTATGATGGAAGGCTGGCAACGCGCTTTCGTACTGCATAGTCGTCCCTGGAGCGAAACCAGCCTGATGCTGGACGTCTTCACGGAAGAGTCCGGTCGCGTGCGCCTTGTTGCAAAAGGCGCACGTTCCAAACGCTCCAACCTCAAAGGCGCTCTTCAGCCTTTTACCCCCTTACTGCTCCGCTTTGGCGGGCGCGGCGAAGTTAAAACGCTGCGCAGTGCGGAAGCCGTCTCGCTGGCGCTCCCTCTCAGCGGTATCACGCTCTACAGCGGACTTTACGTCAACGAACTGCTCTCTCGCGTGCTTGAGCACGAAACGCGCTTCTCGGAACTCTTTTTCGATTATCTGCACTGTATCCAGTCGCTGGCTGGCGCTACAGGTTCGCCGGAACCGGCGCTTCGGCGGTTTGAGCTGGCGCTGCTTGGGCATCTGGGATATGGCGTTGATTTCCTGCACTGCGCCGGCAGCGGAGAAGCGGTTGACGATACGATGACCTACCGCTACCGTGAAGAGAAAGGCTTTATCGCCAGCGTGGTTATTGATAACAACACCTTTACCGGGCACCATCTGAAGGCGCTGGCCAGCCGCGAATTTCCGGACAGCGATGCGCTGCGCGCGGCAAAGCGTTTCACCCGAATCGCCCTGAAGCCCTATCTTGGTGGGAAGCCGTTAAAAAGTCGCGAGCTGTTTCGTCAGTTTTTGCCCGCACGGGCCGATAAAACGAATAACGATTAACGAGGATTGTCATGGCTGAATTACTGTTAGGGGTCAACATTGACCACATAGCGACATTACGCAACGCTCGCGGTACCGCTTATCCGGATCCGGTACAGGCGGCCTTTATCGCCGAGCAGGCAGGCGCTGATGGTATTACCGTTCATCTGCGCGAAGATCGCCGCCATATTACCGATCGCGACGTGCGTATTTTGCGCCAGACTCTGGATACCCGCATGAACCTTGAGATGGCGGTGACGGAAGAGATGCTGAAGATTGCCTGTGAGACTCAACCGCATTTCTGCTGCCTGGTACCGGAAAAACGTCAGGAAGTGACAACCGAAGGCGGACTGGATGTGGCGGGGCAGCTCGATAAAATGCGCGATGCCTGTAAGCGTCTGGCCGATGCCGGTATCCTGGTCTCCCTGTTTATTGATGCTGACCACGCGCAAATTAAGGCCGCAGCGGACGTCGGCGCGCCTTATATCGAAATTCACACCGGCTGCTATGCTGATGCGCAAACGGACGCCGGACAGGCAAAAGAGCTGGAACGTATCGCCAAAGCGGCAACCTATGCCGCGAGCCTGGGGCTGAAGGTTAACGCCGGTCACGGCCTGACGTACCATAACGTTAAGGCTATTGCCGCGCTGCCGGAAATGCACGAGCTGAACATCGGCCATGCGATTATTGGCCGGGCGGTAATGAGCGGCCTGAAGGAAGCGGTTGCGGAAATGAAGCGTCTGATGCAGGAAGCTCGCTGCTGATGGCGATTCTCGGACTGGGTACTGATATTGTTGAAATTGCCCGTATTGACGCGGTGATAGCCCGCAGCGGCGATCGTCTTGCCCGTCGCGTACTCAGCGATTTTGAATGGGCGATATGGGAACAGCATCAGCAGCCGGTCCGTTTTCTGGCGAAGCGTTTCGCCGTTAAAGAAGCGGCGGCCAAGGCGCTTGGCACCGGCATCCGCAACGGGCTGGCGTTCAATCAGTTTGAGGTTTACAACGACGAGCTGGGTAAGCCAAAGCTGCGATTGTGGGGCGAGGCAAAGGGTCTGGCGGAGCGTATGGGCGTAAGCAGCATTCACGTGACGCTGGCCGACGAGCGTCACTATGCCTGCGCCACGGTGATTATCGAAAGCTAATTGTTACAGGCCGGAGAGGTCGGTTAACGCCGCCATCCGGCAATATCACAGTTTGTCCGCGTGGTGCAGCAGGACAAACTTATCCCACAGCTGCTCTTCATTCTCGTTATGGGCCGGATCTTTCAGAATGGTATTTGGGATCGGGCACACCTTCTGGCAGGTTGGCGTATCATAGTGGCCGACGCATTCGGTGCAGCGATCGCTGTTAATTTCATAAATGCTATCACCCATGGATATCGCCTCATTCGGGCACTCCGGCTCGCACATATCGCAGTTGATACATTTTTTGGTGATTAACAGTGCCATCAGGAATTTCTCAGAAACAACACAAACAGGGCGGGCATTATACGCCCATTTTTCGCTCGGGCCAGCTCTTTTCCACCGCTGATTGGCCCTCAACGGTGTAAAAATTTTTGATCTGCTTGAGCAGACAGATAGTCGCGTTGTCCAGCGAAAGGTCGTTGCTATGCACCAGCATCACCGGAATAAAGAACGCAGGAATATTCAGGGAAACCAGACGAACGTTTTTCGGCGTGGACAAACGGGTTAACGAGCGGGTAATAAAGGCGATACCAATCTGGGCCTCAGCATATTCAAGGCACGAATAGTGGTTATCCAGCTCGCAGATGATGTTGGGAACGACCTTGCGGTGATTAAATTCAGTCGTGATGATGCCTCTCAATAGCAGGGAATCATTGAGCACTATAATGGATTGATCGTTTAAATCCTGTGGATCGATACGCTCGTACTGCGCCAGAGGATGCGAAAGCGGAATGGCGGCGATAATTTCATCCTCAAATAGCATCGTCGAGCTAAGCTGGGCGGGGAGGGGCGTTCGGTAAACAATGCCAATATCGACGGCGCTGTCCGTCAGTTTTTTTATCGTTTGCTCCGTAGAAAACTCCTTAACATTTAAAGAGATCGCCGGATGGTGCGCCATAAAGCTACGAAAGGCGGGCAGAACCAGATAGCTGCCTGACACGCCAATAGATATTGTGTCCCGTTGCTGGTTCTGATAAGGCAGAAGTTCGTTCTCTGCATTTTTCAGATCCACCATTATTTTGTTAGCGTGTTGTTGCAATATAATTCCGGCTTTTGTTAATTCAATACCTCGCCCTCTTCGTGAGAATAATATTGTTTTGAGTGATGACTCAAGTTGTTTTATTTGCTGGCTTAATGATGGCTGAGTAATAAACAAGCGTGCGGCTGCCCGGCCGTAATGCCGTTCATCGCACAATATCAGAAAAGAGTGCAGCTGCTTGATATTCATTAAGGTCAGATACCAATCGATTGAGTTTTGTTATAACGATTATAAAAAATACCAAATTGTTTGCCTATTTTGCTTTTTTTAAACTGTGATCAGTGCATTTTAAAAAAGGAATAATTATGACAGCATCAATCAACCGCTGGGGAATGCTTGCAGCCCACGTGTGCATAAATTTTGTACTCGGAGGCGTCTACGCCTTTAGCTATTTTAAAACGCCATTAATGGCGCAATATCACTGGGACCCGGCTACGCTGGCTTTAGCATTCTCTATCAATATGGGGATCATTCCTTTACCCATGATTTGGGGTGGGAGAATGATCGATAATGGTAAAGGCAAGCAGGCGATAGTTATCGGCGGTATCCTGTTCTCCTTAGGCTTTATCCTATCCGGATTCGTGGATAATTTGCCAATGCTATTCTTAACCTATGGCGTCATTGCAGGGCTCGGTTCCGGCCTTGCTTTTACCGGCAATCTGAATAATATTCTGAAGTTTTTCCCCGATCGCCGAGGTCTTGCCAGCGGTATTGTCCTGGCCGGAGTTGGCGTGGGTACGTTACTTTGCACCCGCCTGGCTGAATATTTTATGACGCAAACGCACGATGTCAGCCGGGCCTTATTATATCTCGGTATTGTATATCTGGTGGTTATCTTCATTGTTCAGTTTTTTATTCGCAGCGCGCCAGCGAAAGATAGTGGCGAAATTAAAGCATCGCCACTGGATAAAGACTTTCGACATATGTTAAAGGATCTCCGTTTTTGGCTGCTATTCGTTATTCTGGCTTTGGGCGTTTTCTCCGGAATGGTCATCAGCTCAAGTTCAGCGCAAATTGGTATGATGCAGTATGGTTTACTGTCTGGCGCCTTGGTTGTCAGTCTGGTATCGATATTTAATTCTATTGGTCGTTTATTCTGGGGGGGATTAACCGATAAGCTTGGAGGATATAATACACTGATAATCGTTTATCTTTTTACCTGCCTCTGCATGCTCTTGTTATTATTCTTTAATGGTAATACGGCGGTATTCTACTTCAGCGCTCTGGGCGTGGGCTTTGCTTATGCGGGTATATTAGTTATCTTTCCCGGATTGACCAGTCAGAATTTTGGGATGCGCAATCAGGGACTCAATTATGGCTTTATGTATTTTGGCTTTGCCGTCGGCGCAGTTATTGCGCCGTATGTAACCTCCGCCATTGCAAAATACACAGGAAGCTACAACACGGTATTTATCCTGACCGTGGCGCTATTGCTTATTGGTGTCGTATTAACCCTGATTACCAAAAAATATATCGCAGTGGTTTTAGCCAAAATTCATTGATCAAAGCGTAAGGAAATAAAGATGAAAATTGCAATCGCAGGCGCCGGGGCTATGGGCTGTCGTTTTGGCTACATGCTGCTGGGGGCCGGGCACGACGTGACGCTTATCGATGGCTGGCACGAGCATGTCAACGCCATATGCAGCAACGGGCTGTTTGTCGAAACAGAAGTAAGCCAGCAGTATTATCCCATTCCGGCAATGCTGGCTGATGAATCGCAGGGGGAGTTCGAGCTGGTTATTCTGTTTACTAAAGCCATGCAGCTCGATCGCATGCTGCAGCATATTAAGCCGCTGCTGCCAGCCGCGAAGGTCGTCATGATTTTATCGAATGGCCTCGGAAATATTGAAACCCTGGAGAAATACGTCGATCGGCAAAAAATTTATGCTGGCGTGACGCTATGGTCCAGTGAACTGGAGGGCCCCGGGCATATTATGGCCACCGGTACCGGAACGATTGAACTGCAACCGGTTGCCAGCCAGGACGCCGCTCTGGAAGAAAATATCGTTGCCGTTCTCAATAGCGCCGGATTGAATGCTGAAATAAGTCCTGACGTACTCTTATCGATCTGGAAGAAAGCGGCTTTTAATAGCGTGATGAATACCTACTGCGCGCTGCTGGACTGTAATGTCGGCGGCTTCGGTCAACTGCCGGGCGCATTAGATTTAGCGCAGGTGGTGGTGGATGAATTTGTATTAGTTGCCGCCAGTCAGAATATTCCGTTGAGCGGAGAGATGGTAATGAATACGGTGAAGAAGGTCTTCGACCCGCGCGAAAGCGGCCATCACTATCCCTCTATGTATCAGGATTTGCAAAAGGGGCGACTTACGGAAATTGACTATTTAAACGGCGCCATCGCGCGAATTGGCATGCAGAATAATATCCCCGTGCCGGTGAATACGCTTCTGACGCAGCTTATTCACGCAAAAGAAGCGCAATAAACCCAGAGGCTCTTTCGCATGGTGCGAAAGAGCCTGCTGTCAAACCAGCTTTTTCACCAGCGCTTCGCTATGGCGAATCCGCTCCGGGGCACGTTCAAGATCCTGCTGCACCAGTCCCATAAACAGAAGATCGGTCAGCATCATCTGCGCGCTGGTAGAGGAGATCGCGGCGCTGCGCGTAGCCTGTTCTTCCGCTATGGTATACAGGCACAGCGTCGCCTGTTGCTGAAGAGCGTTAGGATTAAATCCGGTGATCGCCAGGATCTGGCTTCCTACTCGTAACGCTTCACCAGCCGCCATGTTGATCTCGCGTCGTTCACCGGAGTAGGAAATAGCCAACAGCAGATCGTCCGGCGACATCGCCTGTACCGTCGCCAGCAGCGCATGCATATCCTGTTCTGACACGGCATTAATGCCGATTTTCATTAGCTTCCAGCTGAAGTTTCTTGCCACCAGCCCCGACGCGCCGATACCGGTAATAATGACCCGGCGGGCGTGGCGCAATAGCGTGACGGCTTCGAGCAGCTTCTCTTCGGCGTTGACGTCCAGCGAAGCGTGCATGGCCGCGATATTATCTTTAATGAGTTTTTCGCCTACCAGACGGAGAGGATCGTCGCCGCGGATCTGATTATGTACCGGCACGGACTGTGGCGTAGGGGCGCTTGCCAGGGCTTCGCTTAACGCCAGCTTTAATGCCGGAAAACCTTTGAAACCCATCTTCTGCGCAAATTTGACTACGCTTGACTGGCTGACCCCGGCTTCGCCCGCCAGTTGTTGTGAACTAAGGTGGCGGGTTTTATCCGGTTGGGCCAGAATGAAATCGGCCAGTTTTTTATCGCTTGCGGCCAGCGTTGGGTAGCGCTGGCGAATACGGGTCAAACAGTTCATAGCGGCTCCGGAGGACGGCTTCACCCTCGACTGAAAGAATTTTGTATTCGATTATAAGAGGATTACTGCGAATTAAAAATTCTGAGCTTCAGATTTCTCTGCAGAAGCGTTTTCTTAATCCGGATTCAACAACAGCGTATGTTTTCGCTATTCGCAGCTTAAGACTGCTAAGCTATTGGTTATCAGGCGATCGTTCAGGGGAGTGGGTTTTGAATAGCAGTACGCGGAGAGTGGTTTTCTTTGATCTGGATGGAACCTTACATCAGCAGGATATGTTCGGCAGCTTTTTGCGCTATGTCCTGCGCCACCAGCCGCTAAATGTCCTGCTGGTGATTCCTTTATTACCGGTTATTGCCGCCGGGCTGATGCTGTTCGGACGCGCTGCGCGCTGGCCGATGAGCCTGCTGCTGTGGGCGTCAACTTTTGGCCGCAGCGAGCGTCACCTGAAACGCCTTGAGGCGAGTTTCGCCCGCTGGTTTCGCCAGCACGTCACGGCGTTCCCGGTAGTACAGGCGCGGCTCAACAACTATCTGACCAGCACCGATGCGGACGTCTGGCTGATTACCGGCTCGCCGCAGTCGCTGGTTGAGCAGGTTTATTTTGATACTCCCTGGCTGCCGCGAGTGAACCTGATCGCCAGCCGGATGGAGCGTCGTTGCGGCGGCTGGGGATTAACCCTTCGCTGCCTCGGCAATGAAAAAGTGGTACAGCTGGAACAAAAAATCGGCGCTCCGCTGCGATTGTACAGCGGCTACAGCGACAGCGAGCAGGATAACCCGCTGCTCTATTTTTGCCAGCACCGCTGGCGGGTGACGCCGCAGGGCGATCTTCAGCAGTTAGAATAGTGTGTAATACATAACGTCCATGTATAATGCGCCCCGCTTTTCTGCAGGAGTGCCCGCTTTGTCTGACCATGAATTAAATGATGAATACTGGATGCGTCACGCTCTGACGCTGGCGAAACGCGCCTGGGAAGAGGGCGAAGTGCCGGTCGGCGCGGTACTGGTGCATAATCATCAGGTCATCGGCGAAGGCTGGAATCGGCCAATCGGACGTCACGATCCGACCGCGCACGCCGAAATTATGGCGCTGCGTCAGGGCGGGCTGGTGCAGCAAAACTATCGTCTGATTGACGCAACGCTGTACGTTACCCTTGAACCCTGCGTGATGTGCGCCGGGGCGATGGTCCATAGTCGCATCTCTCGGCTGGTTTTTGGCGCCAGAGATGCGAAAACCGGCGCAGCCGGGTCGCTCATCGACGTGCTGCACCATCCGGGAATGAACCATCGGGTCGAGATAACGGAAGGTATTTTGGCTGAGGCCTGTTCCGGCATGCTGAGCGATTTTTTCCGCTGGCGACGCGAAGAGAAAAAAGCGCTGAAGCGAGCTAGCCGGCAAGCGGAAGGTTAATGCCCCGTACCGGGGATTTTCAGCTTCGCGTTGTCCACCAGCGTTTCTGCGCGGAAGCTGAAAAAGGACATGGCGTACTGCTCTTCCTTACCCAGCTCCTCCGGCATGACTGCCGGATAGTGCTCGCCTAGTGCCGCTATCTGGGCGTCCTTTCTCTCTTTTTCAGAAAGATAGCCCACGAGGCTAATATGATATTTACGGATATTTTCGACGTAGGCGTAGGCTTCGTGGCCGCGTGCAAAGCCGTACTTCAGCCGGCTGTAGTAGTTTTTCTGGCTTAGCAGCGGCAGACGCTGCTTCACATCGGCCCAGCTATTCGGGTTGCCTTTCTGCTTTTTCGTCAGCGCCATTGCGTCGAGCATATGCGCGTAGCCCATATTGTAAGCCGCCAGCGCAAACCAGATGCGTTCATCCTGCGGGACCGACTCCGGCACTTTATTCATCATATCCTGTAAATAACGCATGCCGCCGTCGAGGCTTTGCTCGGCGTCGGTACGATCGGTCAGGCCCAGACTTTGAGCGGTATTGCGGGTCAGCATCATGATGCCGCGAACGCCGGTCGGGGAGGTGGCCTGCGGATCCCAGTGCGATTCCTGCCATGAGATAGCCGCCAGCAGCCGCCAGTCTATCTGACGGGCATATTTTTCAAACATTGGCTGCAGGTCCGGGAGCACGCTTTCCACGGCGCGCAGGAAGGTACGGGTGTCTACATAATCAAAATCGTTGCCGTGACCAAGGTATTTCTCCTCCAGCCTCGCCAGTGTGCCGTCCTCGTTAATATTATTGAAGAAATCGAGCATTGCCGCCGGCAGGGAGTTGTCCTCACCTTTTTCGCTAAACCAGGTGACCGGCTGCTCGTCGCTGATATCAAGCGCGACGGCCAGCTCCGGATGGACGCGCTGGAACAGGCTGACGGCGACCGAATCAGCAACGGTATAGTCGAGTTTGCCATCAATAACCGCCTGCATCAGCGCCGTCGTCCCGCGTTTCTCGTCCACGCGCCAGTCGAGATCGGGGTATTTTTGCTTTTTTAGGGCCTGAAGATCGTTAATCGCCACGTGTCCGGGAGCAATCGCCAACTGGTCGGCGGTAAGATTTGCCAGGCTGCGCGGACGCAGGCTGCCTTTGCGATAAACCAGCTGTTGCGAAACGGAGTAGTAGGTTGGCCCGACCTGATAGTTCTTCACCCGTTCGGAATTGTAGACCAGGCCGGCAGCCAGCATATCGGCTTTGCCTTCATCGAGGTCATCAAACAGCTGGCTGATATTCTGCCTGACGGTGACTTTTAGCTCGACGCCGAGGTAGTCGGCAAACTGCTGCGCCAGCTCATAATCAAAACCGTAGGTCCGATCGTTAATGGTCGCGAAGGTCATTGGCGAATTAATGGTGCTGATACGCAGTTCTCCGCGCGCCATGATCCCGGCCACGCGGTTTTCCGGCTTACCCATCCACGGGAGAGACGGCCACAGGGCAGCCGCCAGCAGGAGAGTCACAATGCCGATGAGCAGATAATTAATCTTTAATTTTTTCAGATAGTTAATCTTCTGCAGCTTCGGGTTCCTCAGCAGACTATGACCAGAATAAGTAAAAGGTTGTCGTGGAATGAGCGGCATTTTGCTTAAGAATGCGCCAGTTGGCAACTTATTCGCGAGGAGGGTCACATTTATTGATAAACCCTGGCAATCATTTTATTTCTACGCAAACGGTTTCGTCGGGGCGCAGGATTCACTATAATGGCGCCCGTTTCCCCCCTGGCTCACCATGAAAGCTTCGAAGACGAGAGACTTATGATGGAAATTTTGCGTGGTTCACCTGCACTGTCGGCATTCCGTATCAATAAACTGCTGGCACGTTTCCAGGCGGCCAACCTTCCGGTCAGCACGATATATGCCGAGTACGTTCATTTTGCCGACCTTAGCGCCCCGCTCAGCGACAACGATCGCGAGAGTCTGGCAAGGTTGCTCAAGTATGGCCCGAACTTAAGCAGCCATACCCCAACCGGCAAGCTACTGCTCGTTACTCCCCGTCCCGGCACCATCTCTCCCTGGTCTTCTAAAGCTACCGACATCGCCCATAACTGCGGCCTGTCTCAGATTGTGCGCCTTGAGCGCGGCGTCGCGTATTACGTCGAAGCCAGCAGCCTGAACGATGAACAGTGGTCGCTGGTGGCGGCCGAACTTCATGACCGCATGATGGAAAGCGTTTTCGGCGCGCTGGAAGAGGGTGAAAAACTGTTTGCCCATCATCAGCCAACGCCGGTCACCAGCGTTGACCTGCTGGGCCTGGGGCGTCAGGCGCTGATTGACGCCAACCTCCGTCTGGGGCTTGCGCTGGCGGATGACGAAATTGACTATCTGCAGGATGCTTTCCAGACGCTGGGCCGCAACCCGAACGATATCGAACTCTATATGTTCGCGCAGGCTAACTCCGAGCACTGCCGACACAAGATTTTTAACGCCGACTGGGTCATCGATGGCGAAAAGCAGCCGAAGTCGCTGTTCAAAATGATCAAAAACACCTTCGAGAAAACCCCGGACTACGTGCTGTCTGCTTATAAAGACAACGCCGCGGTAATGGAAGGTTCAGCCGTGGGGCGCTACTTTGCCGACCACGCAACCGGTCGCTACGACTTCCACCAGGAAGACGCGCATATTCTGATGAAGGTCGAAACCCATAACCACCCGACGGCGATCTCTCCGTGGCCGGGCGCGGCGACAGGTTCCGGCGGCGAAATTCGCGATGAAGGCGCCACCGGACGCGGGGCGAAGCCAAAAGCCGGCTTGGTGGGTTTCTCGGTTTCCAACCTGCGGATTCCGGGGTTTGAACAGCCGTGGGAAGAAGATTTCGGCAAACCGGATCGTATCGTTACCGCGCTGGATATCATGACTGAAGGTCCGCTGGGCGGCGCGGCGTTTAACAACGAATTTGGTCGTCCGGCGCTCAACGGCTATTTCCGTACCTATGAAGAGAAGGTAACCAGCCACAACGGCGAAGAGCTGCGCGGCTACCATAAGCCCATTATGCTGGCGGGCGGAATCGGCAACATTCGCGGCGAACACGTGCAGAAGGGCGAAATTGTCGTCGGCGCGAAGCTGATTGTTCTCGGCGGTCCGGCAATGAACATCGGTCTCGGCGGCGGCGCGGCCTCTTCAATGGCCTCCGGCCAGTCCGATGCCGACCTCGATTTCGCCTCCGTACAGCGCGATAACCCGGAGATGGAACGTCGTTGCCAGGAGGTTATCGACCGCTGCTGGCAGCTGGGCGACGCCAACCCGATTTTGTTTATCCACGATGTCGGCGCTGGCGGTCTGTCGAACGCCATGCCTGAGCTGGTCAGCGACGGCGGACGCGGCGGTAAATTCCAGCTGCGCGATATCCTCAGCGATGAGCCGGGCATGAGCCCGCTGGAGATCTGGTGTAACGAATCGCAGGAACGTTATGTGCTGGCGGTCGCGCCGGAGCAACTGCCGTTGTTTGATGAGCTGTGCCGCCGCGAACGCGCGCCGTACGCGGTGATTGGCGAAGCAACCGAAGCGCTGCATCTGAGCCTTGATGATGCCCACTTTGACGATCGTCCGATCGACCTGCCGCTTGACGTGCTGCTGGGCAAAACGCCGAAAATGACCCGTGACGTGCAGACGTTGAAAGCGCAGGGCCAGAGTCTGCAACGCCAGGGCATCACGATTGCCGACGCGGTGAATCGCGTGCTGCACCTGCCGACGGTCGCGGAGAAAACCTTCCTCGTCACCATTGGCGATCGCACCGTCACCGGTATGGTGGCGCGCGATCAGATGGTGGGGCCGTGGCAGGTTCCGGTGGCTAACTGTGCGGTCACCACCGCCAGCCTCGATAGCTACTACGGCGAAGCGATGTCCATTGGCGAACGTGCGCCGGTGGCGCTGCTGGACTTCGCCGCCTCCGCCCGTCTGGCTGTTGGCGAGGCGCTGACCAACATCGCGGCGACGCAGATTGGCGCGCTCAATCGCGTGAAGCTGTCGGCAAACTGGATGGCCGCTGCCGGTCACCCGGGCGAAGACGCCGGTTTATATGAAGCGGTAAAAGCGGTGGGCGAAGAGCTCTGTCCTGCCCTGGGACTGACTATTCCGGTGGGTAAAGACTCCATGTCGATGAAAACCCGCTGGCAGGAAGGGGCTGAACAGCGCGAGATGACTTCTCCGCTGTCTCTGGTAATTTCCGCCTTTGCCCGCGTGGAAGACGTACGCCGTACCGTCACCCCACAGCTCTCCACCGAAGACAACGCTCTGCTGCTGATTGATTTAGGCAAGGGGAACAATGCGCTGGGCGCGACCGCGCTGGCGCAGGTTTATCGTCAGCTTGGCGATGTGACTGCCGATGTTCGCGATGTCGCGCAGCTGAAAGGCTTCTGGGACGCAATGCAGGCGCTGGTGGCTGAAGATAAGCTGCTGGCCTGGCACGACCGTTCCGACGGCGGTCTGCTGGTCACCCTGGCCGAGATGGCCTTTACCGGCCACTGCGGCGTCAACGTTGATATCGCCGCGCTCGGCGAGGATCGCCTGGCCGCGCTGTTTAACGAAGAGCTTGGCGGCGTCATTCAGGTTCGTGCCGCCGATCGTCAGGCCGTGGAAGCCATGTTGGCCGCTCATGGCCTGGCGGATTGCGTTCACTATATTGGCCAGGCTACGGCGGGCGATCGCTTCGTCATCGAGGCCGACGGTCATCCGGTATTCAGCGAAAGCCGCACCACGCTGCGCATGTGGTGGGCAGAAACCACCTGGCAAATGCAGCGTCTGCGCGATAACCCGGAATGCGCTGACCAGGAGCACGAGGCGAAAGCCAACGATGCCGATCCAGGGCTCAACGTGAAGCTCTCCTTTGATATCAATGAGGATATCGCTGCGCCTTATATTGCCACCGGCGCGCGTCCGAAGGTCGCGGTGCTGCGTGAGCAGGGCGTGAACTCCCATGTAGAAATGGCCGCGGCGTTCCATCGCGCCGGCTTTGATGCCATCGACGTGCACATGAGCGACCTGCTGGCGGGCCGTACCGGTCTTGCTGATTTCCAGGCGCTGGTGGCCTGCGGCGGCTTCTCCTACGGTGACGTTTTAGGCGCCGGTGAAGGCTGGGCGAAATCGATTCTGTTCAATGAGCGGGTTCGCGACGAGTTTGCCACCTTCTTCCATCGTCCGCAGACCCTGGCGCTGGGCGTGTGCAACGGCTGCCAGATGATGTCTAATCTGCGCGAGCTGATCCCGGGCAGCGACCTGTGGCCGCGCTTTGTGCGTAATCAGTCTGACCGCTTTGAAGCGCGCTTCAGCCTGGTTGAAGTGACGCAGAGCCCGTCTCTGCTGCTGCAGGGTATGGTGGGATCGATGATGCCGATTGCCGTATCCCACGGTGAAGGGCAGGTGGAGGTTCGCGATGGCGCGCATCTGGCGCAGCTGGAAAGTAAAGGCCTGGTGGCGCTGCGCTTCGTCGATAACTTCGGTAAGGTGACGGAAAACTATCCGGCCAACCCGAATGGTTCGCCGAACGGTATCACTGCGGTAACCAGCGAAAGCGGGCGCGCGACCATCATGATGCCGCACCCGGAACGCGTGTTCCGCACCGTGTCGAACTCCTGGCACCCGGAAAACTGGGGCGAAGACAGCCCGTGGATGCGTATTTTCCGCAACGCGCGTAAACAGCTGGGCTAAAAATCGTTTACAAATCGAATTAAGCCTCCTGCCCACGCAGGGGGCTTTTTTATTTGTGGGGTACTTCGAAAGCAGGTGTCGGGGATCGCCGACAAACGCTCTATGGTGGTGTCGTCAAAAGGTGACATTTAACTTATTGATTCATAAAGGCATCACTGAATCATTCACCCGATGTTGCTAATCAGCGACACTTTGTACAAAAAGCGACCATCATCATCCGTGCCCATAAATAGTAAAAAGACATTATATTTCATTGTGTTAATAAAATGTTTTGAGATGTGGCATAGTTCGTGCATAATTATAACCAGTGGCTCATTCACCTTCTTATGTCAGCCCCTTCGGGACGCGCTACATAAACTTCGAATGACGCACAAACAGGTGCCTGCCGTCCAACTCCTGATAACAGCTCTGCTTTATCAGTCATCGGGCGAAACGTCGAGTAAGGCACCGCCTCATTTCTTAATAAAGCCAGGCTCCCGTAGCCTGGCTTTATTATACTCGTCGTCTTTTGTGCTACAGGTGCGTTGGCCGCATCTGTTCACCCCGGTCACTTACTTGAGTAAGCTCCCGGGGATTCTCAGCTTTGCCGCCTTCCTGTAACTCAAAATCCATAGAGTATATTGGGTATATTCAGGTAGCATCGTAGTGAGCTAATGATTGAGACCCTATCCGTGAAGCGACTCTCCCTTTTCCCCCGTTCGCTGCGCCAGCTGGTCACGCTATCCTTCGTGCTGATCCTGCTTCCGCTGCTGGTGCTGGCATGGCAGGCGTGGCAAAGCCTTAACGCCCTCAGCGCCCAGGCGGCGCATATTAATCGCACCACCCTTATCGACGCCCGCCGCAGCGAGGCGATGATTAACGCGTCGCTGGAAATGGAGCGTAGCTACCGGCAGTACTGCGTGCTGGACGATCCGACGCTGGCGCGGGTCTATCAAAATCAACGCCAACGCTACAGCGAAATGCTTGACGCTCACGCGGGCGTTCTGCCTGATGAAAAAATCTGGCAGGCGCTGCGTCAGGATCTCGACGATCTGGCCGAGCTGCAGTGTAAAAATAGCGGCCCGGCGGCGAAGTCAGCAGTCAGCCTGGAAGCGTTTGCTTCCGCCAATAGCGACATGGTCCAGGCAACCCGGACGGTGGTCTATTCGCGTGGACAGCAGCTGCAGCAGGAAATCGCCGAGCGCGGCCAGTTCTTCGGCTGGCAGGCGCTGGTGCTGTTCCTGCTCAGCCTGGCGCTGGTGCTGCTGTTCACCCGCATGATTATCGGCCCGGTAAAGGGCATTGAAAGAATGATCAACCGACTGGGCGAGGGGAAATCGCTGGACGATGCCGCGCTGTTTACCGGCCCGCGCGAGCTGCGCTCCGTCGGTAAACGCATTATCTGGCTGAGCGAACGCCTTGCCTGGCTGGAATCCCAGCGCCATCAGTTCCTGCGCCATCTTTCCCATGAGCTGAAAACGCCGCTGGCCAGCATGCGCGAAGGGACGGAACTGCTCGCTGACCGGGTGGCCGGGCCGCTGACGCCCGAGCAGCAGGAGATCGTGGAGATTCTGGATAACAGCAGCCGCAACCTGCAAAAGCTGATTGAGCAGCTGCTGGACTATAACCGCAAACAGGCCGATGGCCCGATTGCGCGCGAGACGGTCAACCTGGCCGAACTGATGGAAAATGTGGTTTCTGCCCATAGCCTGCCGGCAAGAGCTAAAATGATGCATACCGAACTGTTGCTCAGCGAGCGTTTTTGCGAAGCGGAGCCCGCTCTGCTGGTGAGCGTACTGGATAATCTCTACTCCAATGCGGTGCACTATGGTGCTGAATCCGGTAACATTCGAATCCATAGCTATCGGCACGGCGAGCAGGTGCGCATTGACGTCATTAACGACGGCGAGCCGATCCCGTCCGCAGAAAGAAACATGATTTTTGAGCCTTTTTATCAGGGAAGCCACCAGCGTAAAGGGGCGGTAAAAGGCAGCGGTCTGGGGCTGAGCATTGCCCGCGACTGCGTACGGCAAATGCAGGGCGAGCTGAGCCTGGTTGATGAGAAGTCAGGGCTAATCTGTTTTCGTATCACGCTCCCCGTCGCCGAGTCTGGAAAAAATAACGTATAACTATCGGGTGAATATGTCCCACTTCTTCGCATTTGTCCGTCCCCTCAGGGGATGGCTGCTGTCAGGCATTTCCTGCCTGGCGCTGGCGGGATGTTCCGCCTCTACATCACCATACGCCGCGGATGGCAAAACGCTCTCCGCGCTGCCGCAGCATCAGGTCGCCGATTTTCTTTCGGTGGAGTGCGCTGATATCTGGAATCTGCAAAGCGAAGCCAGCGACAAAAATCCGCTCTACTGGCTGCGTGGAATTGACTGCGCCGATCGTCTTGCTCCGGTGCAGGCGCGGGCGGAGGCCCGGCTGCACAGCGGCGACAGCTGGCAGGATGCCTTTAAGCGCGGCATTTTACTGGCTGATGCCAAAATTACGCCTAACGAGCGCCGGGAACTGGTCGCCAGTCTGGATAGCTTCAGCCCGCAAATCGCCCCTCAGGTGCGCCCGCTCTATCAGCTCTGGCGCGATGCCCAGGGCCGGCAGCTTCAGCTGATTGACGAGCGTTCCCGCTACGCCAAACTGCAGCAGTCAAACGATGCGGAGCTGGAGACGCTGCGACAGCAGGAAATTGAGCTACGCAGTCAGCTCGAACTGACGACCCGCAAGCTGGAGAATCTCACCGATATCGAGCGTCAGCTCTCCAGCCGTAAACCCGGCGGGAACTTCAGCTCTGACGCCGGGCACGGCGGCGATAAAGTCCCGGAGGTGATTCATGACGATCCGTAAACCCGCCCGTCTGCTATTAGTGGACGACGATCCGGGGCTGCTGAAGCTGCTGGGTATGCGTCTGGTCAGCGAAGGGTATAGCGTAGTGACCGCCGAGAGCGGGCCGGAGGCGCTGCGCACGCTAAGTCGCGACAAGGTCGATCTGGTGGTCAGCGACCTGCGGATGGATGAGATGGACGGACTCCAGCTGTTCAGCGAAATCCAGAAGGTTCAGCCGGGGATGCCGGTGATCATTCTCACCGCGCACGGTTCCATTCCGGACGCCGTTGCCGCGACCCAGCAGGGCGTGTTTAGCTTTCTCACCAAGCCGGTGGATAAAGACGCCCTTTATAAAGCGATTGATGACGCGCTGGAGCAGAGCGCGCCAACCACCGACGAGCGCTGGCGTCAGGCGATTGTGACCCGTAGCCCGCTGATGGAGCGACTGCTGGAGCAGGCCGGGATGGTGGCGCAGTCGGACGTCAGCGTGCTGATTAACGGCCAGAGCGGTACCGGCAAGGAGATTGTCGCCCAGGCAATTCATAACGCCAGCCCGCGCCGCGATAAACCTTTTGTCGCCATTAACTGCGGCGCGCTTCCCGAACAGTTGCTGGAGTCAGAATTGTTCGGCCACGCGCGCGGCGCTTTTACCGGCGCAGTCAGCAATCGCGAGGGGCTATTCCAGGCCGCGGAAGGCGGGACCCTGTTTCTTGATGAAATTGGCGATATGCCGGTTGCGCTACAGGTGAAACTGCTGCGCGTTCTGCAGGAGCGTAAAGTGCGCCCGCTGGGCAGCAATCGCGATATCGATATTGATGTGCGGATTATTTCTGCGACCCATCGCGACCTGCCGAAGGCCATGGCGCGAGGCGAATTTCGTGAAGATCTGTTCTATCGTCTCAACGTGGTGAATCTGAAAATCCCGCCGCTGGCTGAGCGTACGGAAGATATTCCGCTGCTGGCGAACCATCTGCTGCGCCAGTCTGCCGATCGCCATAAACCTTTTGTCCGCGCCTTCTCCACGGATGCGATGAAGCGGCTGATGGCCGCTAAATGGCCGGGCAACGTGCGCCAGCTGGTGAACGTGATTGAGCAGTGCGTGGCGCTGACCTCTTCGCCGGTCATTAGCGACGCCCTGGTAGAGCAGGCGCTGGAAGGGGAAAACACCGCGCTGCCGACGTTTGTCGAAGCGCGGAATCAGTTTGAGCTCAATTACCTGCGCAAGCTGCTGCAAATTACCAAAGGGAACGTCACGCATGCGGCCCGGATGGCGGGGCGCAATCGCACCGAATTTTATAAGCTGCTGTCGCGCCACGAGCTCGACGCTAACGACTTTAAAGAGTAGCTCCGGATGGTGGCGCAAGTTATGATACGGTTAGCAACCGGTTACGCGACTAAAACAGGAACACCATGAAAAAGATTGATGCGATTATTAAACCCTTCAAACTGGATGACGTGCGTGAAGCGCTGGCCGAAGTCGGCATCACCGGTATGACGGTAACGGAAGTGAAAGGCTTTGGCCGTCAGAAGGGGCATACCGAGCTGTATCGCGGCGCGGAGTATATGGTCGATTTTCTGCCGAAAGTGAAAATCGAAATCGTTGTTACCGATGATATCGTCGACACTTGCGTGGATACCATTATCCGTACGGCGCAGACCGGCAAAATCGGCGACGGTAAGATCTTTGTCTTTGATGTCGCGCGCGTGATTCGTATCCGTACCGGCGAAGAAGACGACGCGGCGATTTAAGCTGTCAAACCGGATGGCGGTCCGGCAATTTCCGGGCCGCCTGCATTTATCGCTCCGTTTACAGCACCTTGTGCGGGCCGAAGCACTCATAATGAATGTTGCCGCTGCTCACGCCCAGATCTACCAGCTGCTTCGCGGCAAACTGCATAAACACCACCGGGCCGCAGAGATAGAACTGCATTTGCGGGTCGCCGATTTTGTCGGCCAGCGCCGTTAAATCCATCAAACCTTCGCTATCAAACGCGCCGGATTCACGGTCCGCTTCGCTCGGGCTGCGGTACCAGACGTGAGAAGTAAACTTCGGCAGCGTTTCACCCAGCGTTTTAACTTCGTCCGCGAAGGCGTGTACGTCGCCGTTCTCTGCCGCATGGAACCAGTTCACCTGCGCCGGATGCTGCGCTTTTGCCAGCACATCCAGCATCGCCAGCATCGGCGTCTGACCGACGCCGCCGGAGAGCAGCGTGACCGGGGTTTCCGGCGCCACGTTGAGGAAGAAATCACCGGCCGGCGCGGCCAGATAAATCACGTCGCCTTCTTTCGCTGAATCATGCAGCCAGTTTGAAACCTGGCCGCCGTTTTCACGTTTAACCGCGATACGATAGCCTTTACCGTCGGGTTTGCGGGTCAAAGAGTACTGGCGAATTTCCTGATGCGGAAAACCTTCCGGCTTCAGCCAGACCGCCAGATACTGGCCTGGATGATATTCCGCTACCGCGCCGCCGTCGACCGGCTCAAATTCAAAGCTGGTAATCAGCGCGCTGCGCGGCGTTTTTTTGACGATGCGGAATGCGCGGGTGCCTTCCCAGCCGCCGGTTTTGCTGGCGCTTTCGTTATAGATTTGCGCTTCACGATTAATAAAGACGTTGGCCAGCACCCCGTAGGCCTTGCCCCAGGCATCCAGTACTTCCTGGCCCGGACTGAACATCTCATCGAGGGTCGCCAGCAGGTGAGTACCAACAATATTGTACTGCTCGGGTTGAATCTGGAAGCTGGTGTGCTTCTGGGCGATTTTCTCTACCGCCGGCAGCAGGGCGGGCAGGTTCTCGAGATTGCTGGCATAGGCGGCAATCGCGTTGAACAGCGCCTCGCGCTGGTCGCCGTTGCGCTGATTGCTCATATTGAAGATTTCTTTTAATTCGGGATTGTGAGCAAACATGCGGTCGTAAAAATGAGCGGTCAGTTTTGGACCGGTTTCAACCAGCAGGGGGATGGTGGCTTTCACCGTAGCGATGGTCTGGGCGTCGAGCATAGCAGCTTCCTTTATAAGTTATCTTAATGATGCATATTAAATGCATCTTATAAAAATACCCCTGCTTTGTAAATGGTTCTTTAACGCTTTACCTTAAGACAGTTACAACATGAATTATTTGCATCACAAACCTGAAAAGAAATCCGTTGATAATCGAAGGTGCTTTATTGCTCAAAGCCTTGTGTAATGCGGAGCCAATCGTTTGCGTAAAATCCTTTGTCAAGACCTGTTATCGCAGAATGATTCAGTTATACTGTGGGCCGTTGTCCAGGTGGACCGCCTTTTTAGGCCGAAATTTTATTGTTAGCTGAGTCAGGAGATGCGGATGTTAAAGCGTGAAATGAACATTGCCGATTATGATGCCGAACTGTGGCAGGCTATGGAGCAAGAAAAAGTACGTCAGGAAGAGCACATCGAACTGATCGCCTCCGAAAACTACACCAGCCCGCGCGTAATGCAGGCGCAGGGCTCTCAGCTGACCAACAAATACGCTGAAGGATACCCGGGCAAGCGCTACTACGGCGGCTGTGAATACGTCGATATCGTAGAGCAGCTGGCTATTGACCGCGCTAAAGAACTGTTCGGCGCTGACTACGCTAACGTGCAGCCGCACTCCGGCTCCCAGGCGAACTTCGCGGTCTATACCGCTCTGCTGCAGCCGGGCGATACCGTTCTGGGTATGAACCTGGCGCAAGGTGGCCACCTGACTCACGGCTCTCCGGTCAACTTCTCTGGCAAACTGTACAACATCATCCCTTACGGTATCGATGAGTCCGGTAAAATTGACTATGACGATATGGCTAAGCAGGCTCAGGAACATAAACCGAAGATGATTATCGGTGGTTTCTCGGCTTATTCCGGCGTGGTTGACTGGGCAAAAATGCGTGAAATCGCTGACAGCATCGGCGCATACCTGTTCGTCGATATGGCTCACGTTGCCGGTCTGATCGCCGCAGGCGTTTACCCGAACCCGGTTCCGCATGCTCACGTCGTGACCACCACCACCCACAAAACCCTGGCTGGTCCGCGCGGCGGCCTGATCCTGGCGAAAGGCGGCAGCGAAGAGCTGTACAAAAAACTGAACTCCGCCGTATTCCCGAGCGCCCAGGGCGGCCCGCTGATGCACGTTATCGCGGCGAAAGCCGTCGCGCTGAAAGAAGCGATGGAGCCAGAGTTCAAAGTTTACCAGCAGCAGGTAGCGAAAAACGCTAAAGCGATGGTCGAAGTGTTCCTGAACCGCGGCTACAAAGTGGTTTCCGGCGGCACTGAAAACCATCTGTTCCTGCTGGATCTGGTCGATAAAAACCTGACCGGTAAAGAAGCTGACGCAGCCCTGGGCCGCGCCAACATCACCGTCAACAAAAACAGCGTGCCGAACGATCCGAAGAGCCCGTTTGTGACCTCTGGTATCCGTATCGGTTCTCCGGCGGTGACCCGTCGCGGCTTTAAGGAAGCAGAAGTCAAAGAGCTGGCCGGCTGGATGTGCGACGTGCTGGACAACATCAATGACGAAGCGGTCATTGAGCGCGTGAAGGGTAAAGTGCTGGATATCTGCGCACGCTTCCCGGTCTATGCGTAAGCGTTAGCGTTGAGCTAAAAAAGGCCGCTGATGCGGCCTTTTTTGTGCCTGTTGATTAGCGGCGGTCGAGCGAAATCGCTCCGGGCCCGGTTATTGCCAGCAGCAGGAAGGCGCCGGCAATACTGACGTTTTTCCAGAAGTTAATCATGTTCGGTAGTACCGCATCGCCGGACATATTCCAGTAGTGATGGCCAATCACCGCGGTGCCAAGAGTATAAAAAATAAAGATCACCGCCAGCGGGCGGGTGAAAAAGCCCAGCACAATTAAAATGGCCGCCGGCACCTCCATAATAATGGCAATGATGGCCGCAAGCGTTGGCATCGGCGCGCCGGAGGAGGCCATATACTGCACCGTGCCGCTAAAGCCGAGCAGCTTGGGATAACCGAAAAGAATAAACAGCACCACTACCGCGATACGCGCAATCAGCAGCAGCAGAGAGCGGGAGGAACCAAAGTCAAAGTAGCGTAGAGTGTTCATAATCAGCTCGTTATGAGAGACGTGTGATTTAAACGTAATACACAAATTTGCGCTCCGCCACGTCCCCTGACGATTAACGCAGCGTCTGCAGTTGCTCCTCAACATACAGATAACCGATCCCCATCAGCTGCTGAGCGCGGGTCAGTGTGCCAAAACCGATTTGGGTGGCGTGCGCTCTCGGCGTATCGCCGTGGTCAAACGGATTAAAGCCGGTTTGTTTGACGATACTCTCCAGCCACTGTTCGCCAAAAGCACAGCTGCGACCGTATAGCCAGATCTGGTTAATATTCAAAATATTTAAGAAATTATAAAGGCTTAAGCCAATAGCGTTGGCGGCGTTATCAACCCATGCGCGAATATGCACGTCTCCCTGTTCCCAGGCCTCAATGAGCGATGCCGTGGTTAAGTGCTCCGGGGATCGCTGCGCCTCAGGCTGGGTTTTAAGCCACATCCGCGCCTGTTTTTTCAACGCGCTAAGGGAGGCTACGGTTTCAAGACAGCCATATCTCCCGCAGTCGCAGGCTTTGCCGTCAGGATTCACAATCGTGTGTCCAATCTGCCCGCTGCCGTAGAGGCTTCCTCGATAAATCTGATCGTTAATCACAAACGATGATCCAATACCGTAATCGACGTTGATCACGCAAAAATCCGGTTGTGGGCCCGGATGCTGCCATTTCTCCGCCAGCGCCAGCATCACGCAGTCATTATCTACCCGTACCTGCACGCCGAGCTGTTCTTCCAGCAGATACTTTATTTCAATCGGCGTTTTCCAGCGCGCCTGGGGCATGGTTTGTGAAACGCCGGTGATCGGATCAACCTGACCATGGACGCCAAGGGCGAGATTGATGCTGTGCTGCGGGTAGCGGCGGTGGATACGCCGCCAGCATTCCACGATGGCCTCCAGCAGAGCCTGCGGCGTGGGCGCGTCGATGGGCAAATGCTGGTGGCCGTCAACCGCCAGTAGACGGGCATCGGCAAGCTGATACTCAATACTGGTCGGCGTAATATTCATGCATAGCGTCCAGGCTCCGCGCGCGGGGATCTGGTAGCTTCCGCTGTTCACGCCGCGTTTGCTCATTTTTTCCGTGGAGTGATCGATCAGTCCCTCGCTGAGCAGCTCTTCAAGAATATTGCTCACCGCCGGAATAGAGAGTCCGGTGAGCTGAGAAAGCTGGGATTTACTCAGCTGCTTCTCCCGCCAGAGATGAGCCAAAAAAATGGATTTATTGGCCTGTCTGACCCGGGCATTATTTAAACCGGTACGCTGCATACACTTAACTCCCTTAACTATATTGCGTGAGCATTGCGCATTTTAGCAGCTAAGTGACGATATAAACTCCTCTCATAGCGAATTTTACCTTACTTTGTTTAGTGGAGGCGTCATGTACGGTTCGGTTAAGGTCTGGCAGGAAATAATTACATTACCTACGTGGACAACGGGGGCGGAGGATCCGAACCCCATGTTTCTGGAAAAACGCGTTTATCAAGGTTCTTCCGGTAACGTCTATCCCTACGGCGTGATTGACACCCTGACCGGCGAACGTGAGATGCGCGATTATCAGGCAGTATGGATGGAGAATGATTTCATTCGAATTATGCTGTTACCGGAACTCGGTGGCCGTATACATCGGGCGTATGACAAGGTTAAACAGCGCGATTTCGTGTATTACAATGAAGTTGTGAAGCCCGCCCTGGTGGGGCTGCTGGGGCCCTGGATCTCCGGCGGTATCGAGTTCAACTGGCCGCAGCATCATCGCCCGACGACCTTTATGCCGGTCGACTTTTCGATCCAGTGCGGGGAAAACGGCGTGCAGACCGTATGGATGGGGGAAGCGGAGCCCATGCGCGGTTTGCAGGTCATGACCGGGTTTACGCTTTATCCTGACCGCGCGCTGATTGAAATTACCGGTAAGGTCTTTAATGGTAACGCCACGCCGCGTCATTTCCTGTGGTGGGCCAACCCGGCGGTAAAAGGCGGCGATGCTCACCAGAGCGTTTTCCCGCCCGACGTCACCGCCGTGTTCGATCACGGCAAGCGCGATGTTTCCGCTTTCCCTATTGCCACCGGCACCTACTACAAAGTCGACTATTCTGCGGGCGTCGATATCTCCCGTTATAAAAACGTTCCTGTGCCCACCTCGTATATGGCGGAGAAATCGGATTACGATTTTGTCGGCGCTTATCACCATGACGAGCGCGGTGGGCTACTGCATGTTGCCGATCATCACATCTCTCCGGGCAAAAAACAGTGGAGCTGGGGCTATGGCGACTTTGGCCAGGCATGGGACCGCAATCTGACCGACGAAAATGGCCCTTATATTGAGCTGATGACTGGCGTCTACACCGATAACCAGCCTGACTTTACCTGGCTTGCGCCTTATGAAGAGAAGATTTTTGTGCAAAATTTCCTTCCCTATAGCGAGCTGGGAATGGTGCAAAATGCCAATACGCAGCTGGCGCTGAAGCTGGTTCGCGAGTCTGAGCAGCTACAGCTCGGCGTTTACGCCATTGCGCCGCTGGAAAATATCGTTGTTGAACTCAGTGCTGAACAGCAGCCGCTGTATGAAACTCAGCTTACGCTGAAGCCCGGCGAGAGCTGGCGGCATACGCTGCCGGAACATGACGCCGGTCGCTTGACCATCAAGGTGAAAAGTGCAGACAAGCAACTGCTGCTGGATTATCACGAACATATTACTCAGCAGGCGCCGCTGCCCGAACCGGCCTCAGCGCCAGCGATGCCGGAAGAGATTCACAACGGTGATGAGCTCTATTTTATCGGCCAGCATCTTGAACAATACAATCACGCCAGCCGCTATGCCGCAGATTACTATCGCCGGGCGATAGCCCTCGATCCGCAGGATTATCGCAATAATGTTGCCCTCGGGACGCTGGCGTTTAACCAGGCCGACTGGGTTTTAGCGGAGCAATGCTCCCGCGCCGCGCTACTTCGCGCCCATCGTCTGAATAAAAATCCGCGCGATGGCGAAGCCAGTATGCTGCTTGCCAGCGCGCTGGAAAGGCAGGGAGATGAACAAGGCGCCTGGGATCACTATTACAAAGCATCCTGGAGCGGTAACTGCCGCGATGCTGCATGGTGGGCGCTGGCAAGGCTGGCGATGAAGCGTGGTGATACGGCCGACGCGCTGGAAAAGGTCAACACCAGTCTGCAGTTCAACGCCAGCAACCATCTGGCTATGGGGCTGAAAGCGCTGGCGTTAGCGGACAGCGGGCGGACGAAAGCGGCGCAGGAGTATATTTTCGCCTGTCTTAAACAATACCCGTTGAGCTATCCGCTGCACTGCGCGCGCTGGATGATTGAGCCCAGCGACGAAGCGCGAGAGAGCCTGCTGCGGGTAACGGGGCGTAGAGGGATCAACGGCAGCCTGCTGGCGGGCTGGCTGCTTTCTATCGGACAGAAGCAGGCGGCGAAAGAGGTGCTTGAGGTGCTGGATTGTCAGGAGGCGCTGCCGATGCTGTGGCGAGCCTCGTTAAGCGATGACGCCAATAAACGGCAACGGTTGATTGCCGAAGCCGAGCGCTGCCATCCGCAAAAAGTGCGTTTCCCCAATACGCTCGATGAAGTTCAGATGCTGCAAACCCTGAGCGACAGCGCTTTCGCCCGCTATCTGCTCGGTTGCTTCTGGTACAGCAAACGACGCTATGAAGAGGCGGTCAGCTGCTGGCGCGAGACGCTGGCAAAATCACCCGACTATGCGCCCGCTCATCGCCTGCTCGGGGTTTACGCCTGGAATAAACAACAGGATGCGGCGCAGGCGCTGGCTTATCTACAGCGCGCCGTAGAGCTTGAGCCTGAAAACGCGCGCTTCCTCTTTGAGCTTGATTTTCTGCAAAAATCACTGGGTACGCCGGTAAACGAACGACTGGAGAAGCTGGCGGCGCGCAAATCGGTGGTGCTGAAGCGGGACGATCTGACCGCTGAGCTGCTAAGCCTGTGGAATGCTTCCGGCCATTATGCCGATGCCGCCGCTATTCTCGGTACGCGCGTGTTTCATCCCTGGGAAGGCGGGGAAGGGAAAATCACCGGTCAGTATTTGCTCAATCAGCTGCATCGGGCTTTGCAGTTTATTGAACGCGAGGCGTTTACGCAGGCTGCGGACTGTCTGAAAGACGCATTACGCTATCCCGATAATCTGGGGGAGGGGCGACTGCCCGGGCAGACGGACAACGATATCTGGTATTTGCTGGGCTACTGCACGGAACAGGCTGGGGATGCGCAGCAGGCAGAGGAATATTATCAGCTTGCCCTACAAGGAGGCTCAACGCTGGACGCCGGGCGTTACTACAACGATCAGCCCGCTGATTACCTTTTCTGGCAGGGCATCGCGCTGCGTAAGAGCGGTAACCCGGCGCAGGCCGAGCAGCACTTCCAGAATTTTATCACCTGGGCCGGGCAGCATCGGGATGACGTTCCGCAAGCCGACTTTTTTGCCGTCTCTCTTCCGGACTTGGTGGTGCTTGATGTCTCAGCGCAGCAGCAACATCAGCAGCACTGCTTGTTTATTGAAGCGCTGGGCCATCTGGGGCTGGGGAATGTATCCGCCAGCCAGCAGGCGATGCAGCGGCTTCTGCAACTGAACCCGGCTCATGATAAGGCGCATCTGATTCGTCATGCCCTGCAAAGCGGCATTTTTTCCTGAACCTCAAATGGGCGGGCCTGGCTCGCCTGTACCCTACTGTTCCCTGCGTTTCCCTTATAGAGGAATCATTATGAATAACGCGCAGACACATCTCAAAATGGGCTACGTCTGGACTATCTGTCTGGTCGCCGCCTGCGGTGGTTTACTGTTTGGCTATGACTGGGTAGTCATCGGCGGCGCTAAGCCATTTTATGAAGCCTGGTTTTCCATTACCGACCCGGCACAATCCGGCTGGGCTATGAGTTCGGCGCTGGTGGGCTGCGTTTTCGGCGCATTAATCTCGGGATGGTGCGCCGATAAACTCGGGCGCAAGCTGCCCTTAATACTTTCCGCCGTGCTGTTCAGCGCGTCGGCGTGGGGGACGGCGGTCGCCAGCAGTTTCGACATGTTTGTGGTTTACCGCATTGTGGGCGGCGTGGGGATTGGTCTGGCATCCGCTCTCAGCCCGCTTTACATCGCCGAAGTCAGTCCGGCAGAAAAAAGAGGGCGCTTTGTTGCGGTCAACCAGCTCACTATCGTGATTGGCGTGCTGGCCGCTCAGCTTATTAACCTGATGATTGCGGAACCCGTAGAGACGGGAGCGACGCAGCAAATGATTGTAGAAACCTGGAACGGGCAGATGGGCTGGCGCTGGATGTTCGGCGCAGAATTGGTTCCGGCGCTGGCGTTTCTGGTACTGATGTTTTTTGTTCCCGAATCGCCGCGCTGGCTTATGAAAGCCGGTAAGCCTGAGCGTGCCCGAGCCGCGCTGGAACGCATTGGTTCTGCCGACTATGCCGACAGAATATTACACGACATCGCGCACACGCTGGAAAAAGATAACCATAAA
Organism: Klebsiella sp. GW_Kp181; assembly: GCF_040062315.1. Lineage (NCBI taxonomy): Bacteria > Pseudomonadati > Pseudomonadota > Gammaproteobacteria > Enterobacterales > Enterobacteriaceae > Klebsiella > Klebsiella sp. GW_Kp181. The sequence continues at coordinate 49,325 of NZ_JBEAFR010000078.1, forward strand.
GTATCCTATGGCGCACTGCTGGCTCCGCAGGTGAAACCGATCGTTATCATTGGCATGGTTCTCGCCATTTTCCAGCAGTGGTGTGGAATTAACGTCATCTTTAACTACGCACAGGAGATTTTTGCTTCAGCGGGCTTCGATATTAACAGCACGCTTAAATCGATCGTCGCGACGGGGGTTGTAAACCTGGTATTTACCCTCGCCGCGCTGCCGCTGGTGGATAAAATCGGCCGCCGTAAACTGATGCTGCTTGGCGCTTCAGGCTTGACGCTGATCTATGTGCTGATTGCCGGCGCTTACGCCATGGGCATTATGGGCTGGCCGGTACTGCTGCTGGTGCTGGCGGCTATTGCCATTTACGCCTTGACCCTGGCGCCGGTCACCTGGGTACTGTTGGCGGAAATCTTCCCCAACCGCGTTCGCGGACTCGCCATGTCTTTAGGTACCCTGGCGCTGTGGATTGCCTGCTTCTTGTTAACCTACACTTTCCCGCTGCTTAATGCCGGACTGGGCGCGGCGGGCAGCTTCTTGCTGTATGGCATCATTTGCGCTGCCGGCTATCTCTATATTCTGCGCAACGTGCCGGAAACAAAGGGGATCACTCTCGAAGCCCTGGAAGAACAGCTGGCGCAACGCCATACGGGCGTTAATGCGGCGAAGCAGGAGCAGACGCGCTAATGGCGGAAGAGTGGATTATGGAGAACGCGCATCTGCGGATGTGCGTCTCTTCTCAGGGCGGCAAAGTGCAAAGTTTATTCTCGCGGCAATATCAGGCGCCGGTGCTATATGAAAATCCCGCCGGCGGCATGTTTCCGATGCTGCCGCTGGCCAATCGCGTTGCCGGAAATCGCTTTATTTTTCAGGGACGCGAGATAGTCCTGCCACGTCACCACGCCGACGCGCATTTTTTTCTCCACGGCGACGGTTGGCTGCAGTGCTGGGATATCATTGCGCGCGGCGGCGATTTTTGCGCGTTGCAGCTGCGTCGGCAACATGTCTGCGGTTTCGATTACCTGGCGCAGATCCGCTATCAGTTGCTGCGTAACCAACTGATAGCGTCGCTGACGCTTACCCACTGCGGTAGCACGCCTATCCCCTACGGCTGCGGTTTTCATCCCTTTTTCTCCTTTGATAAGCGCAGCACGGTGCAGTTTGCTGCCAGTGGCTACTGGCCGGAAGGGGAACAGCACCTTCCGCTGGACTGGCAAAGCCCTCTTCCCGGCTATGCCGATTTCAGTCACCCGCAGTACGGTGAGGATCGCTGGCTAAACGTCGGCTATTCCGGCTGGAGTGGGCGAGCGAGGATAGTAAGTAATGTGATGAATATCTCAATTCTTTCGCAAACTTCGTGGTTGATGCTCTTTAGAATGCAGGATGAACCGTTCCTTTGCCTCGAGCCGCAAACTCACCCGGTAAACGCCCATAACATGGACGGCCAGCCGGGGCTGCGGGTTTTGGGCACCGGAGATACGCTGAGTTTTTCGCTAAAAATAGACGTTCAGGGGCGCGAGTAGCGCCATTTTTGGGGCGAGGGCATCTTGCACCCGCCCCGCTTTATCGCCAGACTGTCGCCTCCATTCGGGAGGGAATCATGGTCTTACACTCCACGCGCTGGCTGGCGCTTAGTTACTTCACCTATTTCTTTAGCTACGGTATCTTCCTGCCTTTCTGGAGCGTCTGGCTTTCCGGACTTGGCCTGACGCCGGAAACCATCGGTATGCTGCTCGGCGCCGGGCTGGTGTCGCGTTTTCTTGGCAGCCTGCTGATTGCGCCGCGGGTCAGCGACCCGTCCCGACTGATCTCTTCTCTACGCATTCTGGCTTTGCTGACGCTGCTTTTTGCGCTCGCATTTTGGGTCGGCCATCATGTCGCCTGGCTAATGGTGATTATCGTCGGCTTTAACCTCTTTTTCTCGCCGCTGGTGCCGCTCACCGACGCGCTGGCGAATACCTGGCAAAAGCAGATCACCATGGACTACGGGCGCGTGCGTCTGTGGGGATCGATAGCTTTCGTCATTGGTTCGGCGCTAACCGGGAAGCTGGTCAGCCTGTATGACTACCGGATGATACTGGTGATGCTCAGCGTCGGTATTGCTTCAATGCTGCTCGGCATGCTGCTGAAACCGTCGGTGCAGCCGCAGGGAGAGTCCCGCCAGCAGGAAACGGCTGGCCTGGCGGCCTGGCTTACGCTGGTGCGGCAAAGCTGGCGCTTCCTCGCCTGCGTCTGTTTGCTGCAGGGAGCGCACGCCGCCTACTACGGATTTAGCGCTATCTACTGGCAGGAGGCGGGGTATTCGGCCTCCGCGGTGGGCTATCTGTGGTCGCTTGGCGTGGTGGCGGAAGTGGTGATTTTCGCGCTGAGCAAAAAAGTCTTCCGTCGCTTTAGCGCCCGCGATCTACTGCTGCTGTCCGCGGTGTGCGGGCTGATTCGCTGGACGATGATGGGCTGGACGACGGCGCTACCCTGGCTTATCGTCGCGCAGATCCTCCACTGCGGCACCTTTACGGTGTGCCATCTGGCGGCGATGCGCTATATCGCAGCGCGTCAGGGCAGCGAAGTGATCCGCCTGCAGGCGGTCTACTCCGCTGTCGCGATGGGCGGCAGCATTGCGGTGATGACGGTATTTGCCGGTTTCCTCTACCAGCATCTGCACCAGGGCGTGTTCTGGGTAATGGCGCTGGTGGCCTTACCGGCGCTGGTGGTGAGGCCAAAAGCGGTAGCCTAGGCCTCCAGCATTTTGCAAATCTGCTGCTGCTGATGATCGCTGAACGCCTCTTCAGCATGAAACAGCGGCGGTGAAAACAGCGGTAGCGCGGTGGTATAGGGAGTGACGATCAGCGTCACTTCCTTCGGGGCGCCCTCTTTCTGAAAGGTGCTCACGCTCAAATACTTGATATTGAGCGGCAGCAGGGTTAACTCGCGCAGCTGCTGCTCCAGCGACTGCTCAAGATCCGGATTATCATCGGTAAGCAGCACCACCTGCTTCTCTTGCAGATCGCTTTTTTGCATCAGCCATGCGCCGAAAATCACCGCGATCAGGCTGACTTCCTCCTGGCTAAACCGCACTTGCCAGCTGGCTTCAAACTCCTCCAGTGCGGCCTGGGTGGTGCGCATCAGGCGGGGATAAAGACGGCCAATTTCCTCCGGCAGCGCGTTATCGATACCGATAGCGAAAACGCTGCGATGTAACGCCTGCGAGAGGTGGATATAGAGCTGATCGCTGAGCCCCTGTTCATCGCTAAACGGACGGCCCGCCAGGTTCTGAAAGCGGTGAATCAGGCCGGATATAGCCAGATGCAGACGTCGATCCTGCTGATGACCATCGCGAATAGGATCGGGAGTTTTCAACAGCATAAACAGCAGAGTCAAAAACAGCTGTTCTCCTGCGTGGGGCGCTGCCGCAACCCGCCGCTGCCAGTGGCGGACAATCTCCTCGGCGAGGGCAAATTCGGCGGCGGCCTGCGCCCAGCGCTGCTGCTCGTGAGTGAAAGAGGGACTCTGCCCAAGGTGGTGCTGCAGCAAACAATACTGTAAATAAAGACGCAGAAAATGCACGTCGCGGCAGTCAAACTGCCGGTTCAGGGCGCGCGAGCAGCGGTTGACCAATGCCTGAAGATTGGTGTCATCATAGAGCGTGCGTGCGATACCCTGCTGTTTAAGCTGCGTTTTCAGAGCCGGGGTAAAATGGTGGCTGACAAAATTCGGGCACAGGCGCAGCCCGCGGCGCAGGCCGTGCAGCAGGCATAAGCGTTGATCGAGCGCGGCGCCTTCCATCCGATAGCTGCCGTCCGCTTGTGAAGTCAGGGTCAAGCGGTGATAACGCTGAATTTCGCGTCCCGTCTCCGTGATGTCCTGCCGGGCGGTATCCTCATCAACCTGGGTGAGGTTACCCAGCCATTCGGGCGTCACAGACTGCCCGGGCAGATAAAACATCAGGAGCACCTGGCTACGGCGCTGTGGACTGGAAAGCACAGATGGTGGTTCAATCACTGTCATCATCCGGTTAGTTCCAGTTAGGGTTTTCGTTAAGAGTAGTTAATGTATTGCGGGTGAACAGAGCATTTCCGGGTCTTTACATCAGGATTGCTGGCGGGGTTCACAGAATTTTTCACGCGAGGAACAGATGAAGAGAGTGAAACAATGCGTCAGCGTAGCGTTTTTCATGTTTTTATCGCTATCTGCGGCGGCGCATCCGCACAGTTTCATTAGTCTGCAAACCGAGGCCGTAGCGGAAAATGGGCAGCTTACCGGCTTTAAAATGCGCTGGACGATGGATGAAATCACCTCCGCCGATCTGCTCTATGATGCGGGCAACGCCAAACCCGGTAGCGAAATCTGGAAAAAGCTGGCGGCAGAAGTGATGGCGAACGTGCTGGGCCAGCACTATTTCAGCGAGCTGTGGCATAACGGCGAGAGAGTGAAGTTTGATAATCGGCCCGATGGCTATGGCCTTGAGCGCAGCGGCCATCAGGCGGTACTCTCTTTTACTCTGCCGCTGGCGAAGCCGCAGCCGATGGCCGGGCAAACCTTCACCTTTTCCACCTACGACCCGACCTATTATGTTGATATGTATTACGACAAAGACGCAGACTTCACTCTACCGACGGCGATGAAGACAAGCTGCACGGCAAAAGTGATGACGCCGAAGCCTAACGAAAAAATGTTGTCCTACGCGCAGTCGCTGGATAAAGCGGATGCGCCGCCGGAGGATATGGAACTGGGGAATTACTTCGCGCAAAAGGTGACGCTGCAATGTCAGTGATTTTTGCACAAAACGGCCGTTCGCCGCGCTGGCGCCAGCTCTGGCCGCTGGCGCTGTTTCTGCTGCTGGCAGCCGGAGCTGGCTTCTGGCTATGGCGGGCCTGGCCGCAGGTGCTGCTGCAAAGCGCGGTCTGGCAGCGCGCGCTGAATGTCGAACTGAGTCGGCTTCTGCAGGCGGTTGCGGAGAATCCTGCCGCTGCCGGGCTGTCGCTGCTGGGATTTAGCTTCGCCTACGGCGTCCTGCATGCCCTGGGGCCGGGGCACGGCAAGGTGGTCATAACCACCTGGCTGGCAACCCATCCGTCGAAGCTGAAATCGAGCATCGGTCTGACCCTGGCCGCCTCGCTGCTGCAGGGACTGGTGGCCATCGCCTTAGTGGTGGTGGTACTGACGCTGCTGCGGCTGCCGGCAAGACAGCTGCATCTGAGCAGCTTCTGGCTGGAAAAGGGAAGCTATCTGCTGGTCGGTGCGCTGGGCCTTTTGCTGTGCTGGCGGGCGCTAAAAAAGCTGCGCGTACTGCTGCGCCGGCCGACATTCACCGCCTTCACCGCGCATCACGTTCATCACGCCAACTGCGGCTGCGGGCATCAGCATCTGCCGGCGCCGGAACAGCTGCAAAGCGGCGACGACTGGCGGGCTCGGCTGGCTATCGTGCTGTCAATGGGGATGCGGCCCTGCTCCGGAGCGATTATGGTGCTGTTATTCAGCAAGGTTATCGGCGTATTTAGCTGGGGCATGGCGGCCGCGATGGCGATGGCGGCAGGTACCTCGTTAACGATTAGCGCGCTGGCCCTGCTGGTGCATGGCTTCCGTCAGCTGGCGGTCAGGCTGAGCGCTGGCCGGGCGCCGGCGCTGTGGAAGCAGATCGGTTGGGCAACGCTGGCGCTGGCCGGCGGCGTGATCTTACTGGCGGCGGCGATAGTGATGTGGAGCAGCGCTATGCCATCGGGCGGCGGCCTGCGTCCGTTTTGAAGCGATAAAAAAAGGAAGCCGCGGCTTCCTTTTTGTTTTTCATGCGGTGAGAAATTAACGCTTCAGCGCTTCGCTCAGCTGCTCGCGCATATTGGCCAGCATCGCTTTCACAACGCGCGGGTTGCCTGCAACGATGTTGCCGGTCAGCAGGTAGTTATGGCCGCCGGTAAAGTCGCAGACGATAGCGCCAGCTTCACGGGCGATCAGCTCGCCGGCCGCGAAATCCCACGGTTTCAGCGCGATTTCAAAGTAGCCGTCAACGCGGCCAGCAGCAACGTAGGCCAGATCCAGGGCGGCGGAACCGGTACGGCGGAAGTCCGCGCATTCGGTAAACATGTTGCCGAGGATGTTCATGTAGGAGGTCGCGTGCTGTTTTGCTTTGAACGGGAAGCCGGTGGCGATGATCGTGCCATCGAGATCGCGAGCGCTGCTGCCGCGCAGGCGGTAGCCGTTCAGCTGCGCGCCCTGACCGCGGGTTGCGGTAAACAGTTCGTTACGCATTGGATCGTAAACCACGGCTACTTCAGTACGGCCTTTAATGCGTACGGCAATGGATACGGCGAAGTGGGGCAGACGTTTTACAAAGTTGGTGGTGCCATCCAGTGGATCGATAACCCATTGAACATCCTGATCTTCACCAGCGTGCTCACCGCTTTCTTCGGTGATGATGGTGTGCTGCGGGTAAGATTTGCGAATGGTTTCGATAATCATCGCCTCTGCGGCTTTATCGACGTTGGTCACAAAATCATTGCTGCCTTTCTGGCTGGTTTCTACGGAGTCAGGGGTTTCGTAGTGCTTGGCAATTAAATTACCCGCCTTGCGCGCTGCGCGCACGGCGATGTTCAGCATCGGATGCATCGGTATCTCTCACTGGATGTTAAAGAACGGGAAAAAACGGCGCATATAGTAACAGTGAAATCTGCTTATGTCTCCGTTTTATGATAGCATGCACGAATAATCTTTAGCCGAAGAACCATAATGCTGCAAAATATTCGAATCGTACTCGTAGAAACCTCACACACCGGCAATATGGGCTCCGTCGCCCGCGCAATGAAAACCATGGGGTTAACCAACCTCTGGCTGGTCAATCCTCTGGTTAAACCTGATTCTCAGGCCATCGCTCTGGCGGCCGGAGCCAGCGACGTGATTGGCAATGCCAACATCGTTGATACCCTCGATGAAGCCCTGGCGGGGTGCAGCCTGGTCGTGGGAACCAGCGCGCGTTCCCGCACGCTGCCGTGGCCGATGCTCGATCCGCGTGAATGCGGTCTGAAAAGCGTTGCGGAAGCGAAGCATGCGCCGATCGCGCTGGTATTTGGCCGCGAACGCGTAGGCCTGACTAACGAAGAGCTGCAGAAGTGTCACTACCACGTGGCGATTGCCGCGAATCCGGAATACAGTTCGCTGAACCTGGCGATGGCGGTACAGGTTATCTCCTATGAAGTCCGGATGGCCTGGCTGGCGGCGCAGGAACAAAATGAACCTGTCGTTGAGCACGAGGAAACCCCGTATCCGCTGGTGGATGATTTAGAGCGTTTCTACGGTCATCTGGAGCAGACGCTGCTGGCAACCGGATTTATTCGCGCCAGCCACCCGGGTCAGGTGATGAACAAACTGCGCCGTTTGTTTACTCGCGCCCGTCCGGAAAGCCAGGAGCTGAACATCCTGCGCGGCATGCTGGCGTCAATTGAGCAGCAGCAGAAAAATAAAGAATAATAGTGCCCGCCGTTGCCCGGCGGCGCGATGCTGGCACGGTCGTTGCGGGTTCCCCTCTCCCTGTGGAAGAGGGGCGGAGTGAGGGCGTCAGGCCGCGCTAAAGTGAAACGGCACGGAAAGTCAAATACCTGACTAAAACAGTCAAGTAAATAGTTGACCAATTTACTCGGGAATGTCAGACTTGCCCTTGCTATGCAATACCCATATTAATAAAAAGCCCGGGCAGGGGCGAGTTTGAGGTTAAGTAAGACATGAGACTGACATCTAAAGGGCGTTATGCCGTGACCGCGATGCTTGACGTTGCGCTCAACTCTGAATCGGGTCCGGTTCCGTTGGCTGATATTTCAGAGCGTCAGGGAATTTCGCTTTCCTATCTGGAACAGCTGTTCTCTCGCCTGCGCAAAAATGGTCTGGTTTCCAGCGTACGTGGTCCAGGCGGCGGTTATCTGTTAGGTAAAGAAGCGGGTAGCATCGCGGTTGGCGAAGTTATCAGCGCAGTAGACGAATCCGTAGACGCCACCCGTTGTCAGGGTAAAGGCGGCTGCCAGGGCGGCGATAAGTGCCTTACTCACGCGCTGTGGCGCGATCTGAGCGAGCGACTGACCGGTTTTCTGAATAACATCACGCTAGGCGAACTGGTGAATAACCAGGAAATCCTCGATGTCTCCGGTCGTCAGCACAACCATGAATCCCAGCGTAATACCCGTGCTCAGGACGCTATCGACGTCAAACTGCGCGCGTAGTTCTCGTTCAGTTTCATCTTGCAGCGAGGTGCTGCAAGCTGAAACGAACTGAGTAAAAAAGATAAAAAGATTTTCGAATCAGGCCGGGATGCTCCGACATCCTGTGTACTCGGTCGTACATCCAGCCGGTTGCCTGATTCCTTGCATTGAAGCGATGTACGGAGTTTATAGAGCAATGAAATTACCGATCTATCTCGATTACTCCGCAACCACGCCGGTGGACCCGCGTGTTGCCGAGAAAATGATGCAGTTCCTGACCCTGGACGGGACCTTTGGTAACCCGGCCTCTCGTTCACACCGTTTTGGCTGGCAGGCTGAAGAGGCGGTAGATATCGCCCGTAATCAGATTGCCGAGCTGGTCGGCGCTGACCCGCGCGAAATCGTTTTTACCTCCGGCGCGACGGAATCCGATAACCTGGCGATTAAAGGTGCAGCCAACTTTTATCAGAAAAAAGGCAAGCACATCATCACCAGCAAAACCGAACACAAAGCCGTGCTGGATACCTGCCGTCAGCTGGAGCGCGAAGGGTTTGAAGTGACCTACCTCGCCCCGCAGCGTAACGGCATTATCGATTTAAAAGAGCTGGAAGCCGCGATGCGTGATGACACCATCCTGGTTTCCATTATGCACGTGAATAACGAAATCGGCGTGGTGCAGGATATCGCTACCATCGGCGAGATGTGCCGCGCCCGCGGTATCATTTACCACGTTGACGCGACCCAGAGCGTGGGCAAGCTGCCTATCGATCTGAGCCAGCTGAAAGTGGACCTGATGTCCTTCTCCGGCCACAAAATCTACGGCCCGAAAGGCATCGGCGCGCTGTACGTGCGTCGTAAGCCGCGTATCCGTATCGAAGCGCAGATGCACGGCGGTGGTCACGAGCGCGGTATGCGTTCCGGGACGCTGCCAGTCCACCAGATCGTCGGTATGGGTGAAGCTTACCGTATCGCGAAAGAGGAGATGGAAAGCGAAATGGCCCGCCTGCGCGGCCTGCGTAACCGTCTGTGGGACGGCGTAAAAGATATGGAAGAGGTCTACCTGAACGGCGATCTCGAGCAGGGCGCGCCGAACATTCTCAACGTCAGCTTTAACTACGTTGAAGGCGAGTCGCTGATTATGGCGCTGAAAGACCTGGCGGTCTCCTCCGGTTCAGCCTGTACTTCCGCAAGCCTCGAGCCGTCCTACGTGCTGCGCGCGCTGGGGATGACCGACGAGCTGGCGCATAGCTCTATTCGTTTCTCTTTAGGTCGTTTTACTACCGAAGAAGAGATTGACTACACCATCAATCTGGTCCGTAACTCCATCGGCCGTCTGCGCGAACTCTCTCCGCTGTGGGAAATGTTCAAGCAGGGCGTGGATTTGAACAGCATTGAATGGTCACATCACTAATTCGGCACCAATAAGGAGAATTCATCATGGCTTACAGCGAAAAAGTTATCGATCATTACGAGAATCCGCGCAACGTCGGCTCTTTCGACAATAGCGACGAAAACGTCGGCAGCGGTATGGTTGGCGCACCGGCGTGCGGCGACGTGATGAAGTTGCAGATTAAAGTCAACAATGAAGGTATCATTGAAGACGCGCGTTTCAAGACCTACGGCTGCGGTTCCGCTATTGCCTCCAGCTCCCTGGTAACCGAATGGGTGAAAGGGAAGTCGCTGGACGAAGCTCAGGCGATTAAAAACACCGATATCGCCGACGAGCTCGAACTGCCGCCGGTGAAAATTCACTGCTCTATTCTGGCGGAAGACGCGATTAAAGCCGCGATTGCGGATTACAAAAGCAAACGTGAAGCAAAATAATTAAGAGTTGAGGTTTGTTATGTCGATTACTTTAAGCGACAGTGCAGCAGCGCGAGTCAACACCTTTCTGGCCAACCGCGGTAAAGGGTTTGGTCTGCGCCTGGGAGTCAGAACTTCCGGCTGCTCGGGTATGGCTTATGTACTGGAGTTTGTTGACGAGCCGGCGGCAGAAGACACCGTGTTTGAAGACAAAGGCGTGAAGGTCGTGATCGACGGCAAAAGCTTGCAGTTCCTCGACGGCACGCAGCTGGACTTCGTCAAAGAAGGTCTTAACGAAGGGTTTAAGTTCACCAACCCGAACGTGAAAGACGAGTGCGGCTGCGGCGAAAGCTTTAACGTGTAATTGCAATGTCATCTCAACCCCACTGCGGACATCCGTAAGTGGGGTTTGCTTTATCTCGTTAACCCTGAGGTTGTTATGGACTATTTTACCCTCTTCGGGTTACCGGCCAGCTATACCCTTTCGTTAGAACCTCTGGCTGCCCGGTACCAGGAGCTACAGCGCCAGTATCACCCGGACAAGTTCGCCAGCGGCAGCGCGGCCGAACAGCTTGCCGCGGTGCAGCAGTCCGCCACCATCAATCAGGCGTGGCAAACCCTTCGCCACCCGCTGACCCGCGCCGAATATCTCCTTTCGCTTCACGGATTCGATCTCGCCAGCGAGCAGCATACCGTGCGCGATACCGCGTTCCTGATGGAACAGCTGGAACTGCGCGAAGAGCTTGATGAGATAGGCAAGGCGAAAGATGAAGCGCGGCTGGAAAGTTTTATCAAGCGGGTCAAAGCGCAATTTGATACCCGGCATCAGCTGATGGTTGAACAACTGAATAACGAGACGTGGGAGGCGGCGGCGGATACCGTGCGCAAGCTGCGTTTTCTCGATAAACTGCGAAGCAGTGCGGAACAACTCGAAGAAAAACTGCTCGATTTTTAATTTTCGGAAGCAATTATGGCCTTATTACAAATTAGTGAGCCTGGCCTGAGCGCCGCGCCGCACCAGCGACGTCTGGCGGCGGGTATCGACCTGGGCACCACCAATTCACTGGTTGCTACCGTGCGTAGCGGCCAGGCCGAAACCCTGCCCGACCATCAGGGGCGCTATTTGCTGCCATCGGTGGTGAACTATCAGGCTTCGGGTTTGACGGTGGGCTACGACGCGCGACAAAACGCCGCTCAGGATCCGGTCAACACCATTAGCTCCGTCAAACGCATGATGGGGCGCTCTCTGGCCGATATCGAGGCCCGCTACCCGCATCTGCCTTATCACCTGCAGGCCAGCGAAAACGGCCTGCCGATGATTCAGACAACGGGCGGACTGCTCAATCCGGTTCGCGTTTCTGCCGATATTCTGAAGGCGCTGGCCGCACGCGCCACCGAGGCGCTGGCGGGCGAGCTTGACGGCGTAGTGATCACCGTGCCGGCCTACTTCGATGATGCCCAGCGTCAGGGTACCAAAGATGCCGCGCGTCTGGCGGGCCTGCACGTCCTGCGTCTTCTGAACGAACCCACCGCGGCGGCGATTGCCTACGGTCTGGACTCCGGTCAGGAAGGAACTATCGCGGTTTACGATCTCGGCGGCGGCACTTTTGATATCTCCGTGCTGCGCTTGAGTCGCGGCGTATTTGAAGTCCTGGCGACCGGCGGCGATTCCGCGCTCGGCGGTGACGATTTCGATCATCTGTTGGCCGACTATCTGCGCGAGCAGGCTGGCCTGAACGATCGCAGCGATAACCGCCTGCAGCGTGAGCTGCTCGACGCGGCCATCGCGGCAAAAATCGCCCTCAGCGATGCCGATACGGCGCGGGTGAACGTCGGTGGCTGGCAGGGTGAAGTGACCCGCAGCCAGTTTAATGAGCTGATCGCGCCGCTGGTAAAACGTACATTATTGGCCTGCCGTCGCGCGTTGAAAGATGCAGGCGTTGAGGCGCAAGAGGTTCTGGAAGTGGTGATGGTGGGCGGCTCGACCCGCGTGCCGCTGGTGCGTGAACGCGTCGGCGAGTTCTTTGGCCGTACGCCGCTGACCTCTATCGATCCGGATAAAGTCGTCGCCATCGGCGCGGCAATTCAGGCGGACATTCTGGTAGGCAATAAGCCGGACAGCGAACTGCTGCTGCTTGATGTCATCCCACTCTCCCTGGGGCTGGAAACCATGGGTGGCCTGGTGGAAAAGGTTATTCCGCGTAACACCACCATACCTGTCGCGCGCGCGCAGGAGTTCACCACCTTCAAAGATGGCCAGACGGCGATGTCTATCCATGTTATGCAGGGCGAGCGCGAGCTGGTGCAGGACTGCCGTTCCCTGGCGCGCTTTGCGCTGCGCGGCATTCCGGCATTACCGGCGGGCGGAGCGCATATTCGCGTGACCTTCCAGGTGGATGCCGACGGTCTGCTGAGCGTGACGGCGATGGAGAAATCGACCGGCGTCGAGGCCTCAATTCAGGTGAAGCCGTCCTACGGTCTGACCGATGGCGAGATCGCCAGCATGATTAAAGATTCGATGAGCTACGCCGAACAGGACGTCCAGGCGCGTATGCTGGCCGAGCAAAAAGTTGAAGCCGCACGCGTGCTGGAAAGTCTGGTCAGCGCGCTGGCCTCCGACGCCGCGCTGTTAAGCGCCGCAGAGCGTCAGGCTATCGATGACGCCGCGGAGCAAGTACGCGCCGCAGCGGCAGGCGATGATGCCGATGCAATCAAAGAAGCGATTAAAAATATCGACACACAAACCCAGGAATTTGCCGCACGTCGTATGGATCAATCGGTCCGTATCGCGCTGAAAGGCCAATCCGTGGACGAGGTTTAAAATGCCAAAAATTGTTTTTCTGCCCCACCAGGACCTGTGTCCGGATGGCGTAGTTGTGGAAGCTGAGACCGGTGAGACCATTCTTGATGCTGCTCTGCGTAGCGGCATTGAGATTGAACACGCCTGCGAAAAATCCTGTGCCTGCACCACCTGCCACTGCATCGTGCGCGAAGGCTTTGACTCGCTGGCTGAAAGTACCGAAGATGAAGACGACATGCTGGATAAGGCCTGGGGGCTTGAACCCGACAGCCGTCTCAGCTGCCAGGCGCGGGTGACTGACGAAGATTTGGTCATCGAAATTCCGCGTTACACCATCAACCACGCACGCGAGCATTAATATGGGACTGAAATGGACCGATAGTCGTGAAATCGGCGAAGCGCTGTACGACGCTTTCCCGGATCTCGACCCGAAAACCGTTCGCTTCACCGATCTGCATCAGTGGATTTGCGACCTGGAAGAGTTTGATGACGATCCAAACGCATCCAATGAAAAAATTCTTGAGGCGATTCTGCTAGTCTGGTTAGACGAAGCCGAATAATTTTCGCGTCATGATTTACCCGGTGGTTTTAAGCCGAGTGAATCAACGAGCGAAAGAACTTTACGGGCTGCCATACGGCGGCCCGTTTGCTAAGAAGGATAATGATAATGACCGAAGCTATGAAAATTACGCTTACCGCTCAGCCAGCCGATGCGCGCTGGGGAGAAAAAGCGTCTTACAGCATGAATAACGACGGCATCGCCCTGCACCTGAACGGCAAAGACGACCTGGGTTTGATTCAGCGCGCGGCGCGTAAAATTGACGGCATGGGTATTAAACATGTCGCGCTTGACGGCGAGGGCTGGGATACCGACCGCGCATGGGCGTTCTGGGCGGGTTATAAAGGCCCGAAAGGCAGTCGCAAAATTGAGTGGCCAGCTCTCGACGATGCGCAGAAAAGCGAACTGGATAACCGCCTGACCACTATTGACTGGGTGCGCGACACCATCAACGCCCCGGCGGAAGAGCTGGGGCCGGAACAGCTGGCGCAGCGTGCGGTAGACCTGCTGTGCAGCGTGGCCTGCGATAACGTCTCTTATCGCATCACTAAGGGCGAAGATCTGCGCGAGCAGAACTACCTGGGCCTCCACACCGTCGGCCGCGGATCCGAGCGCCCGCCGGTCCTGCTGGCGCTGGACTATAACCCGACTGGCGACAAAGAAGCTCCGGTATACGCCTGTCTGGTCGGCAAAGGCATTACCTTTGACTCAGGCGGATACAGCATCAAGCAGAGCGCATTTATGGACTCAATGAAGTCCGATATGGGCGGCGCGGCGACGGTAACCGGCGCGCTGGCGTTCGCCATTACTCGCGGCCTGAACAAGCGCGTGAAGCTGTATCTGTGCTGTGCCGATAACCTGATTAGCGGTAACGCCTTCAAACTGGGCGATATTATTCACTATCGCAACGGCAAAACCGTGGAAATCATGAACACCGATGCGGAAGGTCGTCTGGTGCTGGCGGACGGCTTGATCGATGCTTCGGCGCAAAAGCCGGAGCTGATCATCGATGCCGCCACGCTGACCGGCGCGGCGAAAACCGCGCTGGGCAATGACTATCACGCCCTGTTCAGCTTTGACGACAAGCTGGCGAATCGCCTGCTGGCGAGCGCGCAGGCTGAAAACGAAGCTTTCTGGCGTCTTCCGCTGGCTGAGTTCCACCGCGGCCAGCTGCCGTCCAACTTTGCTGAACTGAACAATACCGGCAGCGCGGCCTATCCGGCCGGCGCCAGCACCGCGGCGGGCTTCCTGTCCCACTTCGTGGAGAATTACCATGAAGGCTGGCTGCACATCGACTGCTCGGCGACCTACCGCAAATCTGCGGTTGAGCAGTGGTCGGCGGGCGCGACCGGCCTCGGCGTGCGCACTATTGCGAATCTGTTGACCGCGGAATAACTCTTTCCCCTCACCCTGACTCTCTCCCTGAGGATGAGACAACGTTCGGTTTTCTCCCGCTGAGGAGAGCGTCGGGGCGGAGGGATCATCGTTGTGGAACTACTATGTCCGAAACTAAAAATGAGCTAGAAATCCTGCTGGAGAAGGCGGCTATAGAACCAGGCCATCGTCCGGCTTTTTTCCGCAGTTTGCTGGAAGCCACCGTTTGGGTACCGGGAGCCGCCGCGCAGGGCGAGCAGGTCGTTGAAGACAGCGTACTGGATCTGCAGCACTGGGAAAAAGATGATGGTACATCGGTCATTCCTTTCTTCACCTCGCTGGCGGCGCTGCAGCAGGCCGTTGAGGACGAACAGTCTTTCGTGGTGATGCCGGTGCGCACGCTATTTGCCATGACCCTCGGCGAGACGCTCTATCTCAATGCCAAACTCGCCACCGGCAAAGAGTTTGCGCCGCGTGAGATCAGCCATCTGCTGGGCGAAGAGGGCAGCCCGCTCAGCACCCAGACCGTGCTGGAAGGCGGAGAGTCTCTCCTACTGTCTGAGGTTGCCGAGCCGCCCGCGCAGATGGTGGACTCGCTGACCGCGCTGTTTAAGACGCTGAAAACGGTGAAGCGTGCGTTTTTATGCTCTATCAAAGACAGCGCCGATGCGCCAGCCAACCTGCTGATTGGCATTGAAGCGGAAGGCGATATTGAGGAGGTTATTCAGGCGACCGGCAGCGTGGCGACCGATACGCTTCCCGGCGATGAGCCGATTGACATCTGTCAGGTGGTGGAGGGTGAAAAGGGAATTAGCCACTTTATGATCGCCCACATTACGCCGTTTTATGAAAAGCGCTGGGGCAGCTTCCTGCGCGACTTTAAGCAAAATCGAATTATTTAACACAACGGGGGCCCGGGCCCCCGTTGTGCTATCTACTGCCTATTGGGCCGGCTCAATCGGTAAATCCGTCCGCGCGCCCCATTCGCTCCATGAGCCGTCGTACAGGCTAACGCCGTTAACGCCGAGAGTAGTGAGCGCCAGCACGACGACCGCCGCCGTTACGCCGGAGCCGCAGCTGGCAATAATCGGCCGTTCAAAATCGACGCCCTGACGCGCAAAAATCTCGTTGAGTTCATCGGTGGTTTTAAGTTCGCCGTTAATCACCAGTTCAGTCCACGGCACGTTTAGCGCGCCGGGAATATGCCCGCAGCGCAGGCCCGGTCGCGGCTCTGCCACCTGGCCATTAAAGCGTCCTGCCGGACGCGCATCGACGATCTGCGCCGATCCTTCATGGCTGACCAGCAGCACATCGGTCAGCCGCTTGATCGCCAGCGGATCGGCGCGTCCGTCAAAATCCCCTTCCGGCAGCTCGGGAAGGCCTTGCTCCAGCGGTAGCCCATCGCGGCGCCAGCCTTCCAGCCCACCCGCAACAATCGACACCTTTTCAACGCCGAACGTGCGCAGCATCCACCAGGCGCGCGGCGCAGAGAAGAGATTACCTTCATCGTATACCACCAGGTGCTTATCGCTGCTGACGCCTAGTTCGCGCATGGCGACGGCAAACGCCTCCGCGCGCGGCATCATATGCGGTAGCGGGCTGGTGTGATCGGAGAGGGCTTCGATATCAAAAAAGACGGCGCCGGGAATATGACCGGCCTGATACTCAGCGTTAAGATCGCGCTCTTCCTGTCCCGGCGGCGCCATCCGCGCGTCGATAATCTGCATTTCCGGGTCATCAATATGCTCTGCCAGCCAGTCGGCAGCGACAAAAAACGAGGTAGACATGAGTGCCTCCGTGTCATCAACAATAGAGTGATTGTTGTTGTTTTTTGCGATATCGACAAGGCATTTTCAAGAAGAGGCGGTGGGAATGTGATGCTCCCCCGAGCTGCGTCGGGGGAGGGGGCGCTTAAAACGCGTTTTGCTGCAGATAGCGCCAGGCGTACTGCGCGTACAGTTCAGCGCCGCTTTTCATTACCTGCTCGTCAATATTAAAGCAGCCGTGATGGTGCGCGTAGTCGCTGCCTTTCTCTTTATTTCCTGAGCCAAGCAGCGCAAAGGCGCCGGGGATATTTTCCATATAAAAACTGAAATCTTCTCCGCCGGTAGTCGGCTTTTCGTTGAAAAGGACGCTATCGCCGAATGCGTCGCGGATAACCGACTGCGCCAGCAGCGCGCTGCGCTCTTCGTTGATCACCGGTAGCGTACCGTAGCAGTAGTCAACCTGAGCGGTCGCCCCATACACTGCGGCGGTATGCTCGGCATAGCGGCTAATCGCCGTCTCCAGCCGCTGGCGCGCTTCAAGACTAAAGCAGCGTACGGTACCGTCAAGAACGGCGTTTTCAGCGATGACGTTAAAGCGCGTGCCGACATCCATTTTGCCGATAGTCACTACCGCAGATTCCAGCGGGGAAGTTTCTCGCGCCACAATAGCCTGTAGATTCATCACGAAAGCGGAAGCGACGACCGCCGCATCGACGCAGGCCTCCGGCATCGAACCATGGCCGCCGCGGCCGCGGAAGGTCACTTTCAGTAAATCGGCTGAGGCAAAGGATGAACCGACGTTACAGGAGATTTTGCCGGACGGCGTGCCCGACCAGATATGCATTCCGAAAACGTTATCCACGTTATCAATCGCTCCCTGCTGTATCATCGCCTTTGCCCCTTCGGCAATCTCTTCCGCAGGCTGAAAGATGAGCCGTACGTTGCCCGTCAGCTGTTCGCGAACATCATATAATGCATGGGCGGCGGTCAGCAGCATGGCGGTATGGGCGTCGTGGCCGCAGGCGTGCATTTTCCCGGGCGTTTGTGATTTATAGTCGAGCGGATCGTTCAGCTCCCGTACCGGCAGCGCATCCATATCGGCGCGCAGAGCTACGGTTTTACCCGGCTTGCCGCCGATGATGTCGGCGATGATTCCGGTGGGATGAGTGCGGCGATAAGGGATACCGATAGCCTCCAGTTCGGCGGCGACGCGATCCGTCGTGCGCTTCTCCTCCCAGGGAAGTTCCGGATGGGCGTGCAGGTCGCGGCGAAAAGCGATCATCGCCTGTTCTTGTCTGGCGATAATCGCGGTGATATCAGGGTTAATCATCAATGGCTCCATAATTTGCTAAAAATTCAACGCGCTCAACCGAGCACCGGCGTCAGATAGCCGACCAGAATTCCGGCTAACACCACCGAAACCATGGTGACGGAGACGAATCCGCCAACCAGCATCGGGCCCAGCATATGGTGGGTGAGCATCTGGCGCTCTTTTTCATCGTGGGTGAGGGCGTTGATGGCCTCGTTGGTAATAATGTAGTCGGCGGGAAAACCGTACAGCGCGGTCAAAGAGATGGCGAATGCCATCGGACCGCTGACACCAAGCAGTTTTCCGACCAGCCAGGAGACAACAAACATACCTATCACCGCCGTGGCGATTAACACTACCATCGGGAATAGCAGACGCAGCAGCATCTCCGGCGTGGCTTTGTTCAACGTATCAAAGATAAAGAGCATCAACGCCATAATGGCGAAGCCAAAGCCGTTAGCCTTATGCAGGGTATGTTTTTCCAGGAAGCCTAACGAGGTAAATACGACGCCAAAAAACAGACACAGTACGAAGGGGCTGATATTCACGATTGGCTTTGCGAGGTCAGCGACGACCCAGGCCAGACAGCCGACCAGCGCCAGACGCAGGAATTTAAAGTAATTGCTGTTGTAGCTGACGGGGATTTTACTGAACAGGCGCGGCATTTTCTCCTCGCCGACGGCGAGCATCGCGTGCTCTTCGGCAATGTCATCAGGGCGCTGTTCGCCGCTGCGGTAGCGGGCAAGCAGCGTTTTGCCTTCTCGTTGCAGCATAATCGCGGTCAGCGGATATCCGGCGAACCCCTGCATCACGTAAATCAAAATGGCAAAAACCGACAGGTCTACCAGGCCGGCGTTACTGGCGCCCTGCGACATAATCAGCGATGACACGATACCCCCGACCAGCGGAGGAATGGTGACCAGCGCGGTGTTAAGATCGAATAGCATCATGCTCACCGCAAAGACGGCCACCGCGATCCCGGCAATACCGGCGAGAGAGATGACCACGGTCTTCCACTGCTGCGCCAGCTCTTTCAGCGACAGCAGGGTGCCCATATTAGTGATTAACAGATACATGAGCATTATGGCAACTGGCGTACCGATCCCGGCCCGGCTAATGATATCTGCCGGAAAAAATGTCCAGTAGCCGACTAAAAACAGAACGGCGCAGACAAATACCGAGGGAATCCAGGCTTTTGTGCGGGTAGAAACAACGTCGCCGATATAAAGAATTAAAATAATAATCGACAGTGCGACCATTTGAGACATAAATAACTTCCATATTATTTATCCCATATAAGGAATATGAGATGGGTTGATGTTGTGCTTTCCGGAAGACTGTGGAACGGACAGTCACTATCATCGCCAGGGTAATGATTTATATTTTAAAGGCATTGATATCCCGAACAATAAATAGAAAGTTCGCGCCTTGTCAATTTATATGGCCGCAGAGAGGGGAATTTCAGAATAAAAAGTGCCAATGGTTGAGGATATTAGAGGTTGAGATAAGAAAAATCGTAGCGCGATATATCCGCTAAATTAATTCACTCCAGCTATTCGTGGTTCGCGGGGTCGCCGCCCCGGTTATCTACCAATATTGCGGGCTGGCGGGCTATTGGTAATTCTGCCGTTAACGCATAATAATGTGTTCACTGAATGTATCTGGCCTGCGGGCCGAGGGGTTAGAAGGATGAAACCATTTCGTTTGGCGGCGCTGTCTCTGGCGCTACTTACCGCGCTATCGATAACCGGCTGCGACGACAGCGGCAAACCGCAGGCGGCCGCGCCGGCGGCATCCGCAGCGGCGGATAACGCGCCCGCGAAGCCGGACAGCGCCCAGCTGGCGGCGCTGGCTGAGAAAAGCAAAGGCAAAGCGTTAACGCTGCTGGATGCCTCTGAAGTTCAGATCGACGGCGCGGCGACGCTGGTGCTGACTTTTTCTATTCCTCTACAGCCGGATCAGG
The DNA here is from genome assembly GCF_040062315.1 of Klebsiella sp. GW_Kp181. Taxonomy (NCBI): domain Bacteria; kingdom Pseudomonadati; phylum Pseudomonadota; class Gammaproteobacteria; order Enterobacterales; family Enterobacteriaceae; genus Klebsiella; species Klebsiella sp. GW_Kp181. Next base: position 69,070 of record NZ_JBEAFR010000078.1, read on the forward strand.
ATTTCTCCCGCAGCGTGCATCTGGTCGACAAAAAAAGCGGCAAAGTTGACGGGGCGTGGGAGCTGGCGCCCAACCTTAAAGAGCTGCGTCTTCGCCATCTTGAGCCAAAACGCGAGCTGATCGTTTCGGTGGATCCCACCCTGGCGGCGCTGAATAAAGCGACTTTTGACAGCAGCTTTGAAAAAACCATTACCACCCGCGACATCGCCCCGAGCATCGGCTTTGCCAGCCGCGGCTCGCTGCTGCCGGGGAAAGTCGTGGCCGGACTGCCGGTGATGGCGCTGAATGTCGATAACATCGACGTCAATTTTTTCCGGATTAAACCTGAATCACTTTCGGCCTTCGTCAGCCAATGGGAATACCGTAATTCCTTGAGCAACTGGGAGTCGGACGAGCTGCTGAAGATGGCCGATCTGGTCTACACCGGCCGTTTTGACCTCAACCCCGCGCGCAATACGCGCGAAAAACTGCTGTTGCCGCTGGCGGATATCAAGCCACTGCAGGAGCCGGGCGTCTATATCGCGGTGATGAATCAGGCGGGCCGCTACAGCTATAGCAACGCTGCGACGCTGTTCACCCTCAGCGATATTGGCTTATCCGCGCACCGTTATCACCATCGGCTGGATGTCTTTACCCAGAGTCTGGAAAACGGCGCGGCGCAGTCCGGTATCGATGTGCAGCTGCTGAACGCCAAAGGGCAAACCCTGGCGCAGGCGAAGAGCGACGCTCAGGGGCACGTGACGTTACAAACGGATAAAGACGCGGCGCTGCTGCTGGCGCGTAAGGACGGGCAAACCACTCTGCTGGATCTTAAACTTCCGGCGCTGGATCTGGCTGAGTTTTCTATTGCCGGCGCGCCGGGCTTCAGCAAGCAGCTGTTTATGTTTGGTCCGCGCGATCTCTACCGCCCGGGCGAAACGGTGATCCTCAACGCGTTACTGCGCGATAGCGACGGCAGGCCGCTTCCCGAACAGCCGGTAAAGCTGGAAGTGGTGCAGCCGGATGGCCAGATAATCCGCTCGACGGTCAGCAAACCGATCAATGGCCTGTATCAATTTACTTATCCGCTCGATAGCGGCGCGGCGACCGGGATGTGGCACATTCGCGCCAGTACCGGCGATAACCAGCCGCGCGAGTGGGATTTTCACGTTGAAGATTTTATGCCTGAGCGCATGGCGCTGAATCTCACGCCGCAAAATGCCCCCGTTTCGCCGGCTGCGGATGTCAGCTTTGCCGTAAGCGGGGCGTATTTGTACGGCGCGCCGGCCAGCGGCAACTCGCTGCAGGGTAAACTGTTCCTGCGTCCGCTGCGCGACGCGGTACCTGCGCTGCCGGGCTTCCAGTTTGGCGACATTGCCGAGGAGAATCTTTCCCGCAGCCTGGATGAAGTGCAGACCACCCTGGATGACCAGGGACATGCGGAAGTCACCGCCGCCAGCCAGTGGCAGGAGAGCCGCTCGCCGCTGCAGGTGATCCTGCAGGCCAGCCTGCTGGAGTCCGGCGGCAGACCGGTTACGCGCACCGTCAGGCAGCCGATCTGGCCGGCCGAAACGCTGCCTGGCATCCGTCCGGAATTCGCCCTGAAAGAGGTTTATGACTATCGTACCGACAGCACGATCAAGCAGCCGGTAGTGGATGAAAACAGCAACGCCGCATTTGAAATTGTCTACACCGATGCCAAAGGCGAAAAGAAAGCGGTCTCCGGGCTGCAGGTGCGATTAATTCGCGAACGTCGCGACTACTACTGGAACTGGTCCGAGAGCGAAGGCTGGCAGTCACAGTTCGATCAAAAAGATCTTCAGGAAGGTGAGGAATCGCTCGATCTCTCTGCCGGGCAAACGGCGAAAGTCAGTTTCCCGGTCGAGTGGGGCGCCTATCGCCTGGAAGTCAAAGGGCCGGATGATGTCGTCAGCAGCGTACGCTTCTGGGCAGGGTACAGCTGGCAGGATAACAGCGAAGGCCAGGGGGCGGCGCGTCCGGACCGCGTTACCATGAAGCTGGATAAACCGGCCTATAAACCCGGCGATACGATCAAGCTGCATATTGCCGCTCCGGCTGCCGGTAAAGGCTACGCGCTGGTGGAATCAAGCGAAGGGCCGCTGTGGTGGCAGGAGATTGACGTCCCGGCGGAAGGGATGGAATTATCTATCCCGGTGGATAAAGCCTGGAATCGTCACGACCTGTACCTCAGCACCCTGGTGATTCGCCCGGGGGATAAATCCCAGTCCGCAACGCCAAAACGGGCCGTGGGGCTGCTGCACCTGCCGCTTGGCGATGATAACCGTCGCCTGAATCTGGCGCTGGAAGCACCGGATAAAATGCGTCCTGACCAGCCGTTGAAAGTGAAGATTAAGGCCAGCCTCAAAGAAGGCGAGACGCCGAAACAGGTTAACGTTCTGCTCTCTGCCGTCGATAGCGGCGTACTCAATATTACCGACTACGCCACGCCGGATCCCTGGAACGCGTTCTTTGGCCAGAAACGCTACGGCGCCGATATTTACGATATCTATGGTCAGGTCATTGAAGGACAGGGGAGGCTCGCCAGCCTGCGCTTCGGCGGCGACGGCGATGAACTGAAACGCGGCGGTAAGCCGCCGGTTAATCACGTGACGATTATCGCCCAGCAGGCGCAGCCGGTTATGCTGGATGAGAAAGGCGAAGGGACGGTGACCCTGCCAATCGGCGACTTTAACGGCGAACTGCGGATCATGGCGCAGGCGTGGACGGCTGATGATTTCGGCAGCAGCGAAGAAAAAACGATCGTGGCGGCGCCGGTGATTGCGGAGCTGAATATGCCGCGTTTCCTCGCCAGCGGAGATACCACTCGCCTGGCGCTGGATCTCAGCAACCTGACCGATAAGCCGCAGACTCTCAACGTTGCGCTGGCAGCCAGCGGTCTGCTGCAGCTTGCAGGGGGAGAAATACCGCCGGTGCATCTGGCGCCCGGCGCGCGCAGCACCCTGTTTGTGCCCGTTCGCGCCCTACAAGGCTTTGGCGATGGTGAGGTAAATGCCACCATCAGCGGCCTGAACCTGCCGGGTGAAACTTTCACGCCAATGCAGAAGCAGTGGAAGCTGGGCGTGCGTCCCGCCTTCCCGGCGCAAACCGTGAATTCCGGCGCTGTCCTCCAGCCGGGGGAAAGCTGGCAGGCTCCGGCGGCGCAAAGCGAGGGTTTCTCGCCGGCCACGTTGCAGGGGCAGCTGGTGTTTAGCGGTAAGCCGCCGCTGAACCTGGCGCGCTATATTCGCGACCTGAAGGCCTATCCTTACGGCTGCCTGGAGCAGACCACCAGCGGGCTATTCCCGTCGCTCTATACCAACGCCGCCCAGCTTAAAGCCCTGGGGATCGGCGGCGATAGCGATGAAAAACGACGCGCGGCGGTGGATATCGGCATTTCTCGCCTGCTGCAGATGCAGCGCGATGACGGCGGTTTCGCCCTGTGGGACAGAGAGGGGCCGGAAGAGTACTGGCTAACCGCCTACACGATGGACTTCCTCGTCCGGGCGGGCGAGCAGGGCTATAGCGTACCAACCAATGCCGTCAATAACGGCAACCAGCGCCTGCTGCGTTATTTACAGGAGCCGGGGCTGATCGCCGTCCGCTACAGCGATGATGCCCAGGCCAGCCGTTTTGCCGCTCAGGCCTACGCCGCGCTGGTGCTGGCACGGCAGCAGAAAGCGCCGCTCGGCGCGCTGCGTGAAATCTGGAGCCGTCACGACCAGGCGCGTTCCGGTCTGCCGCTACTGCAGCTGGGCGTGGCCCTGAAATTGATGGGCGATGCGCCGCGCGGCGACGAAGCCCTGAAGCTGGCGATGACCACGCCGCGGCAGGAGGCGAACCGCTGGCTCGGCGATTACGGCAGCGAGCTGCGCGACGATGCGCTGAAGCTGGCGCTGCTGGAGGAGAACAAACTGCTGCCGGAAGCGCAAAATACGCTGCTCAGCAATCTGGCGGAAGAAGCCTACGGCCAGCGCTGGCTCTCGACGCAGGAGAGTAATGCCCTGTTCCTGGCCGGACGTACGTTGCAGGATCTTCCCGGCAGCTGGCAGGCGCAAACCTCCGTGCAGGCCGAACCGCTCTCCGGCGAGAAAGCGCAAACCCGTAACCTGACCGGCGATCAGCTGGCGGCCTTGCAGGTGACCAATACCGGTCAGCAGCCGCTGTGGCTCCGTCTCGACAGCAGCGGCTATCCGCAGAACGCGCCGCAGCCGGGGGGCAACGTGCTGGGCATTGAACGGCAAGTTTTCGATACCCAGGGTCAGCAGAAATCGCTCTCTTCGCTGCGCAGCGGCGAACTGGTTTTGGTGAAGCTGGAGGTGACGGCTAAGCGTAACGTCCCGGACGCGCTGGTGGTGGATTTACTCCCGGCGGGGCTGGAGCTGGAAAACCAGAATCTGGCCAACAGCAGCGCCAGTCTGCAGGAGAACGGCGAGGTGGTGCAAAATCTGCTTAACCAGATGCAGCAGGCCGATATCCAGCATATTGAGTTTCGCGACGATCGCTTTGTGGCCGCGGTAGCTATCAATGAAGGCCAGCCGGTGACGCTGGTTTATCTGGCGCGCGCGGTGACGCCGGGCACCTATCAGGTACCGCAGCCGCAGGTTGAGTCGATGTACGTGCCGCAGTGGCGGGCAACTGGCGCAGCCAGCGGACCGCTAACCGTTGCGCCATAAATGCGGGTGCTGAGGCGTATCAAACGCCGCTGGCGCTGGCTGGCGGCGTTTATTTTTTTGCTGTGGCTATTGCTGCTGGCGGCAGACCGGCTGTGGCCGCTGCCGCTGCGTGAGGTTACCCCTGCCAGAGTAGTGGTGGCGGAAGACGGGACGCCGCTGTGGCGCTTTGCCGATGCGCAGGGCGTCTGGCGCTATCCGGTAACGCTGGCTGACGTTTCGCCGCGCTATTTGCAGGCGCTGATCCACTATGAAGATCGCTGGTTCTGGGAGCATCCCGGCGTTAACCCGTTGGCGATCGCTCGCGCCGCCTGGCAGGATCTCACTTCCGGGAGAGTGATCTCCGGAGGGAGCACCCTGACCATGCAGGTGGCGCGCCTGCTCGATCCTCATCCCCGCACCTTCGGCGGCAAGCTGCGTCAGCTATGGCGGGCGCTGCAGCTGGAGTGGCATCTGTCAAAAAGCGAGATCCTCACGCTCTATCTCAATCGGGCGCCGTTCGGCGGCACGCTGCAGGGGATTGGCGCGGCCAGCTGGGCTTATCTCGGTAAACCGCCCGCACAGCTAAGCTACGGCGAAGCGGCGCTGCTGGCCGTTCTGCCGCAGGCGCCAAGCAGGCTGCGCCCGGACCGCTGGCCGGAACGTGCGCAGGCGGCGCGCGATAAAGTGCTGCTGAGAATGGAAAATCAGGGCGTGTGGCCGCCGCAGCCGGTGCGAGAAGCTATCGAAGAGCCCGTCTGGCTGTTTCCGCGGCAGATGCCGCAGCTGGCGCCGCTTTTCTCCCGCCGCGCGCTGGCGAGCAGCCGGTCTGAGAAGGTAGTAACGACGCTGGATGCCGGGCTGCAGCGGCAGCTGGAGGATCTGGCGCTGAACTGGAAATCGCGCCTGCCGCCGCGCAGCTCTTTAGCGATGGTGGTGGTCGACCATACCAATATGAAGGTGCGCGGCTGGGTAGGATCGGCGGATATCAGTGATGATAGCCGCTTTGGCCACATTGATATGGTATCGGCGATCCGCTCCCCGGGTTCGGTACTGAAACCGTTTGTTTATGGCATGGCACTGGATGAGGGGCTGATCCATCCGGCTTCGCTATTACAGGATGTCCCGCGCCGGTTTAGCGACTACCGGCCGGGCAACTTTGACAGCGGTTTTCACGGGCCGGTAAGCGCCAGCGAAGCGCTGGTTCGCTCGTTGAACCTTCCGGCTGTGCAGGTGCTGGAGGCCTACGGGCCGAAGCGTTTTGCCGCCAGGCTGCGCAATGCCGGATTGCCGCTGATGCTGCCCGCCGGCGCGGAGCCGAATCTATCGCTGATCCTCGGCGGCGCCGGCGCGCGTCTGGCGGATATCGTGGCGGCGTACAGCGCGTTCGCCCGTCACGGTAAGGCGGGGCAACTGCGCATCACTCCTGATTCACCGCTGGTTGAACGACCGCTGCTGTCGCCGGGGGCCGCCTGGATTGTGCGGCGCATTCTGGCCGGCGAAGCGCAGCCGGTTCCCGATGCATCGCTGGTACAGGTGGTGCCGCTGGCGTGGAAAACCGGAACCAGCTACGGCTATCGCGATGCCTGGGCAATCGGCGTGAACGCCCGCTATCTGATAGGTATCTGGACCGGAAGACCTGACGGCACGCCGGTTGTCGGACAGTTTGGTTTCGCCAGCGCGGTGCCGCTGCTGAATCAGGTCAATAATATGCTGCTGGCGCGGCCGGCAATGAGCCGCGGCGGATTGCCGAGCGACCCGCGTCCCTCATCGGTCAGCGCCGGAACGGTTTGCTGGCCCGGCGGGCAGTATTTACCTGCGGGGGATGCGAACTGTCGCCGACGGCTGGCCACCTGGCTACTTGATGAGAGTCAGCCGCCGACCTTGCTGCTCCCTGGACAGGAAGGTATGCGTGGGATCCGCTTTCCGGTCTGGCTGAACGAAAAAGGACAGCGGGTGGCGGCAGATTGCCCCGGCGCGGTAGAGAAAAGTTTCGACGTCTGGCCGCTGCCGCTCGAACCCTGGCTACCCGCAGGCGAACGACGTCGGGTCAGGCTGCCTGCAGTTTCGGCGGCGTGTCCGCCGGTCCAAAGCGCTGATGCCGCACCGCTGGTGCTCTCGGGCATACGCGAGGGCGCAGTCGTTAAACGACTGCCCGGCGAGCAGAGGGTGATGCTGTCGCTGCAAACGACCGGAGGGGAAGGGCGGCGCTGGTGGTTTCTGAACGGCGAGCCGCTGCTGGCGGAAGGGGGCAGTGCGACGCTTGGCATCGATCGCACTGACCGTTATCAACTGGTGGTGATGGATGAGGCGGGGCAAATTGTTGCCGCGAACTTCACGGTGCAATAAACAGAACTTGCCTTAATGGGCTGGATTTGTTGTTTAAGGTCGCTTTTTTTTAAAAAAATGTTACCTAAACACATAGGCAATCGCCTTAGATGATGATTATAATTCGCGCCGTATTTATCGGTCTCATCTGCTCATCTGCAAAACAGAACAACATATATAAAGAGGTTATCATGGCTATTGAACGTACTTTTTCCATCATCAAACCAAACGCGGTGGCAAAAAACGTTATTGGCGGCATCTTTTCTCGCTTTGAAGCTGCAGGGTTCAAAATCGTTGGCACTAAAATGCTGCATCTGACCGTTGAGCAGGCTCGCGGCTTCTATGCTGAGCACGAAGGTCGCCCGTTCTTTGACGGTCTGGTTGAGTTCATGACTTCCGGTCCGATCGTTGTTTCCGTGCTGGAAGGCGAAAATGCGGTTCAGCGTCATCGTGACCTGCTGGGCGCAACCAACCCGGCGAACGCGCTGGCGGGTACGCTGCGCGCAGACTACGCTGACAGCTTCACCGAGAACGGCACCCACGGTTCCGATTCCGTTGAATCCGCTGCGCGCGAAATCGCGTTTTTCTTTGCTGAAGGCGAGGTTTGCCCGCGCACCCGCTAATCTCCCGCGTCTTTCACGCCACCGCTTTGTTGGCTTCATTCGCGCACCCCGGTCACATCGTTATCTATGCTCCCGGGGATTTGCGAACTCGCCGCCTCGCCGTGACGTAAAATACTTTGGAGATACCATCCTCGTCGCCTTTTCGACCGTCGCGGTGTTGGCTGCGCGCGTTCAACCCGGTCACGAGGAGCTGCCTGGCAGTTACAGGTTTTTTCATCATTGCTGCGTGCAGACGTAGTATTGATGGGCCAGAATTTGTAGAATACAGCGCCCCGGCTGAGCAGTCGCTCCCGGGGCGTTTCTTTTTAACCCTCCAGGGGCCATAACGTGTAATAACGAGGCCGGAATCAATTATGTCTGAACAAATAGTCACACCTGATAGCGCCGCACTGACGGTGCCGAACAAAGATGCCAAAATCAACCTGCTGGATCTGAATCGTCAGCAGATGCGCGAGTTTTTCAAAAACATGGGCGAAAAGCCTTTCCGCGCCGATCAGGTGATGAAATGGATGTATCACTACTGCTGCGATAACTTTGACGAGATGACCGACATCAACAAAGTTCTGCGCGGCAAATTAAAGGAAGTCGCGGAAATCCGCGCCCCGGAAGTCGTGGAAGAACAGCGCTCCAGCGACGGCACCATCAAATGGGCGATTGCCGTTGGCGATCAGCGCGTCGAAACCGTGTATATCCCGGAAGACGATCGCGCCACCCTATGCGTTTCTTCTCAGGTGGGCTGTGCGCTGGAGTGTAAATTCTGCTCCACGGCGCAGCAGGGCTTTAACCGCAATCTGCGGGTTTCGGAAATTATCGGCCAGGTCTGGCGCGCGGCGAAAATCGTCGGTGCGGTGAAGACCACCGGCGTGCGTCCGATTACCAACGTGGTAATGATGGGCATGGGCGAGCCGCTGCTGAACCTGACCAACGTGGTTCCGGCTATGGAAATCATGCTCGACGACTTCGGCTTTGGGCTCTCAAAACGTCGCGTCACGCTCTCCACTTCCGGCGTGGTGCCTGCGCTTGATAAGCTTGGCGATATGATTGACGTCGCGCTGGCTATCTCTCTGCACGCGCCGAACGATACCATTCGTGACGAAATCGTGCCGATCAACAAGAAATATAATATCGAGACCTTCCTGAACTCGGTACGTGGTTATATTTCGAAGTCCAATGCCAACCAGGGCCGCGTGACGATCGAATACGTCATGCTGGATCACGTCAACGACGGTACCGAGCATGCCCACGAGCTGGCGGCGCTGTTAAAAGATACGCCGTGCAAGATCAACCTCATCCCGTGGAACCCCTTCCCGGGAGCGCCGTATGGCCGCAGCTCTAACAGTCGCATCGACCGTTTCTCCAAGGTATTGATGGAGTATGGTTTCACCACTATCGTGCGTAAAACTCGCGGTGACGATATCGACGCAGCCTGCGGCCAGCTGGCCGGCGACGTTATCGACCGAACCAAACGTACGCTGCGTAAACGTATGCAGGGCGAAGCGATCGACGTGAAGGCAGTTTGATAAATGATGCAGCGCACAGCCTGGGCGGTGCGCTGCATATTTATGTTGTATAGCCGGGCGAAATACGCTGTTCTGGTTAATAATTACGGTGCGTTTTTGTCGACTTTGAGGCAGTATGTAGCGGTACAACAACCGCTTAGCATTCAATATTGATAAGTCTCTGTGATAGTACGTCATACGGACTTATACTGTTTGTCTGACGTTGAGCAGATGTCTCGCGGCGCGGGGTCACCGGCGCTGAATTTTAAATTTCACGTACCAGTAGTTGTAGCGAATGAATACTGAAGCCACTCAAGACCATCAAGAAGCAAACACTACGGGCGCGCGTTTGCGTAACGCCCGTGAACAACTCGGGCTCAGCCAGCAAGCGGTGGCTGAGCGCTTATGCCTGAAGGTTTCCACGGTTCGTGATATTGAAGACGATAAGGCACCCGCCGATCTGGCTTCAACCTTCCTGCGCGGCTATATCCGCTCTTATGCCCGCCTCGTGCACATCCCTGAAGAAGAACTGCTGCCGATGATGGCGAAGCAGGCTCCCATTCGTGCGGCAAAAGTGGCGCCAATGCAGAGCTTCTCGCTGGGTAAACGTCGCAAAAAACGCGACGGCTGGCTAATGAGTTTTACCTGGCTGGTGCTGTTCGTGGTGATTGGCCTCAGCGGCGCGTGGTGGTGGCAGGACCACAAAGCGCAGCAGGACGAGATCTCCACCATGGCCGATCAGTCCTCCGCCGAGCTGAACGCTGGCGATAACAACAGCCAAAGCATTCCTCTGGACAATGGTTCGGCGAATTCTTCCGCCGATACCGCTGCTAACAGCGCGCCGGCAGAGACCTCTTCTGCGCCAGCAACCTCGGCTCCGGCTGCGACTGCGGCCCCGGTCGATAACAACGCTGTTGTTGCGCCTTCTCAGGCGAACGTTGACACGGCGGCTACCCCAGCGCCCGCCAGTCCAACTTCGCCGCTACCGACCGACCAGGCAAACGTGACCGCTGCGCCGGCCTCGGCTCAGGATCTGGTGCTGAATTTCACCGCCGACTGCTGGCTTGAAGTGAGCGATGCGACGGGTAAAAAGCTGTTCAGCGGGTTGCAGCGTAAAGGCGGTAATCTCAATCTGAGCGGCCAGGCACCTTATAAACTGAAAATCGGTGCACCGGCGGCGGTACAGATACAGTATCTGGGTAAACCAGTCGATTTGAGTCGTTTTATCAGAACTAACCAGGTTGCACGTCTGACCCTTAATGCCGAACAATCACCGGCGCAGTAACAGACGGGTAACGCGGGAGATTTTTCATGCATAACCAGGCTCCGATTCAACGTAGAAAATCAAAGCGAATTTACGTTGGGAATGTGCCGATTGGCGATGGCGCCCCCATCGCCGTACAGTCGATGACAAACACGCGCACCACCGATGTGGCGGCGACGGTAAATCAAATTAAAGCCCTTGAGCGCGTTGGCGCGGATATCGTTCGTGTTTCGGTGCCAACGATGGACGCGGCAGAAGCCTTTAAGCTTATCAAACAGCAGGTGAGCGTACCGCTGGTTGCCGATATCCACTTCGATTACCGCATTGCGCTGAAGGTAGCGGAATACGGCGTTGATTGTCTGCGTATTAACCCGGGCAATATCGGTAACGAAGAGCGTATCCGCATGGTGGTGGACTGCGCTCGCGATAAAAATATTCCCATCCGTATCGGGGTAAACGCCGGTTCTCTGGAAAAAGATCTCCAGGAGAAATACGGTGAACCGACTCCGCAGGCGCTGCTGGAATCGGCAATGCGCCATGTCGATCATCTCGATCGTCTCAATTTCGATCAGTTTAAAGTCAGCGTAAAAGCTTCCGATGTGTTCCTCGCGGTCGAATCCTATCGTCTGCTGGCGAAACAGATCGACCAGCCTCTGCATCTCGGGATTACCGAAGCGGGCGGCGCGCGCAGCGGCGCGGTGAAGTCCGCGATCGGCCTCGGACTGCTGCTGTCTGAAGGGATCGGCGATACCTTGCGCGTTTCTCTGGCGGCGGATCCGGTTGAAGAGATCAAAGTTGGCTTCGATATTCTCAAGTCGCTGCGCATTCGCTCTCGCGGGATCAACTTCATTGCCTGCCCGACATGTTCACGTCAGGAGTTTGACGTTATCGGTACCGTTAACGCCCTGGAGCAGCGCCTGGAAGACATCATTACGCCAATGGACATTTCGATCATTGGCTGCGTGGTGAATGGCCCAGGTGAGGCGCTGGTGTCGACGCTCGGCGTGACCGGCGGCAACAAGAAAAGCGGCCTGTACGAAGACGGCGTCCGTAAAGACCGACTGGATAACGACGATATGATCGATCAGCTGGAAGCGCGTATTCGCGCTAAAGCATCGATGCTGGATGAGGCGCGTCGCATCGATATTCAGCAGGTTGAAGCGAAATAACGTGTTGGGAAGCGATACGCTTCCCGTGTATGATTGAACCTGCGGGCGCGAGGCGCCGGGGTTCATTTTTGTATATATAAAGAGAATAAACGTGGCAAAGAACATTCAAGCCATTCGCGGCATGAACGATTATCTGCCGGGCGAAACCGCTCTCTGGCAGCGCATTGAAGGCTCACTGAAGCAGGTGCTTGGTAGCTACGGTTACAGCGAAATCCGTATGCCGATTGTAGAGCAGACCCCGTTATTCAAACGCGCTATCGGCGAAGTGACCGACGTGGTTGAAAAAGAGATGTATACCTTTGAGGACCGTAACGGCGATAGCCTGACCCTGCGTCCGGAAGGTACGGCGGGTTGCGTACGCGCCGGCATCGAACATGGTCTCCTGTACAATCAAGAACAGCGCCTGTGGTATATCGGGCCAATGTTCCGCCACGAGCGTCCGCAAAAAGGCCGCTATCGTCAGTTCCACCAGATTGGTGCGGAAGCGTTCGGTCTGCAGGGGCCGGATATCGATGCCGAGCTGATCATGCTGACCGCCCGCTGGTGGCGTGAACTGGGGATCTCCAGCCACGTTGCCCTTGAGCTGAACTCTATCGGTTCACTGGAAGCTCGCGCCAGCTATCGCGACGCGCTGGTGGCTTATCTTGAGCAGTATAAGGATAAGCTCGATGAAGATTGCAAACGCCGCATGTACACCAACCCGCTGCGCGTGCTGGATTCTAAAAACCCGGAAGTTCAGGCGCTGCTGAACGATGCGCCGACGCTGGGTGATTATCTTGACGAAGAGTCCAAAGCGCACTTCGCCGGGCTTTGCGCGCTGCTGGACGATGCCGGTATTCGCTATACCGTGAATCAGCGTCTGGTGCGCGGTCTCGACTATTACAACCGCACCGTGTTTGAGTGGGTTACCACCAGCCTCGGCTCACAGGGAACCGTCTGTGCCGGTGGGCGTTATGACGGTCTGGTTGAGCAGCTTGGCGGTCGCGCAACGCCTGGCGTCGGCTTTGCGATGGGGCTGGAACGTCTTGTTTTACTGGTTCAGGCAGTGAATCCGGAATTTAAAGCAGATCCTGTTGTCGATATATACCTGGTAGCCTCCGGAACTGACACCCAGTCCGCAGCAATGCGTCTGGCTGAACAGGTACGCGATGCGTTACCCGGCGTTAAGCTGATGACCAACCACGGCGGCGGCAACTTTAAGAAGCAGTTTGCTCGCGCTGATAAATGGGGCGCTCGCGTTGCGCTGGTGCTGGGCGAAGCAGAAATCGCTGACGGAAACGTGGTAGTGAAAGATTTACGCTCAGGTGAGCAAACTACCGTAACGCAGGATAGCGTTGCCGCGCATTTGCGCACACTTCTGGGTTAATTTCCCGGGAAACATTAGTCAGGAGAAGGACTGCGTGGAACTTTACAATAACGAAAACGATCAGGTCGACGCGCTGAAGCGCTTCTTTGCTGAAAATGGCAAAGCGCTGGCCGTTGGGGTGATTTTGGGCGTTGGCGCGCTGGTTGGCTGGCGCTACTGGACCTCCCATCAGTTGGATACCGCCAGAGGCTCGTCTCTGGCTTATGAAAATGCGATTTCCGCGCTTAAAGCGGATAAACCAGAGGCGCTGAACGCGGCGCAGAAATTTGCCGCCGACAGCAAAAACACCTATGGTGCGTTTGCTTCTCTTGAGCTGGCGCAGCAGTTTGTTGAGAAAAACGATCTGCAGAACGCTGAAAAGCAGCTTCAGCAGGGGCTTGCCGCTGCTTCTGATGATAACCTGAAATCGGTTATCAATATGCGTCTTGCTCGCGTACAGCTACAGCTTAAGCAGCCTGATGCCGCGCTGAAAACCCTGGATGCCGTGAAAGGCGAAGGCTGGACCGCGATTGTCGCCGACCTGCGCGGCGAGATCCTGCTGAGCAAAGGCGATAAGCAAGGGGCGAAAGCGGCCTGGGAAGCGGGCGCGAAAAGCGATGCTTCGCCGGCGCTCAGCGAAATGATGCGTATGAAAATAAATAATTTGTCCATCTGAGAGGGACTCGATGCAATTGCGTAAATTACTTTTGCCAGGGCTGCTTTCCGTTACCTTATTGAGCGGTTGTTCGCTGTTTAACAGCGAAGAAGATGTGGTGAAAATGTCGCCACTGCCGACGGTGGAAAACCAGTTTACGCCGTCCACGTCCTGGAGCACCTCCGTTGGCGGCGGTATTGGCGAATTCTACTCTAACCTGCACCCGGCTTTTGCTGATGGCGTTGTGTATGCCGCCGATCGTAAAGGCACCGTTAAAGCCCTGAATTCAGGCGACGGCAAAGAGGTGTGGTCGGTTAACCTGGCCGAGAAAGACGGCTGGTTCTCCCGCGCGCCTGCGCTGCTCTCCGGCGGCGTGACCGTCTCGGGTGGCCATGTGTATATCGGTAGCGAAAAAGCGAAAGTTTACGCGCTGAATACCAGCGACGGCACCGTCGCATGGGAAGCAAGCGTAGCGGGTGAAGCGATTTCCCGTCCGGTCGTCAGTGACGGTATGGTGTTGATTCACACCACTAACGGTCAGCTGCAGGCGCTGAACGAAGCTGACGGCGCGGTGAAATGGACCGTTAACCTGGATATGCCAGCGCTCTCTCTGCGCGGCGAATCCGCTCCGGCTACCGCATACGGCGCAGCGATTGTGGGCGGCGATAACGGTCGCGTCAGCGCGGTGCTGATGCAGCAGGGGCAGATGATTTGGCAGCAACGTATCTCTACCGCCACCGGTCCGACGGAAATCGACCGTCTTAACGACGTCGATACGACGCCGGTTATCGTGAACGGTGTGATTTATGCGCTGGCCTATAACGGCAACCTGACGGCTTTGGATCTGCGCAGCGGCCAGATTATGTGGAAACGCGAGCTGGGTTCAGTGAACGATTTCATCGTCGACGGCAACCGTATTTACCTGGTTGATCAAAACGACCGTCTGCTGGCGCTCACCACCGACGGCGGCGTGACGCTGTGGACGCAAAGCGATCTACTGCACCGTCTGCTGACGGCGCCTGTGCTGTATAATGGCAACCTGGTTGTTGGCGATAGCGAAGGCTATATGCACTGGGTCAACCCGGAAGATGGCCACTTTGTGGCTCAGCAGAAGGTAGACAGCTCAGGCTTCCTGACCGATCCGGTTGTTGCTGACGGCAAACTGCTGGTTCAGGCGAAAGACGGTACGCTGTACGCGATTACGCGTTAACAACAGCGGTAGTCTATTTTTGAGAAACGGCCCCTGGCAGACAGGGGCCGTTTTGGCTTTTTTAAAAACGCCGTGAAAATGGCGTTGTATCGATTTTAGTATGAGGCATTTAACATGATACCTGTGGTCGCGCTTGTCGGGCGCCCTAACGTTGGAAAATCCACGCTTTTTAACCGCTTAACGCGCACTCGCGATGCGTTGGTCGCGGATTTTCCGGGGCTGACTCGTGACCGTAAGTACGGTCGTGCTGAAGTGGAAGGCCGCGAATTTATCTGTATCGATACCGGCGGGATCGACGGTACCGAAGATGGCGTAGAAACGCGGATGGCGGAACAGTCGCTGCTGGCGATTGAAGAAGCGGACGTGGTGCTGTTTATGGTCGATGCGCGGGCGGGCCTGATGCCGGCGGACTCGGCAATCGCTAAACATCTGCGCTCCCGCGAAAAGCCGACCTTCCTGGTGGCAAACAAAACTGACGGCATCGATGCCGATCAGGCGATCGCCGATTTTTGGTCGCTGGGGTTAGGCGAGATTTATCCTATCGCCGCTTCACACGGTCGCGGTGTCACCAGTCTGCTGGAGCACGTCCTGCTGCCGTGGGTTGATGAGGTGAACCCGCCGGAAGAAGTGGACGAAGACGCGGCATACTGGGCACAGTTTGAAGCCGAGCAGAACGGCGAAGCAGTTGAAGAGCCGGAAGAAGATTTTAACCCACAGGATCTGCCGATTAAGCTGGCGATAGTGGGTCGCCCGAACGTGGGTAAGTCAACGCTCACCAACCGTATCCTGGGCGAAGACCGCGTAGTGGTCTACGACATGCCCGGAACGACCCGCGACAGCATCTACATCCCGATGCAGCGCGACGAGCGTGAATACGTGCTGATTGACACCGCCGGCGTGCGCAAACGCGGTAAGATCACCGATGTCGTCGAGAAATTCTCGGTGATTAAAACCCTGCAGGCGATCGAAGACGCCAACGTGGTGCTGCTGGTGATTGATGCGCGGGAGGGGATTTCCGATCAGGATCTCTCTCTGCTGGGCTTTATCCTCAACAGCGGTCGCTCGCTGGTGATTGTCGTTAACAAATGGGACGGCCTGAGCCAGGAAGTTAAAGAGCAGGTGAAAGAGACTCTGGACTACCGTCTGGGCTTTATCGACTTTGCCCGCGTGCACTTTATCTCCGCGCTGCACGGTAGCGGCGTAGGCAACCTGTTTGAATCCGTGCGCGAAGCGTACGACAGCGCAACCCGTCGCGTGGGTACCGCTATGCTGACCCGCATCATGACCATGGCTGCCGAAGACCATCAGCCGCCGCTGGTGCGCGGTCGTCGCGTGAAGCTGAAATATGCCCACGCCGGGGGTTATAACCCGCCGATCGTGGTTATTCACGGTAATCAGGTTAAAGATCTGCCGGATTCGTATAAGCGCTACCTGATGAACTACTTCCGTAAATCACTGGAAGTGATGGGCACGCCAATTCGCATTCAGTTTAAGGAAGGGGAAAACCCGTTTGCCAACAAACGTAATACTCTGACGCCTAACCAGATGCGTAAGCGTAAGCGCTTGATTAAACACATCAAGAAAAGCAAATAAGCTATCCGTCAGCATTAAAAATATAAAGCCCGCATCCGTCGGGCTTTTTTATTATCGGCCACCGATCATGCGCAGAATAATAAACTCGCTTGAGGCTGCGTTATAAATGTGAGAAAAACCAGGGAGGATAAATATTTTTGTGACAATGAGGTCAGAATGAAAAGCTTCTTAACTCTCCTGATGCTGTTTCTTTTTCCCATAGCCTGTACCGCTGAATCACAACCTGTTGAACCGCGCGTTAAGCCTGCTTATCCCGCGAAAGCCGCAAAAAAAGGGATACCGGGTCAGGTTAAAGCGCAATTTGACGTTGACGAGAATGGGCGGGTGACTAACGTTCAGTTATTAAGCTCCGATCCCACCGGAATGTTTGATAATGAAGTCAGGGCCGCAATGGGAAAATGGCGATACGTTAAAGGGAAGCCTTCCAGCAATAACATCATTACCATTCATTTCACGCCGGGGCCGTGTTCCGTTGAGGTGCCAGCGCCAAATCAGCCCGGCAGTATTCGAAGCGGTGGCGTCCCTTTTCGCTAAGATGAATGCACGTGAAATAACGAAGGGACAATCGAAATAAACGCCGGGAACAGGGATATGAAAAAAACAATCGTGATGTTCGCTTTGGTCATATTAACCAGCAGCTGTACGCCGTTTCATCCTGCTGACTGTCATAAAACCTCAGCGCTTGGGAGCTGTAGCTCTGGACGATTCAGCGATGATGATGAATATGGCAGGCAGGCGAGATCGATAAAAGAGTCTATTGATTCCCGATTATCCAATCGCTACGGCTGGACGGGGAAAAAATGCACGATCCATGTGAGTTTCAGCTATGAGGGGAAACTGAATAGCATCACAACGAGTGAAGGTAATAAAAAATATTGCGCTGCGCTGATTGATGCCGCTAAACGGGCCACCTTCCCGCCGTTCACCGATAAGCAGGTGTACGACGCTTTTGCTGAGTCCCGGTTCAGTATGCAGGGTGAGTAAAATAAACGCGGCGATCCGCCCGGGAGCGAATAGTCTGCTGGAGTTCAGTGGCTGGCAGCAGCCACAGATTGTGCAACCGTGATAAAATAAAGCCACATACCCGTCGTCAGGAGTCACCATGGAATTTGATTGCCCCGTGTGCCATGCGCAGCTTGCTGTGCAGGGCAATAGCGCCCACTGCGCGCATTGCGCGAAAGAGTATGTTGTTGAAGCCCGCTGCCCGGACTGCCACAAGCCGCTGGAAGTATTAAAAGCCTGCGGCGCGGTAGATTATTTTTGTCAGAATGGCCACGGGCTGATTTCAAAAAAACGCGTCGAGTTTGTGCCGGTTTAATTTTTATCGCTGACGCAGCTTTCACCGTCGCGCCAGAGTTCAACCAGTGATTCTGGGGCACGCTCCTCCGGGATGAGAATAATCAGGCTGTGGCAGTGCTGCTCGCTGACGATCTGAATGCGAAAAAAACGCTGATCGCCGCTGCCCGGCGAGTCGGGCTGCCCCGGCGGCTTGCCCAGCGGTAGCGATTGTTGAAGAATTGAAGCGATCCGCTGCTTCTGTTGCTCGTTGAGCTTCGCAACCACAATCTTACGCATTCCACTGAGCGCCGGGATCCAGGCGACGCCCCCCTCGCGAGCCAGCTCAATAATCGCATCATCGCTAAGATCGGCAAGATTCATAGCACCACTCCGACGCGCCCCCAGGCTTGAGTAATGGCATCAGCGATCTCTTTGCCAAAACGTTTTTCGCCATGGCGAACCGTGAGCCTGGCAAAGGTTGAAAAATCAGCGTCTTTTGCCAGAGAGTTATCACACACCGCGTCATACCAGGCGTGGCCCGCTTTTTGCCACGCAAAACCGCCGATCGCGCGGGCGGCGAGATAAAAGGCGTGATTAGGAATGCCGGAATTGATATGTACGCCGCCGTTATCCTGCTGGGTATGCACAAAATCTTTCATGTGAGCGGGCTGCGGATCTTTGCCAAGGATGGGGTCATCGTAAGCGGAGCCGGGCTGAGACATAGAGCGCAGACCTTTGCCGTGAATGCCTTTCGCGAGCAGTCCCTCACCTATTAGCCAGTCCGCCTTGTCCGCCGTTTGCTGGCGCTGATATTGTTTGACCAGCGAGCCAAAGACGTCCGAGAGTGATTCGTTAAGCGCGCCGGATTGTTCGAAGTAGATAAGACCGGCTTCGCTCTCCGTCACGCCATGGCTTAGCTCGTGCGCGACGACGTCAATGGCGATAGTAAAGCGATTAAAAATCTCGCCATCACCGTCGCCAAATACCATTTGCTGGCCGTTCCAGAACGCATTTTGATATTCGTGGCCATAGTGGACGCTGCCGGTGAGCTTTAGCCCGCGGTTATCCAGAGAATCGCGCTGGTAGCTCTTCCAGAAAAACTCATGGGTGATGCCGAGATAGTCATAGGCTTCATCAACGGCCACATCACCGTTGGAGGGCTGCCCCTCAAAACGGACCTGCGTTCCCGGTAGTTCCTGGGTTTGCCCGGCATCGTAAATGTCGCGCTCAAGCTGGCCCGGCGTGGTGACATGGGGAGCAGCGGGGCGTCCGGGAACATGCGCCATCAGGGACTGAACATGGCTGAGGGTATTCTGCGCGCAGCGCTGCTGCTGAAGCGAGCCATGGTCGACAATGCGGCGTAAAATATAGGGTGGAATCACATAACGAGGATAAGCAACAGGCATATCACGCTCCTTAGCCGGATAGAACCGTTTAAAAAGGGCATGAGAGCAGTATAGTTATCCCCGGTTGAAAAGGCAGAATAATCAGGCTTTTTTACGGGAGCGCGTTTTCTTCGCCGGCGTGATGTTTTTCACTTCGCTCTCCACCCAGCCATCGTTCAGGCGGGTAGTGAGAAGGTCTCCCTCGCGTACCTGTTTGGTCTGCTTCAGCACTTTGCCGTCGCTGGCGGAAGTCACGCTATAGCCGCGGGCGAGCGTCGCCAGCGGGCTGACGGCCTCCAGATGCGTGACCATATTGCCGAAGCGCTCGCGCTGCTCGCCGAGGCGGCTGCGGATATTTTCCGCCAGGCGATATTCCAGCTGTTGAATACGGCTCTGGGCACGGTGAATACGCGGCTGCGGATTTTGCTGATTCAGACGCTGCGTAGCGCGCTGCTGGCGCTGATCGGCGCGCTTCATCTGCGTCTCAAGAGCGAAACGCATGCGCTGACGCAACCTTTCCAGCTCCGTTTGCTGGCGAGCAAGGCGCAGCTGAGGATGCTGCTGCTGCAGGCGGTGAAATATCTGGGTAAAGCGACGATGGCGGTTGGCAAGGAAGTAGTCCATCGCCATCTCAAGACGCTGCTGTCCTGACTGGAGCTGGCGCAGCAGCTCCAGCTGGTTACGGCTGACCATTTCTGCCGCCGCGGAAGGCGTTGGCGCGCGCAGGTCGGCGACGAAATCGGCAATAGTGACGTCAGTTTCATGGCCCACGGCGCTGACGATGGCAATCGGACTGGTAAATATCGCCCGCGCCACCCGCTCGTCGTTAAAACTCCATAAATCTTCCAGCGAACCGCCGCCGCGTCCGACGATAAGTACGTCGCATTCGCGGCGCGCGTTGGCCAGTTCAATTGCGCGAACAATCTGCCCCGGTGCGTCTTCGCCCTGAACGGCGGTCGGATAAATAATCACCGGCAGGGAAGGGTCGCGACGCTTGAGCACCTGTAAAATATCATGCAGCGCGGCGCCGGTTTTAGAGGTAATGACGCCTACGCAGTGCGCAGGGGAGGGAAGCGCTTTTTTATGCTGCTGATCGAACAAGCCTTCCGCCGCCAGGGCGGCCTTCAGCTGTTCATACTTCTGCTGAAGCAGTCCTTCGCCCGCAGGCTGCATGCTCTCCACGATAATCTGATAATCGCCGCGCGGCTCGTAAAGGGTAATGTTGGCGCGAACCAGCACCTGCTGCCCGTGCTGCGGACGGAAGGTCACCCGGCGGTTGCTGTTGCGAAACATTGCGCAGCGCACCTGGGCGTTATCGTCTTTTAAGGTAAAGTACCAGTGACCGGAAGAGGGCTGGCTGAAATTGGAAATCTCGCCGCTGATCCATACCTGGCCCATTTCACGTTCCAGCAGCAGCCGGACCGACTGATTGAGGCGGCTAACCGTGTAAATTGAGGGGGATTGAGATGGCAACATGTGAGCAAGATCAAATTCTAAATCAGCAGGTTATTCAGTCGATAGTAACCTGCTGAGAGGGGATCGCAAGTATTATTTGCAAAAAAGGGTAGATGCAATCGGTTACGCTCTGTATAATGCCACGGCAATATTTATCCACCCTGGTCGAGATATTGCCCATGCTACGTATCGCTAAAGAAGCTCTGACGTTTGACGACGTCCTCCTCGTTCCCGCTCATTCAACCGTTCTGCCAAACACCGCCGATCTCAGCACCCAGCTGACGAAAACCATTCGCCTGAATATTCCTATGCTCTCCGCAGCAATGGATACCGTGACGGAAGCGCGTCTGGCGATTGCCCTGGCACAGGAAGGCGGCATCGGTTTTATTCATAAAAACATGTCTATCGAGCGTCAGGCGGAAGAAGTTAAGCGCGTGAAGAAGCATGAGTCCGGCGTGGTTACCGACCCGCAGACCGTTCTGCCGACTACGACTCTGCGCGAAGTTAAAGAGCTGACTGAACGTAACGGTTTTGCTGGCTATCCGGTTGTGACCGAAGACAATGAGCTGGTCGGCATCATTACCGGCCGCGATGTGCGTTTCGTCACCGACCTGAACCAGCCGGTTAGCGTATATATGACGCCGAAAGAGCGTCTGGTTACCGTTCGCGAAGGTGAAAGCCGCGAAGTGGTCTTTGCCAAAATGCATGAAAAACGCGTTGAGAAAGCCCTGGTTGTGGATGACAGCTTCCATCTTCTCGGCATGATCACCGTTAAAGATTTCCAGAAAGCGGAACGTAAACCGAACGCCTGTAAAGATGAGCAGGGTCGCCTGCGCGTTGGCGCAGCGGTTGGCGCGGGCGCGGGTAACGAAGAGCGCGTTGATGCGCTGGTTGCCGCGGGCGTCGATATTCTGCTGATCGACTCTTCTCACGGTCACTCTGAGGGCGTATTGCAGCGTATTCGCGATACCCGCGCAAAATATCCTGACCTGCAAATCATCGGCGGCAACGTGGCGACCGGCGCGGGCGCACGTGCGCTGGCGGAAGCCGGCTGCAGCGCGGTGAAAGTGGGTATCGGTCCTGGCTCCATCTGTACGACGCGTATCGTGACCGGCGTGGGCGTTCCGCAGATCACCGCCGTTTCTGACGCGGTTGAAGCGCTGGAAGGCACCGGTATTCCGGTTATCGCTGACGGCGGTATTCGTTTCTCCGGCGATATCGCGAAAGCGATTGCCGCAGGCGCAGCCGCCGTCATGGTCGGTTCGATGCTGGCGGGTACCGAAGAGTCTCCGGGCGAAATCGAACTCTACCAGGGGCGTTCTTACAAATCTTACCGCGGTATGGGTTCCCTTGGCGCGATGTCTAAAGGCTCCTCCGATCGCTACTTCCAGACCGATAACGCCGCCGACAAACTGGTACCGGAAGGTATCGAAGGTCGCGTCGCCTATAAAGGCCGTCTGAAAGAGATTATTCACCAGCAGATGGGCGGACTGCGCTCCTGTATGGGCCTGACCGGTTGTGGTACCATCGACACCCTGCGGACCAAAGCGGAATTCGTGCGCATCAGCGGCGCGGGTATCCAGGAGAGTCACGTTCACGACGTGACCATTACCAAGGAATCCCCGAACTACCGCATGGGCTCCTGATTTTCATCGCCCGGCCACGCGCCGGGCGATTTATTTAACCTGTATCACTTGCCTCGGAATTATCGTCAATGACGGATAACATTCATAAACATCGTATTCTTATCCTGGACTTCGGTTCTCAGTACACCCAGCTGGTTGCGCGTCGCGTTCGTGAATTGGGTGTCTACTGCGAACTGTGGGCATGGGACGTGACTGAAGCTCAAATTCGTGAGTTCAATCCTAACGGCATCATTCTTTCCGGCGGCCCGGAAAGCACTACCGAAGATAACAGCCCGCGCGCGCCGCAGTATGTCTTCGAAGCTGGCGTGCCGGTCTTTGGCATCTGCTACGGTATGCAGACCATGGCGATGCAGCTGGGCGGCCACGTTGAAGCCTCTAATGAGCGTGAATTTGGCTACGCGCAGGTTGAAGTTCAGACCGATAGCGCGCTGATCCACGGCATTGAAGATGCGCTGAGCGCGGACGGCAACGCTATGCTGGACGTCTGGATGAGCCATGGCGACAAAGTCACCGCCATCCCGTCTGACTTCGTTACCGTTGCCAGCACCGAGACCTGCCCATTCGCCATTATGGCCAACGAAGAGAAGCGCTTCTACGGCGTGCAGTTCCACCCGGAAGTGACCCACACCCGTCAGGGCCTGCGTATGCTGGAGCGTTTTGTACGCGAGATTTGCCAGTGTGAAGCGCTGTGGACCCCGGCCAAAATTATCGACGACGCCATCGAACGTATTCGTCAGCAAGTGGGCGACGATAAAGTCATTCTCGGCCTCTCCGGCGGCGTGGACTCGTCTGTTACCGCAATGCTGCTGCATCGCGCTATCGGCAAAAACCTGACCTGCGTCTTCGTGGATAACGGTCTGCTGCGTCTTAATGAAGCTCAGCAGGTTATGGATATGTTCGGCGATCGTTTCGGTCTGAACATCGTTCACGTCGAAGGCGAGGCGCGTTTCCTGGCTGCGCTGGCGGGCGAAAACGATCCGGAAGCGAAGCGTAAAATCATCGGCCGCGTGTTTGTTGAAGTGTTTGACGAAGAAGCGCTGAAGCTGGAAGACGTGAAATGGCTGGCGCAGGGGACTATCTACCCTGACGTGATCGAGTCCGCGGCATCCGCAACCGGCAAAGCGCACGTCATCAAATCTCACCACAACGTGGGCGGCCTGCCGAAAGAGATGAAGATGGGCCTCGTTGAACCGCTGCGCGAGCTGTTCAAAGATGAAGTGCGTAAGATTGGCCTCGAGCTGGGCCTGCCGTACGACATGCTGTACCGTCACCCGTTCCCGGGCCCGGGTCTGGGCGTGCGCGTGCTGGGCGAAGTGAAGAAAGAGTACTGCGACCTGCTGCGTCGCGCGGACGCGATCTTCATTGAAGAGCTGCACAAAGCTGACCTGTACAACAAAGTGAGCCAGGCGTTCACCGTATTCCTGCCGGTGCGTTCCGTCGGCGTAATGGGCGATGGCCGTAAGTACGACTGGGTGGTCTCCCTGCGCGCAGTTGAAACCATCGACTTTATGACCGCTCACTGGGCGCACCTGCCGTACGATTTCCTCGGCCGCGTGTCCAACCGCATCATCAATGAAGTCAACGGTATCTCCCGCGTGGTGTATGACATCAGCGGTAAGCCGCCGGCTACCATTGAGTGGGAATAAAATTTATTCTTTGCGGTAATTGAATAAAAATAATGCCATTAATGATTTCTTACCTCATTAATGGCATTTTTTATGGAGTGTGAAAAGTATGGGCTAGCGCTACAAGGTGATAAGCGTACGTTTTCGCCGATGGTTTGTGAACGATAACGGATTTCAATATTAGGGGATGATCTGCTGCGCAAAGGAATTAATCGCTCCCTCATCACTAATATAAGATGGATAAATCGTCGCGAGGTGCTTCTTCATGGGGAAAACGCTCTTTCCTCCCGGTGCAATCATCCCTCCGTTGGCAACCACTGTTTTCCCTTCTTTATCCTCGGTGATATTCGCCAGGGAGACAAAGTACGGGGTAGGATTTGAACCTTCAATTCCACCATTGACCTTTTTCCAGATGATTGACTTTCCTGCCTGATTGGCGCTGCCGGCTAATCCCTGCGGGCGGTAAAAAATTTTAATTCTTGAACGAACCGCCATTTTTAGCTGGTTTTTATTGTCTTTTTTCGTCGCCGGAATTTCCAGCACGTTTAGCCAGAATAAGGATTCTTTATCACCGGGCAGCTTTTCTCCCGTATATATCATGCGCAGCGTCTGGCCTTTACCGCCGTTGATGCGGTTAATAGGAGGAGTAATCGTAAAGGGCGCTTTGGCCGTCTCCGGCGTGGCATTAGGGTCCCCGGCGTCAATCCAGACCTGTGCGAGAGCCGGCTTATCTCCAACATTATCAATTTTTACCGTTACTTCACGCTCTTTTTCCGGATAGACGAAGCGGGTTCCGGTGATGACAATATCGGCTAAAGCAGAACTTATCCCGCAAAAAGCGAAGATGATTATCATGATATGACTGTAAATTATTTTTCGAGGCATAATATATTTCTCCCTTATAAACTATAGCGTGCAGACTAATGCTAAATCGTAAGATTATCCTTCATTGTTACGCTTTATCGTGCCTCAGTTTTAATGGGTAAAATTTAAAAAAGAAATTTTACCCACCATATTAAAAAAGAGACGAATATGACTTTACTTTCCTGAAGCTACCGTCACAAATAGGTAATAGTAAAAATGACGGAACCATTAGCTGGCCCTGCCGTGACGTTGGTATCAGACTGAACATAGCGAGCTTTTAGCGGGATGGTATAGGTGGCGTTATCTTGTTGTGTAAGATTGGTCAGGTTAAAGCCGCCGGAACCATCCAGCGGTATGCTGCCGGATATATTTCTTTGTGATAATTCAATGCCGACACCGGTGGCTGCATTGGCTCCAGAATCCAGTTTGGCCAGTGAAGGGTTGCCCTCGATGACGCCGTTAGCGCTTTTAAAGGTAATAGAGACAACGTTTTCGGCATTGGAACCGGTAAGTTTGTCCGTGTTTTCATTATAGGTGTAATTGCCATAACCATAGAATGGTGGGCAGCCCTGCAGGACGATATCAAAATCCTTCCACTCGGTAACCGTTCCCGGGCTGGTAAAATCACCGACCGCATGATTGTCAAGATTCACATCAATATTGGACGTTACCAGCTGGCATGTTTTGGTGTGGATCATTGTTGAACCCACGAAATTCAAATTGACAAAAACATTGTTTATAATGAAAGGGGAGTTTGAGCCAGAGGTAATCTGAAATGTTGGAAAGGATGAACCATCAACCTGCTGAGTACCTCCTGCAATAGGACCAGTCTTGATAAGTTCTATGGTTACTTTCCAAAATTGGCCCATACCTTGGGTAAGAGTGCCATAGCCTATACTTTGACTTCTCTCCCAAATGTGAGGGAAAGAAGTATAATCTACCTCTATCCCGGAAAGATAAAAAATAGCTCCAATACCGGAAACGTTGGTTGGGAATATATCTTTACCACCTGACCTCACTGCCGGACCCGATGGTGCGGATATAACCTCAGTTTTTGTATATGCGTTCATTGTGTATGGCCCGGATGCAATATCTTCAAGCTCAACGGTACATGCGAATGATGTAGTTCTGCTGGCAGTTCGATAGTCCTGGCGATATAAAATTTTACCTACCGGAACGTCTTCACCGACGGTGGATATTCCGAGACCAACAACGGGGATTGAAATGTTATCGGTATATAACTCTGTGAATTCACAATGAAGAGCCTGGGCCTGAGATGTGAATATGCAGGCCAGACCGAGGCTCAGGTATTTTACCGGCCGGAATTGTGTTTTAAAAAAACGAACGACAGTTAATAACACTTTCATTTAAACCCTCACAAATTACCATCAGTGCATATCATGTTCAACCGGATTCGGGAGAAACGGTAAACGTCCATTGTTAACCAGAGAGGCGTTATCGCCGGTGGCTTGAGTGCTTTCCCTGAAAGTGTAATACTCAACGAATTCACAAAACTTCAGCATCATATGCAAATCTTTTTTATTCGTTAATCTCATCTTCTTCATTAAATTGGTTCTCGACTGATATACCGTTTTTTTGCTTTTACCCAGTGCGAGAAAAATTTCATCCATGCCGTATCCCGAAATTAAAAAAAAGAACAGCTCCTTTTCGGAAAAGCTCAGAGAGGACAGCGGGTTACTCCTTGTTAACGAGTGCTTTTTCTGCCCGACGCTGTTGATAATATGCAGCAGCGCTTTCTTTATTTTACTGACCGAGCCGCACAGCGGCAGGAAGGGGACCCGGCCAAACTTCATATCGGTTAAGGAAATGAAAACGTAATAATCTGCCCTGATAATTTCTTTGTAAATTTTATACCAGGCACCTCTTTGGTGATAAATGTATTCGGTATCGATAAGTGCCACTCTGAAATGTTCAGGCTTGTTAATAAAAGCAGGGTGATACCCTGAGCGCACCTTCTTATCGCCCGCCGTACATTCCACTATTAACGACTCGAGGGCCTTTTTCAGGTATACATTCTGGGTCAGAACGTTGACTTCGGTGGTCTGTGTAAGGTGATTGATAATCATAATGTCATCCCTGTCGGAAATTAAACGGCCGTACCGCCATGCGCGAATGAACAAGGAACCCAACGCCGTGACAATCAGGTCTGGCAGCGTGGTGCTGGTTTTTCATTTCTTTTTTATTTGCACGTTTCGGTCAACTTTCTGAACCCTGACGGTTTCTCATCGTTGACCCGATAGGTTATCCGGCACTGTTCATTATCCTTGCTGCCCCACTTCACGGTCAGCTGGCCGGCGGCGGCTTCGGTCAGCGCATATATTTGTCCCATCTGCCCAACGTTGCCGACGCTGGCTCCGGATGCATCAAATACTTCCGCGCCGAAAGGTAAGGGCTCGCCTTGCAAATTTTTCGCACTGATAAGCAGCGGGATCCCTTTACGGGTATTGAAAACAACCTTGCTGACTGCGCCCCAGTGAGGTGCGACCTTCTCGGTGGTATTGCTCAGCTCGACTTCCTGTGACAGCCCTTTCGGGTCAATACTGACCTCGTTCATTTCATACGGTGTCAGGTACGGAATAGCCGCGTGTCCAAAGCGGTCAATTTTCAGCCCCGGATAGCCGCCGACTTTGGCGCCTTTCGCATCCTTCGCCTCGACCACGGCAAAGGTGTCTCCCGTATAAGGCGTGGCCACCACGCCGTTCTGCCAGGCAATCACCGTCCCGCTGGCGGCCAGGCTGGTGTTCTGGTAATGCTTGCCGGCGCCATAGCTGGCCGTCAGATGGCTGTAAGGCGTGCGCCATCCGCCGCTCGCGGTCATGCTGCTGCCGGTGCCCTGGTTATAGTTCGCCGCCGTCATCCCGTAGTTATACTGGTTATCCTCCCCGTAGGTGCCGGAAAGGCCCAGCTGTTCACCCATGCGACCGTTGCCGCTTTTGTTCAGACTGGCGGTGAGCATCGGCACATGCTTCTTATCGTATCCACCCAGCGGGGTGGAAATGTTCAGCAGAAAGTTGTTTTCCATTTTTCCGCTGTAGTTTCTGACGCGTCCTGCGCTGAGGTTATAGTTAACCCGGCCGAAGTTATTGCTGTAGCCCATTTGATACTGAATGTCAGACTTACCGTTGTTCCAGTAATCCTGGGTGTACCCGGTGACATACAGCTGTCCCCATCCCGGGCCAAGCCCCTGGTTCATCGTAATATTCAGGCGATTTTTGGGACGCCATATTCCGGAGGCCAGACCGCCGCGTTTTTCTTCATCAATGGCGCGCATTGCGGTCTGGAAGTCGTAATATCCGGACGTGGAGAATCGGTACGCTGCGATAGTCAGGTTACTGTCCGTATCCGGTAAATACTTGCTGTAGCTTACCTGGTAGCTCTGGCCGCTATTCGCAGTATCGTCTGTAGTTTTCAGGTGTACGCGCGCCTGGGTGACATCGACAGAAAAAGCGCCGATAGCCGTGCTAATAGCCATACCTAGCTGCACCGCATAGTAGGCGGCGCCGCTGCCCTGGATCCCGGTGTATCCGGTCAGGATATTCGACAGGCCGCGCTGATAGGTCGCCTGATACAGCGTTGGGTTAAAGGAAAGGCTGGGATCGTTCAGTCGTCCTGCCACCACATCATAGCGGTGCGCGCCCGGGCGCAGAAGCTGGGTCACCGACGCGTAAGGCACCTGGAAGCTCTGCACGCTGCCGTCGGCTTCCGTGACCTTCACGTCAAGATTGCCGCCGTAACCGGTGGGATACAAATCCTCAATCACGAAAGCTCCGGGCGGTACTGTGGTTTCATAAATGATGCGATCGTTCTGCCGTACGGTTACCCTGGCATTGGTACGCGCGATACCGCGGATATCAGGCGCATAGCCGCGGCGGGACTGCGGCAGCATCCTGTCGTCGCTGACCAGCTCAACGCCCCGGAAAGGGAGGGTATCAAAGAGCTGCCCCCCGGTGGAGGTTTCGCCAAGCAGCACCCGGCCGAGGATGGATGAGATATCTTTTTGTACGTAATTATTGATGGACTGATACTGGCCGCCGTTGCTTTGCTGCCAGCTGTAGTTACCATCATGGCGGAAATACCAGCCACCAATATTCAGTCCGCCGTTGAGGCCAATATAGGAGGATGTGTAATCCCTTCCGTGTGAGCGGGTGGTGTAAGTGCTGGCGTTATAGCCCAGTAGGGCCGCAGGAATACCGGTATCCCATAATGCCGGGCTGACATAACCGCGAGCCGTGTTACGCAACAGGGCCTGTGGGATTTCGACATCCAGCCGCTGCGTGGAGGAGTCATAGATGATGCTGACCCCGGGTAATAATTCTTCAAGGTTATAGCACGCACGATTCTCCCGCAGAGCGGTGGTAAAAGAGGCCGGGACCTTATCGAAATTCAGATTGAGATTTTTAATCAGGCCGGCAGTGATACACGGGCGCACTTTTTTATCCGCCTGCTCGGCAAATAAAACCGGGCTCTGAGTGACTGATTCACCGTTAACGAAAATATCCGTTGACCATGTTCCGGGCGTGGCGGAGCCGCCATTTTCAAAGCGCGATAAATCGATTTTTTCTTCACCCGAGGTATTCAGGAAAATGGGGTCAAAAGTAAGATTGTCTTCATTCGCGGGAGACGATGAAAGCGATGTTGCAACGACCTGCCGCGGGGTCATAATTGCAGCCATGACAGCGATGGCAATCAATGAATATCCAAACTGAAGACGCATGACTTTATTTCCTCATGGCTGAAGCGGTAAAAAATATAAAAAGGGCTTATAAGGTGTATTCGACTTTTCTGAGTGCGCCCCAGTCATTCACATATTCATAAATCAGTAATGAACCTGCGCCGGCGTTTACGGATTTCGGTAAATTAAAGGTATAGCTGCCCATTGGAGGAACCATTTCGCCTTCAACCGAGCCATTTTTGCCGGCGTTTTTCAGCGAAACGGACACCAGCGAAATAAAATAGGGCGAGGAGTTGGATGCAATCAGTTTTCCCCCGGATACAGTCCACTTAATTTTTTCAGCCGCTTCGGTGACTTTTGCTCTGTCAGTGAGGCCGGCCGGGCGGTAAAACAGTTTTATTCGGGTACGAAAAGCCACCTGCAGTTTATTTAAACTGTCGTCTTTTTTGGATGCCGGCACCTCAAGAAGATTCAGCCAGTAAACGGACTCCTTGTTTTGCGGCAGGGCCGGTGAGCCGGTATAGCTGATTCTGAGAGTCTGACTTTTATCGGCATTAATACGGTTGATCGGCGGCGTCAGAGTAAAGGGCGTACGGATGCGATCCGGCCTGGCATTCATATCACCCTCATCAATCCAGCTTTGTACCAGAACCGGAAGCGTGCCGGTATTCGTCAGTCTGACAGACACTTCCTTTTCATTTCCGTTGTAGATCACGCGCGTCCCGTTAACGATAACGCTGGCCAGGGATGACCATGACGTCACCGCCGCAGCGAGGCAGGCTACCGTTGAGAGTGTTCGGATGAGAGATGAAGGTCTCATTGGGGGCTCCTTGTGACAGGGGGAGAGTCTCCCCCTGATATTCCTGATTACTTGTACTGCAGGTTATAAATGACGCTGCTGGTGACGGTACCTGGCGTGGTCTGGGCATTCGCGAAATATTCGACAGCGTATGGCAGCAGAGCGGTACCGTCGGTATTGATATCGACATAAGCCATGCCATCAACCTGATCGGTGTTACCGATGTTAATCGGCGCATAGCTGTTGGAGGCGTCGAGCAGACGCAGATCAACGTTAGTGGCGCTACCGCCAACGTTTTTCAAACGACCGGTGCTGAGGTCAACGGTGTTACCCGGCTGGAAGAAAGCGGCTACTTTGGAGTGGCCGCCTTCGGTACCGATAACGCAGTCAGAGATATTCATATTGAAAGAGGTCCGTCCGGTGGTGTCGCCGCTGGCAGTCAGCTGGTTTACGCCGACGGTCGGCAGGATGACGGTTGCGTCGGAGCCCTGGCCATTGATATCCACTTCGCAGGTTGTGTCGGTCAGTTCACCGTTAAAAGTAATGGTCCCCGTGGAAGCAGCCTGGGCGGAAAATGCTGCGAGAGCGAAAACAGCAAAGATTGAGGTACTAACAACTGACTTTTTCATAAAATTATCCTTAATTGATTACTTTTGGTTTTACATGATTTCGACGAAATACATCGCCACAGCATCATGAGTACTGTGTCTCTCTCGGAGAGGAATTTAGAAAAAATAGCTTTATCAAGGTTGTGTAAACACAACTTTAAAAGATAATTCGCCGCTGTTTAACTTACATATATCTATATGTTCTGGTCATGTTTTTCTGGCTTAGCAGTCTCAAACATCTCAAAGTGAGAGTTGTTGAGGGCGTAACATAACAACATTCCAATTCTCACGTTGGAAATTAAAAAACCATTGTTATTTACTCTGTAGATAATAAAGCGGCTGAAACCACACTTTGCCAAAGTTTTTTTTAGCGAGTTAATGGCCTGCCACAGCCGCTGCTTGTTACACTTGAGGCCATAATTCTCAAAAACATCCCGCATTATTTTTTCATCTTCAATCATTCTTTCGTTTGAATGATTTAAGATATAAGAAAGCAGTCGCGCCATTGTTGGCCGCAGACGAATGCTGATGCCTGTCAATGTATTTACTAATAAGGCAGGTGATATCCTGAACTCTAGATTATCCCCAATGCAATATCCATAAAGGTGATGATCTAATTTTCTTGGGTTTTGCGTCATTGAAAATGATCTCCTTTTACCTTTGCCTTATCCGTGTTGTGGCATTCTATATGTTAAAAATGATTAATCAATCAGACATATATGTGATGATTAATGGCTGCTTACTGATTAATGTTTGGTTTTAAAATCTGTTTTTTTCTTCTTTATTGGTTTTTTTGTCTTTTTCGTGCGTTCCTCATCATTAATATCATCCATATTTAGATACTAAGTAGTTAACACTCTGCGTAAGATATTTTTATATTACGTTTTCGGTATGAATCAATTATAGGGAGCCGTTTGATAAATTTAAGATTTTTCATTTGAGGAACTTATTCATAAATAAAAAAAATGTGTTATGAAAGTGAAACTAACTTATGCTTGATTAAAAATGATTAAAATCAAGTGGTTGATAAAAATTGTGAAGGTATTGGTTTTGTCTTATATAATCTAATTGAAGGTTTTTTGTATGTTTCCTAATGGTTGTTACTTAATATGTAACTTTATTGTTGTTGATTTGGATTTGAGGTGTTGATATTTTGTATGCAGAATATTTATGTACTAAATGATTCAGTTATATTTTGGCCAGAACAGAATCTTTTGTCGTGCGTGTCTGATAGTAGTAAAAAAGTGCAATTGACAGGCCCCTCAGCTCGCTGCCTGGAGTTATTGATTTCCAGAAAAGATCTGGTGCTACAAAATGATTTCTATGAGTATGCCTGGCAAGGAAGTGGATTTATCCCGTCTCCTAATACTTTGTATCAGAGCATATCTGTCATTCGTCGGGCATTCAGAGAGATATGTGAAAATGAGACTGATTATATTCTAACCGAAACCAGGAAAGGTTTTCGACTAAACCCAACGGTAACCGTGTTGGCTAAAATGCAGGATTATAACGAGGATGACAGTGAAAAAAATGAGAATGGGACAGATGCACCAGAACAAACTGTCGAACCCGTGATTTATCAAAACAGAAAGCTAACTCACTTTACAACAATGGCTTTTATACTAATCATCATGATGATGTCAGGCACATTAACTTTTGAAATATATGGTACACAAACCAGAGGCTACAAATTCTTTGAAAACTACAGCGGCCCAGTTTTTATGCCCGGGAGTACGTGTAAGTTTTTTCTATCCCCGAAAAATGGCAAAGACCGATTGTCTATTTTGAACCTGTCATTTTTGAAATGTCAGCATCAATATTTCGTTTATGTAACTATACTTCCCTATTCGCCTGATATCTCAGTTATTTCGTGCGACAGAGCTATTGATTTGAGACCAAAAAAATGTGAAGTCATGGATTTGAGAGATGAAAATGTATTTTAAAAATAGCAGAATTATAATCTTAGTTACTGTTTTGATATCAATTATTATTCCGGTGATGGTGTTTTTTTATGTCAACTACAAAAGCACTCATTTTCGATGTGATGCTACATATTCGGCGAGGAAATCTGGTAAGCTTCTGGTTTCTAAAAGCAGCCTTGTTATTAATGGCAGGCACGGTACTATAATGATGGATGGACGTATTACTGATGGCAATGCAAATGTGTATTTTTTTAAACTGAGAAATTATCTTGAAATTGAAAGAAATAACTTTTCCTATAACTTTACCTCACAAAAAGTGTTAATTTTACCGGAAAGCTTAAATCATTCGAAAGTGCTGAGTGATTTTCTTGCTGATGTATTAATTAAAGAAGGTGTAAGTACCTTTTTTTACCTTTATCCTTTAAACGATAATTATGTTATTACAAGTGGTAATATGCCGATATTTTTTTGTATAAAGCACTGATGTGGTCGATAGTAGAAATGATCGCTAAGTGTTATTAGTTCATCTGATGTGATAATTAATTATGGCAGAGAATGGAGGTTGATAAAAACGGCTGGCAGAGGACATGGATATGCCACCGCAGCCGCTTGTGATATAAAAAAACAGGAAATATACATACCAATAAGCAGGATGCTTTTACTGATGATTTCCTGTATATATTTTCTACTTTAACATAAAGGTTATCGATACCAGACTTTCCGGTGACACGCCATCAGGTACGTTTTTATATAAGATATCTGCCTTGCCATACAGCGTCATTGCACCACCTTTACCACCCTCTGAAACGACTTTTCTAAGCAACGGATCACGGATTTGATTAAAATTAACATTAGTATTCATGGTGTTAAGTATAGGCTTGCCGTTCAGGTTTTTCTCCAGCATATCGAATGTTACTATCTCATTCTCACTGTATTTTTTCGATGTCGATTTATCGGTAACTAAAAATGAACCATTTGCAAGTACTTCATATTTCTTCTTGTTAATTAATTTAAGGATCTTTTTAGCATAGTCGCTATTAATGCTTTGCACGATTCGATCAATTTTGACCACATTTTCCATTATCTCTGATTTATTTATTTTGAGTGATTTATTGAAAGCATCATTCATACCGTCAATCATCAATGAAGGCGCGAGTTTAATGTTGTTTTTAGTGATTTTTTCAAATTCAGCGTTAATTTTATCATAATAAAAAACACCCAAGGAATATGAGTTTTTGCCTTCGGGGGTTTTTAATAAATTGGTTTTTAAAATAGCTGACTGCTGCGAACTTTTTTCCAGGCTGGCCAGCTTATTAGCGGCCTCGGCAAGCTGTTTACGTGTAGCCTCAGATTCGCTGAGCAGGCGGGCGTTTTCCTGGCCCAGAGAGCTCAGTTCTTTTTTCTGACTGGCGGCGGAGAGTTCGT
>NZ_JBEAFR010000079.1:0-97279 GCF_040062315.1 Klebsiella sp. GW_Kp181
ATGACGAGCTGCGGGAGCGGCAGTTTGCCTGGCCGGGGCTGTGGTCGCTGCTGGCTGTCACCGGGTTTCTGGCGAAATTCCCGGCCGGGCCGATTTTTGCTGACTGAAAAATGAGGACTGCTGACAACTATCTGTTCTGTAGGCATTTCTGCAAGGGGCAGTTAGCACCTTGCCTGAGATACGAACGAGAATATCAACAGATTACGTACTTTTTGTAGGCCGAGGTTGGAACATTTTCACCTGGCTACACTTTGTCAGCAGTCTCAAGCGTGGATTGCTCCACGCTTTTTTTACATCCTGCGAGTATTACTTCGCTTTGCCCTGGTTGGCAACGGCAGCCGCTTTCGCAGCGATCTCGTCGGCGTTACCCAGATAGTAGTGTTTGATCGGCTTGAAGTTTTCGTCAAACTCATACACCAGCGGTACGCCAGTCGGGATGTTCAGTTCAAGGATCTCTGCTTCGCCCATATTGTCGAGGTATTTCACCAGCGCACGCAGGGAGTTGCCGTGAGCGGCGATAATCACGCGCTCACCGCTTTTCAGACGCGGCAGAATCGTTTCGTTCCAGTATGGCACGACGCGGTCGATGGTCAGCGCCAGACTCTCGGTCGTCGGCAGTTCTGCATCGGTCAGTTTGGCGTAGCGCGGATCGTGGCCCGGATAGCGCTCATCGTCTTTGGTCAGCTCCGGCGGCGTTACCGCAAAGCCGCGACGCCACTGTTTAACCTGTTCGTCACCATATTTTTCAGCAGTTTCCGCTTTGTTCAGGCCCTGCAGCGCACCGTAGTGGCGTTCGTTCAGTTTCCAGGATTTCTCAACCGGCAGCCAGGCCTGATCCAGTTCGTCCAGCACGTTCCACAGGGTGTGGATGGCACGTTTCAGCACAGAGGTATAAGCAAAGTCGAAGCTGAAGCCTTCTTCTTTCAGCAGCTTACCGGCCGCTTTTGCTTCACCAACGCCTTTTTCAGACAGGTCAACGTCATACCAACCGGTGAAACGGTTTTCGTTATTCCATTGGCTTTCGCCGTGACGAACGAGTACCAGCTTAGTTACAGCCATACACTTACTCCTCAATACACGTCATCTTTCGCGCCGCCTCGTCGTTGGCTACTTTCACTCACCCTGGTCACATAGTTCACTATGTTCCTGGGGATTCGCTCATTTGCCGCCTTGATGCGACCCGAAATCTGTAGTGTGTATATTTATTGATTGATAACTATTCTCATTATATTGCCGCGATTTACCTCACGGCAATGCTTATCCCTAACCATAGCGAAAATAGTGGCTCAGTGTAAGGTGCTTGTAAAACAGAGGTTATGTTTTTGTCTGTAAGTGACGTAATTTTCAGCAAAATGATAAAAAGCCCTCCATCGGGAGGGCCAGAGGCTATCGAGCGATAAACTGATATTCCGTCAGGCTGACGTACTCTTCGCCGGGGCGCAGTACACAATCCGGCTGCGGCCATTCCGGATGATTCGGAGAATCTGGAAGGAACTCGCTCTCCAGAGCCAGGCCCTGCCAGTCATCGTACGCCTGCGCTGTGCGCGACGGCGTGCCGCCAAGATAGTTGCCGGAGTAAAACTGCAATGCGGGGGCGGAAGTATAAACCGTCATCTGTAGCTTTTCGTCCTGCGACCAGACGTGAGCGGCCGGAGTATCGGCATTCCCCAGCGCCTGTAGCAGGAAGGCATGGTCATAACCTTTTACTTTTTGCTGATCTTCGTCGCGCAGGAAGTCGTCCGCCAGGGTTTTCGGCGTGCGGAAATCGAAGCTGGTCAGGGTGACGTTTTGCAGATCTCCCCCCGGAATACCGTCGCTTTCGACGGGCAGATAAACATCGGCAAAAATTTGCAGCTTATGGTTGCGCACGTCGCTCTGCACGCCATCGAGGTTGAAATAGACGTGGTTTGTCAGATTCACCGGGCACGGCTGGTCCACGGTGGCGCGATACTCAATAGCGATCCGGTTATCGTCGGTCAGGCGGTAGTGCGCGGTTGCCGTCAGATTACCAGGATAGCCCTGATCGCCATCGCGGGAGGAGAGGGAAAACAGCGCGTGGCGAGCGTCAGCGCTAACAATTTGCCAGCGGCGCTTATCAAAACCTTCCGGTCCGCCGTGGAGCTGATGGCCAGCCTCGTTGGAGGGCGTCAGATTGATGAGCTGGCCATCCAGGGTAAAGCGGCTGTTGGCAATACGGTTAGCGTAACGGCCTACGGAAGCGCCAAGGTAAGCGGCCTGGCGCGTATAGTCGCCGGGGGTCGCGCAGCCGAGCAGCGCTTCTCGTTCGCTACCGTCCGCCAGGGGCACGCGCGCGGAGAGCAGCGTCGCCCCCCAGTCCATCACGGTGACCGTCATGCCTGCGTCGTTACGCAGGGTAAGAAGATTCCATGGCTGGCCGTCCGGCGCCAGCTCCGTTGTTTGCTTTAGCATTGCCCGGCTCCCTGCGACGGTTTGCAGACGTAGAAGGTCTCTTTAATGCCCGTTTTCGCTTCATACTCTCTGGCAACGGCCTGCTGCACGGTATCAACCAGCTCCTCCGGCACCAGCGCGACGATACAGCCGCCGAAGCCGCCGCCGGTCATGCGAACGCCGCCTTTGTTGCCGATGGTCGCTTTGACGATCTCTACCAGGGTATCAATCTGCGGTACGGTGATTTCAAAATCATCGCGCATGGAGGCGTGAGATTCCGCCATCAGTTCGCCCATCCGCTGCAGGTCGCCTTTTTCCAGCGCCGATGCGGCTTCTACGGTGCGGGCGTTTTCAGTCAGCACGTGGCGAACGCGTTTGGCGACCACCGGATCAAGCTCGTGAGCCACGGCGTTGAACTCTTGCAGCGTGACGTCGCGCAGAGCCGGACGCTGGAAGAAGCGCGCGCCGGTTTCGCACTGCTCGCGACGGGTGTTGTATTCGCTGCCTACCAGGGTGCGCTTAAAGTTACTGTTGATAATCACTACCGTGGCGCCTTTCGGCATCGACACCGCTTTCGTCCCTAAGGAGCGGCAGTCGATCAGCAGAGCGTGATCTTTTTTACCAAGCGCGGAGATCAGCTGGTCCATAATGCCGCAGTTGCAGCCGACGAACTGATTTTCCGCTTCCTGGCCGTTCAGGGCAATTTGCGCGCCATCGAGCGGCAGGTGGTACAGCTGCTGGAACACCGTGCCGACGGCGACCTCCAGCGAAGCCGAGGAGCTTAACCCGGCGCCTTGCGGCACGTTACCGCTGATCGTCAGATCCGCGCCGCCGAAGGCATTATTCCGCTGCTGGAGATGCTTCACCACGCCGCGGACATAGTTTGACCACTGCTGGGTATCGTGGCTGGTAATCGGCGAGTCGAGAGAGAATTCATCGGTCTGATTGTCGTAATCGGCGGCAATCACCCGCACGGTACGATCGTCGCGCGGCGCACAGGCGATAACCGTCTGGTAATCAATGGCGCAGGGCAGCACGAACCCATCGTTATAGTCGGTATGTTCGCCGATCAGGTTAACGCGGCCTGGGGCCTGGATAACATGGCTGGCCGGGTAGCCAAATTTCTCAGCAAACAGGGCTTGGGTTTTCTCTTTCAGACTCATGGTTATACTCCGGATTCGCGAAAATGGACGTCGCTCACAGCGCGCAGACGCTCGGCGGCCTGCTCGGCCGTCAGGTCACGCTGGGTTTCAGCCAGCATTTCATAGCCGACCATAAATTTACGCACCGTGGCGGAACGCAGCAGCGGCGGGTAAAAATGGGCGTGCAGCTGCCAGTGATTATTCTCTTCATCGTTAAACGGCGCGCCGTGCCAGCCCATGGAGTAGGGGAATGAGCACTGGAACAGGTTGTCGTAACGACTGGTCAGCTTTTTCAGCGCCAGCGCGAGATCGCTGCGCTGGTCGTCGGTCAAATCAGTCAGGCGCTGGACGTGCGCTTTTGGCAGCAGCAGCGTTTCAAAAGGCCACGCGGCCCAATAAGGAACCACGGCGAGCCAGTGGTCAGTGTCAACGATAGTACGACTACCGTCGGCTAATTCGCGCTGCACGTAATCCACCAGCATCGGCGCGCCGTGCTCGGTGAAGTACGCTTTTTGCAGACGATCTTCGCGTTCCGCCTCATTAGGCAGAAAGCTGTTGGCCCACACCTGCCCATGGGGGTGCGGGTTGGAGCAGCCCATCGCCGCCCCTTTATTTTCAAAGACCTGCACCCAGGGGTAGCTCTTTCCAAGGTCGGCGGTCTGCTCCTGCCACGTTTTAACCACGCCTTCCAGCGCCTCAACGCTCAGTTCCGGCAGCGTTTTGCTGTGATCTGGCGAGAAGCAGATGACCCGGCTGGTGCCGCGGGCGCTCTGACAGCGCATCAGCGGATCGTCGCTTTCCGGGGCATCAGGGGTATCGGTCATCAAAGCCGCAAAGTCATTGGTAAAAACAAACGTGCCGGTGTAGTTCGGGTTTTTGTCGCCGGT
The DNA here is from genome assembly GCF_040062315.1 of Klebsiella sp. GW_Kp181. Classification (NCBI taxonomy): domain Bacteria; kingdom Pseudomonadati; phylum Pseudomonadota; class Gammaproteobacteria; order Enterobacterales; family Enterobacteriaceae; genus Klebsiella; species Klebsiella sp. GW_Kp181. The sequence continues at coordinate 4,439 of NZ_JBEAFR010000079.1, forward strand.
GACGCGGGTATTGCCCGGGCACAGGAAACAGTCCGGATCGTGCGCGGGCAAGGTCTGCTTTGCCGGCGTTTCCTGCGCCCCCTGCCAGGGGCGCTTGGCGCGATGCGGAGAAACCAGAATCCACTGCCCGGTTAACGGGTTATAACGACGATGTGGATGGTCGACGGGGTTAAATACGCTCATGAAGGTTCCTTAGTCTGGATAACCCTGCGGATGACGGGACTGCCAGTGCCAGGTGTCCTGCGCCATTTCGTCAAGGTTGCGCGTCACGCGCCAGTTCAGCTCGCGGTCGGCCTTTTCAGCGTCCGCCCAGTAGGCCGGGAGGTCGCCTTCGCGGCGCGGCGCGAAGTGGTAGTTAATCGGTTTGCCGCAGGCTTTGCTAAAGGCATTGACCACGTCGAGTACGCTGCTGCCGACGCCTGCGCCAAGGTTATAGATATGCACGCCGGCTTTGTCGGCCAGTTTTTCCATCGCCGCGACGTGGCCGTCGGCAAGGTCCATGACGTGAATGTAGTCACGTACGCCGGTGCCGTCTTCGGTTGGGTAGTCGTTGCCAAATACCGCCAGCGATTCACGGCGCCCAACCGCGACCTGCGCGATATACGGCATCAGGTTGTTCGGAATGCCCTGCGGGTCTTCGCCCATATCGCCCGATGGATGGGCGCCGACCGGGTTGAAGTAGCGCAGCAGTGCGATGCTCCAGTCCGGCTGCGCTTTTTGCAGGTCAGTCAGGATCTGCTCAACCATCAGCTTGCTTTTGCCGTACGGGCTCTGCGGAGTACCGGTCGGGAAGCTCTCGACATAAGGAATTTTGGGCTGGTCGCCGTAGACGGTGGCGGAGGAGCTGAAAATAAAGTTTTTCACGCCCGCAGCGCGCATAGCGGAAACGAGTTTTAGCGTTCCGGTTACGTTGTTGTCGTAATATTCAAGCGGTTTGGCGACGGATTCCCCGACGGCTTTCAGGCCGGCAAAATGGATCACCGCTTCAATGGCGTGATCGTGAAGAATTTCCGTCATCAGCGCTTCATTACGAATATCGCCTTCAACAAAGGTGGCGCTTTTGCCGCCGAGACGTTCAATGATTGGCAATACGCTGCGCTTACTGTTGCAGAGATTGTCGAGAATAATCACGTCGTGTCCCTGCAGTAGCAGTTGAACGCAGGTGTGACTTCCAATGTAACCGCTACCACCTGTAACCAGTACTTTCATGATTCGCTCCAATAGGCTTATCGTGTGAGAAGAAGATAGCATACCAAAGAAGGTAAAAGTGTGACACAGGGCAAATTGGTGGAATCGTTTACACTAAAATTTCCAGCCGTAGCTTTTAAGATTTTTTGCTTATAGAACAGGGGGTTAATTTATGATCAGGCTATTATTCTGAAAAAATAAGGGATCCGCAGACCCCTTTACAGGCTTATTTTTCCAGCGGGCCGACCCGGTAGGTGTAACCGTCTCCACTGCTCACAAATGCCAGGCGATGGGTGATGCAGTCGGGAGCGTCTTCTGCATGGTGGGAGACAAACAGCAGCTGCGTCGCCCCTTCGCTAATGAGCACATCAACAAAGCGGCGCACCAGCTGGCGGTTGAGCGGATCCAGCCCCTGCAGCGGTTCATCGAGGATCAGCACGGTAGGGTGCTTGACCAGCGCGCGGACGATCAGCGCCAGCCGCTGCTGCCCCCAGGAGAGGCTATGGAACGGCGCATCGGCGGTGCGTTTATCAATCCCCAGAATATCCAGCCAGTTCTGCACCAGCTTATGCTGTTTGTCGGAAACGGCCTGATAGATGCCAATCGAGTCGAAATAGCCCGAGAGAATCACGTTACGTACGTTGGTGCTGACGCGGTATTCAAGGTGCAGGCTGCTGCTGACGTAACCGATATGCTTCTTAATATCCCAGATCGTTTCCCCGCTGCCGCGGCGGCGGCCAAACAGGGTCAGGTCGTTACTATAGCCCTGGGGATGGTCGCCGGTGACCAGGCTGAGTAGCGTCGATTTACCGGCGCCGTTGGGGCCGACTATCTGCCAGTGTTCGCCGGGATTTACTGTCCAGTTCAGATGATTAATGATGGGGCGGTCATTGTAGGAAACCCTGCCGTCGTTGAGCACGATGAGAGGTTCATCGTCGTCCAGCCCAAGACGCGCGGCCGGGGCATCGGGCTCCGGCAGCGTCATGCCATCAAGCCTTTCGCTGTGGGCCAGCTGGGCAATGAGCGTCTGCTGCAGCAGGGCCTGCTTTTCGCCGGTTTCGCTCAGAACACACTCCGCCAGCACGCCGGCAAACTGAACGAACTCCGGGATTTCATCGAAACGATTAAGAACCAGCACCAGGGCGATCCCTTCGCCGTTGAGCGTGGCCAGCAGCGCCGCAAGCTGCTGGCGTGAGGCGACATCAAGACCGTCGAACGGCTCATCAAGGATAAGCAGGTCGGGGTCGCCCATCAGCGCCTGGCACAGCAGAGTCTTACGCGTTTCTCCGGTAGAGAGATATTTAAAGCGGCGCTCAAGCAGGTGGCTGATAGCGAACTGTTCTGCAAGGCGGGCGCAGCGGGAGGGGTCTTTAATCTCATCCTGGATAATTTCCGCTGTCGTGCGTCCGGTATCTTCTTCTCCGGGGCTGAGCAAGTCCGTGTTGTTGCGCTGCCACTCATCGCTGACCAGCTTCTGCAGCTGTTCAAAAGAGAGGCGGGTAACGCGTGCGAACGTATTCTCGCGCTGTCCGCTGAGCAGCGTCAGCTCTCCGGATAGCGCCCGCGCAAGGGCCGACTTCCCGCTGCCGTTGCTGCCGACGAAAGCCCAGCTCTCGCCAGCCTGCACGCAGAGCTGTTCAATATTTAACGTTCTGGTGTCGCTCAGGCGAAACGTGCCTTGCGAAATTTGCAATGATGACATTGTGTATCCCACTTTTTGCAGCAATTTATTTCAGGGATACGTCTTCACGCGCACAATGTCAATGGCGTTAGCATAACGTGGCGAGAATGATGCGATCGGCATTGAAATATGCTATCGCTTCCGCGCCTTCGGCCAGATCGCGCGTCTGTTCCACCGGCAGGGTGGCGCAAAGGCTTTGACCATCCGGGAGCGCCATCAGTACTTCGCACTGCTCCGGCCCGCGTTCGATGCGGCTGATTCGGCCGGACAGCTGATTATCAGCCTGTACCGCCTGCGCGGCATCCAGGGTGAGGCCAACCCACGGCGCCTTCAGCAGCACTAATACTTCCTGGCCTTCATCCAGGCCAAGACGATCGGCGCTTTGGGCGGTAATCGCGACTTTGAGACGGGTTTGCCCGTCGGCCAGCAGGACCTCCACGTGCTGCTGAACCTGCTGATGGTCGCGGCCGGTAATCGTGCCGAACCACTGGTTGCGCGCGCTGGTCTGCAGAGAGAATCGCGAAATGGCAGCCAACAGGCTGTCGAGGGGAAGGGCGTCATCATCGCTCAGGACATCGAACGCTTTCTGCTGAATCTGCGCCAGCAGGTCGTAGAGCTGAATCAGCCGCTGCCCGTAACGGGTGAGGACCGCGCCGCCGCCGCCTTTGCCGCCGGTCGCCCGGTCAACCAGGGTCTGCTCGCTGAGCTGATTCATTTCATTAATGGCATCCCATGCGCTTTTATAGCTGATGCCGGCATTTTTGGCCCCCTGGCTAATGGAGCCGGTCAGGTCAATTTGCTTCAGCAGGGCGATACGACGGGGATCGGCGAACAGGCGCTGCTGTAATTTAAGGGTAAGGAGAATTTCGGCCTGCATAATCATGTCCTGATGAAAAAAAGGTATTGTGACCGATAGCGGTCATCTTGCAAGATGCTTCTGCGGCGGCAGTCCGTGAGGCACCGCACAAATGGGGCGTGTTTTTCCGGCGGAATTCGTTACAATAAAGTATTCGTACTTTCTGGAGCCAACCATGTTAGAGCTATTGAAAAGTCTGGTTTTTGCCGTAGTCATGGTCCCTGTGGTGATGGCTGTCATCCTGGGGTTGATTTACGGGCTGGGCGAAGTGTTTAACCTCTTCTCCGGAGCCGGCCATAAAGACAGCAGGCCGCAAAACCACTGATTTCCCCCGCGCCCGGTTTGACCGGGCGTTTTTATTTTTCCCCCTTCGTTTGATCCTCCGCTCATTACCCCTAATTTTCTCTGGGAAAGTCCTGGCTCTATCGTTATATTGTCAGCTACATAACGAACCTACGGGAGATACAGATGGCAGGTCAATGGTTACGCTTTTTTGCCGGAACAACGTTAACGCTCTGCGTTGCCGGTCACGCGCTGGCGGATGAGGGCAAAGTGACGGTTTTTGCCGCAGCATCGCTCACTAACGCCATGCAGGATATCGCTAAAGAGTATAAGAAAGAGAAGAACGTTGACGTTGTCTCTTCATTTGCTTCTTCATCCACGCTGGCGCGCCAGATTGAAGCGGGCGCGCCGGCGGATCTGTTTATCTCCGCCGATCAAAAATGGATGGATTACGCGGCCGGGAAAAAGAGCATTGATTCTGCTTCTCGGACGACCCTTCTCGGAAACAGCCTGGTCGTGGTAGCGCCGAAAGCCAGCGATCAGGGCGAGATAAGCATCAATGATAAAACCGACTGGACCAGCCTGCTGAAAGGCGGCCGCCTGGCCGTTGGCGACCCGGAACACGTGCCTGCTGGCATCTATGCGAAAGAAGCGCTGCAAAAGCTGGGAGCCTGGGATACCCTGTCGCCTGAGCTGGCTCCGGCAGAGGACGTGCGCGGCGCGCTGGCCCTGGTTGAACGCAGCGAAGCCCCGCTGGGGATCGTGTACGGCTCTGATGCGGTCGCCAGCAAAGGCGTAAAACTCGTCGGAACCTTCCCGGAAGATTCCCATAAGAAGGTGGAATATCCGCTGGCTATCGTCGACGGGCATAACAGTGCGACGGTCAGCGCGTTTTATGACTATTTAAAAGGGCCGGAAGCTTCCGCCATCTTTAAACGTTACGGATTCACTACCCACTAATGTTCTTAAGCGATCCTGAATGGCAGGCGGTACTGCTGAGCCTGAAAGTCTCCTCCCTGGCGGTGGTAGTTAGCTTACCTTTCGGCATCTTTTTTTCCTGGCTGCTGGTTCGTCGGGATTTTCCCGGCAAAGCGCTGCTCGATAGCGTTATCCACCTGCCGCTGGTGCTGCCGCCGGTGGTGGTGGGCTATCTGTTGCTGATTGCGATGGGGCGCCGCGGCTTTATCGGCAGCTGGCTATATGACTGGTTTGGGCTGAGCTTTGCGTTTAGCTGGCGCGGCGCGGTGCTGGCGGCGGCGGTCATGTCCTTTCCGCTGATGGTGCGGGCCATTCGCCTCGCGCTGGAAGGGGTGGACATCAAGCTTGAGCAGGCGGCGCGTACCCTGGGCGCTGGGCGCTGGCGCGTATTTTTCACTATTACGCTACCGTTGACGCTACCCGGTATTATCGTCGGCACCGTGCTGGCTTTTGCCCGTTCGCTGGGCGAGTTTGGCGCCACTATCACTTTTGTTTCCAATATTCCCGGTGAAACGCGTACCATCCCTTCAGCAATGTATACCCTGATTCAGACTCCCGGCGGCGAGGGCGCAGCCGCGCGTTTATGCTTGATTTCGATTGTGCTGGCGCTGGTATCGCTGCTGATTTCCGAATGGCTGGCCCGCCTCAGCCGTCAGCGGATGGGGAAATAACATGCTTGAACTCGATTTTACCCAGACGCTGGGAACCCACTGTCTGCAAATCCGCGAGACGCTCCCTGCCAGCGGCATTACGGCGGTATTCGGCGTCTCTGGCGCGGGAAAAACCTCGCTGATCAACGCTATTAGCGGCCTGACCCGCCCGCAGCAGGGGCGCATTGTCCTTAACGGCAGAGTGCTAAACGATGTTGAAAAACGTATCTGCCTGGCGCCGGAAAAACGCCGCATTGGCTATGTTTTTCAGGACGCGCGCCTGTTTCCGCACTATAAAGTGCGCGGCAATCTGCAATATGGCATGGCAAAAAATATGGCCGGACAGTTCGATAAGCTGGTCGATCTGCTCGGCATTGCGCCACTGCTTGATCGGCTACCGGGAGGACTCTCCGGCGGAGAAAAACAGCGGGTCGCGATTGGCCGGGCGCTGCTTACCGCGCCGGAGCTGCTGCTGTTAGATGAACCGCTGGCATCGTTGGATATTCCGCGCAAGCGCGAGCTGTTGCCCTATCTGCAGCGGCTGGCGCGCGAAATTAACATCCCGATGCTGTACGTCAGCCACTCTCTTGATGAGATCCAGCACCTGGCGGATAACGTGCTGGTGCTGGAGGCGGGGAAGGTGAAAGCCTTTGGCTGCCTGGAAGAGGTGTGGAGCAGTAGCGTGATGCACCCCTGGCTGCCCGAGGATCAGCAAAGTACCATTCTGAGCGCGATTGTTGCCGCCCAGCATCCGCAGTATACGATGACCGCCCTGGCGATCGGCGACCAGCAGATATGGGTCAACCGGCTTGACAGGCCGCTGGGCGAAACCGCGCGCATCCGCATTCAGGCCTCGGACGTGTCTCTGGTACTGCAGCCCGCTCAGCAAACCAGTATTCGCAATATTTTGCCCGCGGAGGTTATGCAGTGTATTGAAAGCCATGGGCAGGTTGAGGTCAGGCTGGAGATAAGCGGCCGCACGCTGTGGGCGCGCATCAGCCCCTGGGCTCGCGATGATCTGGGCGTTGCCCCGGGCCAGCGGCTGTATGCGCAGATAAAAAGCGTGTCGATAGCCGCCTGATTACAGCAGGTGGCGATAGATGTAGTCGGCGATGCTGGTGGTTTCGTTTTCACCGATCACCACGTTGGCGCGCGCTTTCACTTCCTCTACCGCGTTGCCCATCGCTACGCCGGTGCCGGCGGCCTCCAGCATGCTGAGGTCGTTATAGTTGTCGCCGAAAGCGATAACATCCTGCATTGACAGTCCCCGGGACGCCACCCACTGCGCCAGGCGTTTACCTTTACTGTTGCCTTCCCGGGCAATATCCACCTGATCGTGCCACGACCATTCGCACTCCAGGCCCAGCGTCTGGCCAACGTGCAGGGCAAAGCGCTGCAGTTTGGCGGTATCTTCATCGGTCAGGGCGAATTTCCACACGGCGTTAACTTCGCGCGCCGCCTGCGCCAGAGAGTCGACCTGAGTAAATACCGGGCGCTGCTCGACGGGCAGAGACTGGGCCCAGGTGGCAGTGCGGATGACGTGCCCGGTCGGCCGCTCGTAGAGCATGGCGTCATCAACGTACATCAGGCCGTGAATATCATGCTGGTTCAGCAGCTCCGTCAGGCTCAGGGCTTTATCGACCGGCATCGGATCGGACTCAAGCACCTTTTTTGCATGATAATCATACAAATAAGTACCATTGCAGCAAATTGCAGGTGTATCGAGAGCCAGTGCCTGATAAAAAGGATGGATAGCGACGTGATGTCGTCCGGTGACGACAATGATCTGGTATCCAGCATCTTTGGCGCGAGCCAGCGCGTCGAGCGAGGCGGGGAGGATGGTCTTTTTGCCGGTTAAGAGCGTGCCGTCTAAATCCAGGGCAATCACGCGTGAGGTCATGTGTTGTTTCCGGTTAATGATGAAAAGTTAGCAGGCTATGATGGTACACCGCTGTGCCATTCCGGCAAACTTTTCAGCATCTACCGCTAAAGAGCCGATACACTTGATCTTTCAGGCTGCCTGGAGGCAATCTGAAAAATGTTGTGTATGCGTATTGTATTTTTCAGGGTGCCGTTAGTCTGAAAAATGAAATTTCCACGTGCAGTGAGGAAGGAGTATTCATGAAACAAACCGTTTATACCGCCAGCCCGGAAAGCCAGCAGATTCACGTCTGGGATCTGGATCCTGAGGGGAAACTGACCCTGGTGCAGGTTGTTGATGCCCCGGGGCAGGTGCAGCCGATGGTGGTGAGCCCGAACAAAGAGTATCTCTACGTCGGCGTGCGTCCGGAGTTTCGCGTACTGGCCTACCGCATTGCGCCCGATAATGGCGCCCTGACCTTCGCTGGCGAAGCCGCGCTGCCCGGTAGCCCAACGCACATCTCTACCGATCATCAAGGCCGCTTTGTGTTCAGCGCATCCTATAACGCGGGCTGCGTAAGCGTTACGCCGCTGGTGGACGGTCTGCCGCGGGAAGCGGTGGCGGTGGTGGAAGGGCTGGAAGGCTGCCACTCGGCAAATATTTCCCCGGACAATCGCACCCTGTGGGTTCCGGCGCTGAAACAGGATCGTATCTGCCTGTTTACCCTGAGCGACGACGGTTTCCTGGCTGCCCAGGAACCGGCTGAGGTGACCACCGTTGAAGGCGCGGGCCCGCGTCATATGGTCTTCCATCCGAACCAGCAATACGGCTACTGCGTTAACGAACTGAACAGCTCCGTTGACGTCTGGGAGCTGAAGGACCCGCACGGCAAAATCGAGTGCGTGCAGACGCTGGACATGATGCCGCCTGATTTCACCGGCGTTCGCTGGGCGGCGGATATTCACCTGACGCCCGATGGCCGTCACCTCTACGCCTGCGATCGCACAGCCAGCGTTATTACCATCTTTAGCGTTTCGGAAGACGGCAGCGTACTGTCCATCGAGGGCTATCAAAATACCGAAACCCAGCCGCGCGGCTTTAATCTCGATCATAGCGGCAAATTCCTCATCGCTGCCGGTCAGAAATCGCATCATATTGCGGTGTATGAAATCGAAGGCAAGCAGGGGCTGCTGCAGGAAAAAGGGCGCTATGCCGTAGGCCAGGGCCCGATGTGGGTGGTGGTCAACGCTCGTTAAGCCCGCAGGTGTGGCCGAAACCTCGCCGCGGCGAGGTTTTTTTACGCCTGGCGCAAGGGCTATTTCACCCGCATACGATACTCAATCATGCCGCTTTTCTCTGCGACCCAGTTGTACAAGCGCTGACCCCGCAGATTGGTTTCATGCGTGTGCCAGTACAGGCTGGCTGAGTGACGCTTCCGCGCCTGTAGCTGTACATACTCAATCAACCGTTTGCCGATATGCTGGCCCCGAACGGCCGGATCAACGAACAAATCTTCCAGATAGCAGTAGTCGCTTTCGGCCCAGGTAGAGCGGTGGAAGAGATAGTGAACGAATCCCACAATCCTGCCTTCGCGTTTTGCCACCGCGCAATACATGGGTTCGACAGAATGGAAAAAACGCTTCCAGGTGAGTTGCGTGACGGTGTCCGGGATGTCGACGCGGTAAAACGTCTGGTAGCTTTTCCACAGCGGCAGCCACGCGGCAAAGTCAGTTTCAGCTGCGGGTTGGAGGGTAATTTCCGCGAGGTTAACGTCGGTTTTCTGGCTCTTCATGCTTATTCCTTACTTTTAGAAACCGGATGGTTGTGCGTTATGATAGGAGGCGTTCTGGTTCCTAAAAAGTGACACTTTCTGTATATTTATAGGGTCCACTTTTATTACGTTGATGCCGCTGCCGCTCATGCCAAAACCCATTGCCCCTCTGTTCCAGGAACTGTTATTAACGCGCGGCGTGATTAAAGACCAGGTCTATCACGCCCTGCGCCACGCGATTCTGGATGGCCGGTTATCGGCGGGTGCAAAAATACCCTCCAGCCGGGCGCTGGCTGAGATGATGGCGATCTCCCGCAACTCGGTCATTGCCGGGTTTGAGCGCCTGATTGATGAAGGCTATCTGCTGACGCGCAAGGGGGCAGGCACCTTTGTCTGCGACCATATTCCGGATCACGTCATTAGCGAGTACGGGTCGCCGACGGCGCCGGAAACGGCAATAGCCAGCGTTGGGCCGCTGAACCCTGATGTGTCAGCCCTGGTACCCTCATGGACGGAAAACGAAGATAGCGGAGAGATGGGCGCGGTTTTCGCCGTCGGTATCGGCTGTACCGATCTTTTCCCTCATGCTTTGTGGGGGCGATTGCTGGGGCGCGTCTGGCGGCAATCGCGCCGTGAACTCGCATCGCACGCCTCCTCCTGGGGATTCCTGCCGCTGCGTCAGGCAATCAGCGACTATATACAGGCGACGCGCGGCGTAAATTGCCATGAAGATCGGGTGATTATTGTTAACGGCATTCAGCAAGCGTTGACGATCGCCGCGCAGGCTTTACTGGAAAAGGGCGATGAAGTCTGGCTGGACGATCCCGGATATAACGGCGCTCGCGGCGCATTCGCCGCCAGGGGAGCCGTTGTTCGGCCCGTTCGGGTTGACGATGAGGGCATGGATATTCAGGATGGAATAGACCATTATCCCGGGGCTAAGCTGGTCTATACCGCGCCGTCGCATCAGTTTCCGCTCAGCGGCACGCTGAGTCTGCCGCGGAGGCTTGCTCTGCTGGAGTGGGCGGAAGCTAACCGCGCCTGGATATTCGAAGATGATTACAATAGCGAATTTCGCTATGCCGCCCGCTCTCTGCAGGCGTTGCAGGGGCTGGATAAACATCAGCGGGTCATCTATGCGGGTACATTCTCTAAGATGATGTATCCGGCATTTCGTCTGGGCTTTTTAGTTGTCCCCGAGCATTTGCGCGAACAGTTTGCCATCACCAAATATTATACTGACCTCTGTAGCGGATATCTGGAACAGGCCGTTCTGGCGCGTTTCATCCGCGAGGGGCACTATGCCAGCCACGTTCGTCGGATCCGTAAAGCCTGTTTTGAGCGAAAAAGCGCGCTGGAGGCGGCGATTAAATTCTATTTTTCCGGGCGCATGCTAGTGCATCCTACGGATTCCGGCGTGCATATAGTCTGCTGGCTGCTGGATGGCTTACGGGCACAGGAGGTGGTGCGGAAGGCGCGCCAGATAGGCTTAGGTGTACAAACTTTTGCGCGCTATTGCCAGCGGCCAATGTCACGTGAGGGAATATTGCTTGGCTTTGCAAACCATCCGCCAGAGGTTTTGGCAGAGGGGATTCGCCGTCTGGCGGCGGTCATATAACCCAATACCGCAGGCTTTATTGAAACAAAAACTATCACGTTTATTTCTGGCGAGGGCGAGCAAAAATAAATTAAATCTTATTTATAATTAACACACGCCTCTGAGCAGATGAGTCATCTGCTCACCGGAGGCGAGTGTTAAGAATAATAATATTGCGTATGGATTGTAGATGTATCCACAGCTATATAATGAAACAACCATTCGCTTAGCGATAGGTGACATCCCTGTGAATGACTGCCGGTTAAAAAATCAGATATCATCCATGGTGTAGCTTACGACGATTTCCAGCGTTTTGCGGATAACGTCGGCGGTTACGATATCGCTGGTAGTCTCCAGCGCCGTAATTAACCACAGAATAATCGCTTTATTGTTGAGATGCCCCTCAGACTCCAGGATGCTACTGATAGCCAGTGACATCACCGCTGATTCATCGATCAGCCTGTCGCCTGCATTGCGGAAATATTCAGAGAGTGCGGTATCGTTCAGGCCTGCGTAAATATCCGGTTGCTGATGCATAGTCTGTCTCATCATATTCTCTACGTTGTGAGTTAAACATTCGACCGTTAGAGGTCAGTGTATTTTATTAGTACCTGGCTGCTGAGGGGAGCCTAATAATGAATTCGGCTTATCCCAATTGTGTTTAGCGCCTGAAGTACCCACAGTTTTGTTGTTTCCACGGCGAGCTACCATATTACTGATTTCATCGATAATACGCCCAATTGCATTCCGCCGCTTTTTATCTTGTTCTCCGGCCTGCATGGCCTGGAGTTTACCGATCAGTGCTTGTTTACTAATAGGCCCCTTGCTTTTGAGTAGCGAGAGGACAGCCTCTCCAATCAATACATCGGTTAATGGATCATAATCATTGTGATTCATAACGGTATCTCTGATCATTGTCATCTCCTTGACTGGGAATTTAGTAGCAAGCCGGTAATCCGTTTCAGATACTGGCCCATCCCCTATATTTCCTCATTCAGTAACGACTTAAATCACCAGATAACTGAAGCTACTTTTACCCCTGATGCTCAAACAAGAGACCAATCAACGTTTGATAATGGTTTTCTTCTTCAGGTTTTGAAGCCACTTCAAGGCGACTCAGCAGTTTCGTACACAGGGATTTACGATTCAGGTTCCGTCCTTCATTCAGGATATCCATAACAATCTGTCCCAACGTTTCCTGCTGAGAAGGCAACGAAGCTTTATTGAAGTAATGGGCAATAGCGTTAGCCGTGTCAGGAATGTAACCGTTCTGCTGCATATGTGCTCCTGTCAGTTCAATTATCAGTAAAGTTGCGATTAAAGTTATACAATGCTTGCCAACTTGTACATAGAAAATGGAAAAAATATGTTAATTTTCTTAATATTTTTTATAACATATTGATTTATATGCTTTTAAAATTGTACAAATCTTAAGGTAAACAGCGAATAGAGATGTACGGCTTGTACAGGTGCGCAGGATGGTAAGAATGTCAGCGAAAAGAGGATGTTAATGTGATTTATTTGTTAAGGCCGCGCGCTGTTTTACAGGACTTATGTGGGTAGACCTGCTACTGTAATATCTCATTAGCATTCATCTCTTCTGTCGGAAATTTCATGCTCACTACCATCATTTATCGCAGTCATATCTGCGACAACGTGTCAATTAAATCGCTCGAAAGCATGGTTGCTGCAGCAAATGTAAAAAATGGTCAGGAAGACGTGTCGGGTATTTTGCTTTTTAACGGCACCCATTTTTTTCAACTATTAGAAGGACCTGAAGAGAAGGTTGAGGAAATTTATCGCCATATCTGCGAAGACCCGCGGCACCATAACCTCGTTGAGCTCCTCAGAGATCATGGGCCGACCCGTCGCTTTGGCAAAATCGGTATGGAACTCTTTGATTTACGAGAGTTTGACCGCGATGAAGTTCTGCAGGCCGTGCTGGACAAAGGAACCTCAAAATATCAGCTTATCTATGACGACAGAGCTCTCCACTTTTTCCGTACCTTCGTCGAAGCCACGGAAAAGGAGAACTATTACGAAATTCCTGCGGCCGAAAGCTGGGACTTTGTGATAGAAGACGAGGCCTGGTATCCTGAAACCCCGCTCGAGCAGGCCGAGTGCAGCTTTGCTTTTCAGCCGGTGATCGATCCGTTTGCCAAAGAGGTCGTCTCCTATGAAGCGCTGCTGCGCACCAACTCCGGTGAATCGCCAGCGGTCTATTTTGACGGACTTTCGCGAGAGGAAATCTACTGGACGGATCTGCACAGTAAGCGCATCGCCTTCGCCATGGCGGGACGTTTGCATCTTCGTGGACGCACCTTGTCGATTAATCTGTTACCCATGACGCTGGTCAATGTTCCCAACGCTGTCGAATTTCTGTTGGCTGAAATTGAAGCCAGTGGTTTGATTCCCGAGCAAATTATTGTGGAATTCACCGAGAGCGAAGCGATTTCTCGCGTTGATGAATTTACCGATTCAGTACGAAAGCTAAAATCTGCGGGAATTCGCGTGGCTATCGATCACTTTGGCGCCGGGTTTGCCGGGCTAGTGCTGCTGGCGCAGTTTCAGCCGGACCGCATTAAGATTAATCGCCAGCTGGTCAAAGATATCCATAAGCACGGCCCGAAACAGGCAATCGTTCAGGCGATTATTAAATGTTGTAATTCCCTGGAAATTGCCATTTCAGCGGTGGGGGTTGAGCGGGCGGAAGAGTGGATGTGGCTGGAATCAGCGGGGATTACGCATTTCCAGGGAAATTTATTTGCCAGCCCGTGCTTCGGGGGCATTCCGCCGGTAGCCTGGCCGGAGAAAAAAATAGCCTGCGAGCTTCTTTAATTTTTTGAACGCTGCTCAGCGCAGCGTTTCGCTTAAAAAGCCGTGTATAACGGCAAAATAAGCCTTGTTTTTTGCTGTGTACATTGGCGTCCGACCTGTTAATTTTAGCTGTACAAGAAAAGTTAATTGTACAACTCGTCTAAATTAGTTAATTTAGTCGGTAAAGTATTATCAGGTTAGAGGGCGCTAATGGCATATTACAGCATCGGTGAAGTTGCCGAACGTTGCGGAATCAACCCTGTTACTTTGCGTGCATGGCAGCGTAGATACGGTCTGCTGAAGCCGCAGAGAAGCGAGGGTGGACACCGCCAGTTTGACGAGGAGGACGTTCAGCGGATTGAGGAAATCAAACGCTGGATCGATCGCGGCGTCTCCGTTGGCAAAGTTAAGGCGCTTCTGGAAGGCCATCAGCCTGAAACGCAAGACGCAGCCGTCCTGCTCCAGGAAGAGATGATGACGCTTCTGCGAGGTGTCCAGCCCTCAAAATTACGCACCCGCATCATGTCCCTCAGCCATGAATATCCCGTAGATAAACTTATTGACCGGCTGTTTGTCCCCGTGCGCAGCAAGCTTAATCTCGACCAGAATACTTCCCTGGCTATCATCAGTATGCTGGATGGCATTTTGATAGATTGCGTGGCGTCCATCCTTGCGGAATCGCGTAAGAAGGTGGGTAAAGAGACGCTGTTAGTAGGATGGGGTAATGAAGATCGCACTCGCCTGTGGCTGGAAGCATGGCGATTGTCCCAGCGCGCCTGGCACGTTAATGTGCTGGCGGAACCGCTCGACTCTCCTCGCCCGGAACTGTTCCCTGGTCAACACATTTTTGTCTGGACCGGCCGCGCGCTGACCCCTTTGCAGGCAGAATTACTTAGCCACTGGCAAAGTCAGGGCTTTACCATTGAGTTTCACGGAGAGTAAGTGTCTTAGAGGGTTAGCAGCGGAACATTCTTAGAGATGTTTTTCCGCCGCTTGTCTTCCTGAAGCATGGCAACATGCGCTGGCAGGTAAACTATCAGAAATTTTGCTGAGTCCAGGCTTTAAATGTTTCGCTGCGGCTAATATTAAAAAAATCAGTGCGACCAGAACAGCCTAGTTTTTTAATTAAGGTCAGGCGAATTTGGTAAATTGTTTTAATATGTAAATTCAGTGACTTCCCAATATTAACCATCGCTTCGCCATCGTTCATCAGGCGAATCACTTCTTTTTCGCGGTTGGTAAAAACAATACTTTCAGCTTCACTGTCAGGTTTTTTACCAAACAACGTCGGGCGAAGAATAAAAGATTTTATCTCAGCGGGCGTTGAGCGCGCAGGAATTCTGTACATCGGAATTTCGCTAAGGAAGTTCAGATCGTTGCCGTCGGTGAGCAGGACAAAACGAACTCTTTTGCGGTCGTAATGATGATTGAGCACCGCATAATAGTTATCGCTTGTGAAAAAGACGTATTTTCCATGAAAACAGCCTGGTGATAATGAATCTAGTACAAGCTGTAATCCTTGACGAAGAAGGTTATTGTTAATCCAAAGATCGTAATGATTAAAAAAGAGACCTTGCTTGTCGTTATTCATTTGTCCTCCGAGGCAGAAGTGTTAATTAAAGAATACTTTAACAAATCACGCTTAGTGATGATTTTTCGCGCGTAACATATGCAGCGTCTGGGTGTATAAGTCAGCGAGTATTTCATTTTTCTCGACATTCAGACGGCGCTGAACCTCAACGATTAAACGTTCATTGCTCACGGCCTCGTTCTCCATTCGCACCATATGTTCGATGTTTTTCAACAACGCAGAGTTAAATATAAATTCTGCTGGAATGGTGTTCTTTATCTGCATGGTTAATCCCGGGTTATTTTAGCCATAATCAACTAACAAAGATGAGTGATAACATCATCTTTGCTATACGGTTTTTTCACCATTTCAGAGAAATGGTGTGCAATTTTTAATTCATAAGAATTCGGTAATGCAGAGTAATCAAAACTTACGTAATAACTATAGTCACGATTTTCAGGATGTACAATTTTTGCAGAAAAATTTTGTACATTTAGTGGGTTTTTTTAACAAATAAATATAACCGTATGATTTTACATGTTTTATTGTGTAATGAAAATGTGAAAAACTTGTACAGGATTGACGCCAGCCCTGAAGAAAGAGCGTCATGACGCCAGGTAATGATTTGCAACGGAAAGGGGGAGCTGGAAAGAGGAGGAGAAAGGGGGAGGCGCTCCCCCTTCGAGTCAGGCGTTACTGTTTCGGTTCAGCGACGACGAAGCTCCCCACGCCGCGGTTATTGTATTCCCACATGCGATTGAAGTTAGCGTCGTTCAGATTACGCTGCGGGTTGCCTTTGGCATCCGCCGTTCCGGTATTGCCGCTGAACGGACGATTGGAACCGATCGCATCAGCCCACGGTTTGGCAATGTTAAAACCTTCGTTAATGACGCTGTCGCGAATAACGACCTGGCCATTGGTATTGCCGTCAACGTCTAACGAGCGGCCCAGCTGCGCGACGTTATCGCCGGACGCCGTAAAGCGGCTGTTGATCGCCAGGAAGCCGTAGGTCACGCTTTTCAGGGTGGCAGGGGCGAAAACGTAAGCCTCTTTCTGGGTGCGCGAGTTGACTACGCGGAAGTCGGTATTCTCAAACACGACCGCTCCGCGACCGGAAACGATGTCTACATCGCCTTCTATATAGCTGTTGCTGACCAGCGTACGGGTCTGGCGGTTATCCTGCAGGCGATTTTGCACGCCGCTGTTGGTCACGAAAAAGGTATTCTGGCGGCCAAGGATATTAACATTGTTAATCTGTACCCGATCGCCATCGTTACGCAGCGCCACCGCCTGATGCGTCCCCGCGTCAACGCTGTCGCCAAGGTTGTTGGCGATGGTCAGATTCTGCAGCTGCAGGCCGTTGTTCTGCGACCAGAATACCGCGGAACACATAACGCCAACGGTGGCGGCACGTCGGCTCTGGCAGCTGTCGTACATATACCAGGCCGGTTTACCCGGCATATATTTACCGCCCGGATTGACCTGGTGACGCCAGGAGACCGGATCCATTTCTGAATCAAGCGCTGTGCTGATTTTGACGTCAATCGGCTTCTCGCCGGTGCCGTACAGGGTCAGCGCGCCAGGCGCCGCCGGAACGTATACGGTGCCCGCATATTCGCCCGGCATAATGGCGATAAACTGACGACGGTTGGAGTGGCGGATAATCGCCGCATCCACCGCGGCCTGAATGGTGGTATGCGTTACGCCCTGGGCGCCCGCAGGACCCACGACAAAATCCGGCTGCGCCGGCAGGCTGATGGCGGATGGGCTCCACGCCGCAGCGTTAGGATCCAAAGACTGGAAATAGCTCGCCGGTAAAAAGTTTTTTGCTTCATCGGCGGTTAAAACAGGACGAGAGGCCGTGCCCGGCGCAGTCTGCGTTGAGGGCTGTTGATCGGCAGGCGTCGAACTACAGGCGGACAACGTCACGCCAAAGGCCAGCGCCAGCGCCAGGCGGGAAACGGAATATGTGTTCATGTTGCTCCGGGCAAGAATAAATTAAGGGGATAAGTCCTTTAAAGCCTGCTGTTTTATACCAACTTAAGCGAAACGGGAAGATGTAGCGCAAAAAAGTTGCTTCCTTTACATATTCAGCGCCGGAAACGGGCCGCTTTTGATCACAAATAAATAACATTTGCCCCGGTCTGAGTTGACATTTCTCGTGGAATCAAAATAAATGTCTATACAACCCATGACAAGTTGACCGCAATGACACAGACTCTTTCTGAACGCGTAATCTGGCGAAACGTCCGCCTTGCTACCCTCGACCCTCGATACGCCCGGCCTTATGGCCTGCTTGAGGATCACGTGCTGCTGGTGCGCGATGGCCGTATTGAGGCCATTGTGCCCGAAGGCGATGCGCCAGCCGGCCGAAGTATCGACCTCGGCGGCAGGCTGCTTACGCCGGGGCTGATCGATTGCCATACGCATCTGGTTTTTGGCGGCAGCCGGGCGCAGGAGTGGGAGCAGCGCCTCAACGGCGTTTCCTACCAGACCATTAGCGCAAACGGCGGCGGCATTAACGCGACCGTGCGCGCCACCCGGGAAAGCAGCGAAGCGGAGCTGCTGGCGCTGGCCCGCCAGCGGCTGGCTCGCCTGCTGCGCGAAGGCGTCACCACCCTGGAGATTAAATCCGGCTACGGGCTGGACCTTGAAAACGAGCGCAAAATGCTGCGCGTGATACAACAGCTTGCTGCGACGCATGCCGTGGATATTTCGCCAACGCTGCTTTCCGCCCACGCCACGCCGCCGGAGTATCAAGGCGACCCGGACGGCTATATCGATCTGGTGTGCCAGACTCTTCTCCCGGCGCTGTGGGAAGAGGGGTTATTCGAAAGCGTCGATGCCTTCTGCGAAAACGTCGGCTTTACCCCCGCGCAGACTGAACGGGTTTACAGTACGGCCCAGGCATTAGGTATCCCGGTAAAAGGTCACGTTGAGCAGCTCTCTTCGCTGGGCGGCGCCGAATTAGTGAGCCGCTATAAAGGCCTGTCTGCCGACCATATCGAATACCTGACCCCAGAGGGCGTGGCGGCGATGAGCCGCAGCGGCACCGTGGCGGTGCTTCTGCCCGGCGCGTTCTATTTCCTTAACGAAACCCGCAGGCCGCCGGTTGAACTGCTGCGCGAACATCAGGTTCCGATGGCGGTGGCGACGGACTACAACCCCGGCACCAGCCCCTTCGCCAGCCTGCATCTGGCGATGAATATGGCTTGCGTGAAATTTGGCCTGACGCCGGAGGAGGCGTGGGCAGGCGTAACCCGTCATGCGGCGCAGGCGCTGGGCCGTCAGGCGAGCCACGGCCAGCTGGCGGCGGGCTTCGTTGCCGATTTTGCTATCTGGGATGCGGCGCATCCGGTTGAGATGGTTTATGAGCCGGGGCGCAGTCCGCTCTGGCAGCGCGTGGTGCGAGGAGAGATCGTATGAAGCTATGGCAACCGACGCCCGCCGAGATTTGGCAGGGACGCGACGATAGCTCGGAGGCGGCCAACGCGCTGCGTCTGTTTCAGACTATCGCCCGCGTCGAACGTTTTGAACCGCAGGCGCAGCCCGGTGACATTGCTCTGCTGGGATTCGCCTGCGACGAAGGGGTTCGGCGTAATAAAGGACGAACCGGCGCTGCTAAAGGCCCGGAAATCCTGCGCCGGGCGCTGGCGAATATGGCCAGCCACGACGGCCACGACCGCTGCGTGGATATGGGGAGCGTCAGCGTAGAGGGCGACGCGCTGGAAGCGGCGCAGCAGGCGCTGCGCGAAGCGGTTACGGCCTGCCAACGCGCGGGCAAGCGTACGCTGGTGCTGGGCGGCGGTCACGAGACGGCTTTCGGCCACGGCGCCGGCGTGCTGGACGCGTTTCCCACAGATGAGGTTGGCATTATTAACCTTGATGCGCATCTGGACTTACGTATTGCCGACCGGGCCAGCTCGGGTACGCCGTTTCGTCAGCTGGCGCTGGCCTGTGAAGCGCAGCGGCGCGCTTTTCACTACACCTGTATCGGCGTGAGTTACGCCGCTAATACCCGGGCGCTGCTGGACGAAGCTGCCCGCCGCGAGGTGACGATCATTGACGATTTAGCGGTGCTCTTCGCCTTTGAAGCGCGGGTTATCCCGCAAATCGAGCATCTTATTGCCCGCTACGATCGCCTGTATCTGACTATCGATCTCGACGTGCTGCCCGCGTGTGAAATGCCCGCAGTGTCCGCGCCGGCCGCGCTCGGCGTTCCGCTGGCGACGCTGCTGCGCATCGTCGAGCCGCTGTGCCGCAGCGGTAAGCTCCAGGCGGTTGATCTGGTCGAGTTTAACCCGCAGTACGATATTGATAGCCAGGGAGCCCGCGCGGCAGCGCGTCTGGCGTGGCAAATCGCCCATTGGTGGCAATAGCGATTCAGTATATTCTGGACGTTTCGCTGCCCATTAGCACAAGGAAGCCCGGCCATGTTCTCATCGCAACCTCGTTCCGCGCCTGCGCCATTCTATGAAAAGGTGAAACAGGCTATTAGCGAAAAGATCCACAGCGGCGTCTGGCGGCCGCACGATCGCATCCCCTCGGAGGCGGAGCTGGTGGCGCAGTTTGGCTTTAGCCGTATGACCATTAACCGGGCGCTGCGCGAGCTGACCGATGAAGGCCTGCTGGTGCGATTACAGGGAGTGGGAACGTTTGTTGCGGAGCCAAAAGGACAGTCGGCGCTGTTTGAAGTGCGCAGCATCGCTGAAGAAATCGCTTCTCGCCATCATCAGCACCGCTGCGAGGTGCTGCTGCTGGAGGAAACTCAGGCTGACCTGATTCAGGCCGCAGCGCTGAACGTAGCCGCCGGAACGCGCATTTTCCATTCGCTGATGGTGCATTTTGAAAATGAGATCCCGGTACAGATTGAGGACCGCTGCGTTAACGCCGCCGTGGTGCCGGACTATCTGCATCAGGACTACACCGTCACCACTCCCCACGACTATCTGTCGCTGATCGCCCCCTTAACCGAGGGAGAGCACATTGTTGAGGCGGTGCAGGCTACGGCGGAGGAGTGCGCGCTGCTGCATATTCATGCCCACGACCCGTGTCTGCTGATCCGCCGCCGTACCTGGTCCACCACCCATATTGTCTCCCACGCGCGCCTGCTTTTCCCCGGCAGCCGCTACCGTCTCCAGGGCCATTTTGGCTCCTGAACGCTCTGCGCGTCGGCAAAACGTGATTGCTGACGCAATATAACAAAAATGTATCATTTCTGTTAAATCCTGTCTTGCGCATGCTTGTATAGACAAGTATATGTATTTACGTACACAACGTTAATTGTCAGGAGAACCCCCGATGTCGCAAAGCAAATACCGCCAGCAGGACGTACGTGCACCGCGTGGCACGACGTTAAATGCGAAGAGCTGGCTGACCGAAGCCCCGCTGCGTATGCTCATGAATAACCTCGACCCGGATGTCGCCGAAAACCCGCATGAGCTGGTGGTGTACGGTGGTATTGGACGCGCGGCGCGCAACTGGGAATGCTACGACGCCATCGTGAAGGCGCTGAAAAACCTCGAGAGCGACGAAACATTGCTGGTGCAGTCCGGCAAGCCGGTGGGCGTCTTCAAAACCCATGAAAACTCGCCGCGGGTGCTGATCGCTAACTCCAACCTGGTGCCGCACTGGGCAACCTGGGAACACTTTAACGAGCTGGATGCCAAAGGGCTGGCGATGTACGGCCAGATGACCGCCGGCAGCTGGATCTATATCGGCAGCCAGGGCATCGTGCAGGGCACCTATGAGACCTTTGTTGAGGCTGGTCGCCAGCACTATCAGGGTAGCCTGAAGGGCCGCTGGGTACTGACCGCTGGTCTGGGGGGCATGGGAGGCGCGCAGCCGCTGGCCGCGACTTTAGCGGGTGCCTGCTCGCTGAATATCGAATGCCAGCAGAGCCGCATCGATTTCCGCCTGCGTACCCGCTACGTTGATGAACAGGCGACGTCGCTGGATGACGCGCTGGCGCGCATTAAAAAATATACCGCCGAAGGCCGGGCTATCTCTATCGCGCTATGCGGCAATGCGGCGGAAATCGTGCCGGAAATGGTGAAGCGCGGCGTGCGTCCGGATATGGTGACCGATCAGACCAGCGCCCACGATCCGCTGCACGGCTATCTGCCGAAAGGCTGGAGCTGGGAAGAGTATCAGGCTAAAGCCGAGTCTGACCCGCAGAGCACTATCCTGGCGGCAAAACGCTCAATGGCCGACCACGTGCAGGCGATGCTGGCATTCCACGAAATGGGCGTGCCGACGTTTGACTACGGCAATAACATTCGCCAGATGGCTCAGGAAGTGGGCGTTGACGACGCGTTTGCTTTCCCGGGCTTCGTTCCCGCCTATATCCGCCCGCTGTTCTGCCGCGGCATCGGTCCGTTCCGCTGGGTTGCCCTGTCCGGCGACCCGCAGGACATCTATAAAACCGACGCGAAAGTGAAAGAGATCGTTAAAGACGATAAGCACCTGCATCACTGGCTGGATATGGCCCGCGAGCGTATCAGCTTTCAGGGACTACCGGCGCGTATCTGCTGGGTAGGACTGGAGTGGCGGCAGAAGCTGGGGCTGGCGTTTAACGAAATGGTGCGCAGCGGCGAAGTCTCCGCGCCGATCGTCATCGGCCGCGACCATCTTGACTCCGGCTCGGTCGCCAGCCCGAACCGCGAAACGGAAGCGATGCGCGATGGTTCCGACGCCGTTTCCGACTGGCCGCTGCTCAACGCTTTACTGAATACCGCCAGCGGCGCGACCTGGGTGTCGCTGCATCACGGCGGTGGGGTAGGGATGGGCTTTTCGCAGCACTCCGGCATGGTTATCGTCTGCGACGGTACCGATGAAGCGGCGGCGCGTATCGCCCGCGTTCTGCACAACGACCCGGCGACCGGCGTCATGCGTCATGCCGATGCGGGTTACGACATCGCTATTGAGTGCGCGACAGAACAAGGTTTGAATCTTCCGATGGTAGCAGCAACGCAGAGGCACGCTAAATGAACGCTTTAACACTGATTCCGGGCCAACTCAGCCTGTCGCAGCTGCGCGACGTCTACAGCCAGCCGCTGAACATTACGCTAGACGAAAGCGCGTTCGCGGCGATTGATGACAGCGTTGCCTGCGTCAACGCGATTCTGGCGGAAGGCCGCACCGCCTACGGTATCAACACCGGTTTTGGCCTGCTGGCGCAAACCCGTATCTCCACCGAAGACCTGGAAAATCTCCAGCGCTCACTGGTATTGTCGCATGCGGCGGGGATCGGCGAACCGCTGGATGACGATCTCGCGCGTCTGATTATGGTGCTGAAAATTAATAGCCTGTCGCGCGGCTTTTCCGGCATTCGCCTGAGCGTGATTCAGGCGCTGATCGGCCTGGTCAACGCCGGGGTAACGCCGTGGATCCCGGCGAAGGGATCGGTCGGCGCGTCCGGCGATCTCGCGCCGCTGGCGCATATGTCCTTAACCCTGCTTGGCGAGGGGAAAGCGCGGGTGCGCGGCGGGGAGTGGCTACCGGCGACGGAAGCGCTGCGTCAGGCGGGGCTTGAGCCGATTACTCTGGCGGCAAAAGAGGGGCTGGCGCTGCTCAACGGCACGCAGGCATCGACGGCGTTTGCCCTGCGCGGGCTGTTCGAAGCCGAAGACCTGTTTGCTTCCGCAGTGGTCTGCGGGGCGTTAACCACCGAGGCGGCGCTTGGATCGCGTCGTCCATTTGATCCGCGTATTCATGAAGCGCGCGGCCAGCGGGGGCAGATTGACGCCGCGGCGCTCTATCGCCACCTATTGACCGATGACAGCGCAATTTCCCAATCACACCATAATTGCACCAAGGTGCAGGACCCGTATTCTCTGCGCTGTCAGCCGCAGGTGATGGGAGCCTGCCTGACCCAGCTTCGCCAGGCGGCGGAAGTGCTGCTGGTTGAAGCCAACGCGGTCTCCGATAACCCGCTGGTATTTGCCAGCGAGAACGACGTTATCTCCGGCGGCAACTTCCACGCCGAACCGGTGGCGATGGCGGCGGATAATATCGCGCTGGCGATTGCCGAAATTGGCTCGCTGTCCGAGCGCCGAATCGCCTTGATGATGGACAGCCATATGTCGCAGCTGCCGCCTTTCCTGGTGAAAAACGGCGGCGTCAACTCCGGCTTTATGATCGCCCAGGTGACGGCGGCGGCGCTGGCCAGCGAAAACAAAGCGCTGTCGCATCCGCACAGCGTGGACAGCCTGCCGACCTCCGCTAACCAGGAAGACCACGTCTCAATGGCGCCAGCCGCCGGTCGCCGCCTGTGGGCGATGGCGGAAAATACCCGCGGCGTGCTGGCCGTAGAGTGGCTGGCTGCCGCGCAGGGTCTGGATATGCGTGAAGGCCTGACCAGCAGTCCGCTGCTGGAAGAGGCGCGCCACCTGCTGCGCGAGCGGGTGACCCACTACACCGAAGACCGCTTCTTCGCTCCGGATATCGAAAACGCCATTGCGCTTCTGGCCGCACGTCATCTTACGCGGCTGCTGCCTGCCGTGCTCTCAGACCAACGCTAAACCATCGCTGTTCTCTGTACCTGCGCCGGGAGGATATCTTCCTTCCGGCCACCCTACACGCATATTTGTCGTCGTATAAAAACTATCAGGACACTTGCATATGCAACAACAAAACAAGCCACACCTGCTGCGCGGGCTGAATGCCCGTCACATTCGTTTTATCGCGCTCGGTTCCGCCATCGGCACCGGGCTGTTCTACGGCTCGGCATCGGCGATCAAGGCCGCAGGCCCGGCGGTACTGCTGGCCTATCTGATTGGCGGCGCGGCGGTGTTTATCGTGATGCGGGCGCTGGGGGAAATGGCGGTACGCAACCCGGTTTCCGGCTCCTTCAGCAGCTACGCGCGACAGTATCTTGGCCCGCTGGCGGGGTTTATTACCGGCTGGACCTACACCTTTGAGATGGTGATCGTCGCCCTCGCGGACGTGACCGCTTTCGGCATCTACATGGGGCTGTGGTATCCCGATGTTCCGCGCTGGATCTGGGTGCTGAGCATTATCTTTTTTATCGGCGCCATGAACCTGTGCAGCGTGCGCGTTTTCGGCGAGATGGAGTTCTGGCTGTCGCTAATCAAAGTGGTGGCGATTATTGCCATGATTGTGGCGGGCGGCAGCATTATTTTCTTCGGATTCGGTAACGCCTTCCCGGCAACCGGGCTGGATAACCTATGGAGTCACGGCGGCTTTGCCCCTAACGGCTGGGAGGGGATCGTGGCTTCGCTCGGAATCGTCATGTTTGCCTTTGGCGGCGTTGAGATCATCGGCGTCACCGCTGCGGAAGCGAAGAATCCGCACAAGGTGATCCCGCAGGCGATCAATACGATTCCGCTGCGTATCGTGCTGTTTTATGTCTGCACCCTGGCGATTCTGATGGCGATTTTCCCGTGGAACAGCTTCGGCGAGCGAGGTAGTCCTTTCGTACTGATCTTCGATGGCCTGGGCATTCCGGCAGCGGCCACCATTCTGAATATCATCGTCATCAGCGCCAGCATTTCGGCGATTAACAGCGATATTTTTGGCGCGGGGCGCATGATGTACGGTATGGCGAAAGAGGGGCTGGCGCCGAAGAGCTTCCAGCGCATCGCCAGCAACGGGGTGCCGTGGATGACGGTGGTGGTCATGGGCGTGGCGCTGCTGGCGGCGGTGGTGCTGAATTATCTGATGCCGGAGCAGGTGTTTGTGCTGATTGCCTCGCTGGCGGCCTTCGCGACGGTATGGGTCTGGTTAATGATCCTGCTGGCCCACTTTGCGATGCGTCGCGGTCTGTCCGCTGAGGAGCGTAGCGCTATCGCGTTTCCGGTGCCGTTCTGGCCGGTTGCGCCGCTGCTGACGCTACTGTTTATGGGACTGGTTATTGCGGTGCTGGGGATGGTGGAAGAGACGCGGATTGCGCTGATCGCTGGTCTGGTGTGGCTCGGCCTGCTGACGGCGGTGTGGTTTGCGCGGGTGCGCAAAAACGCCGTGCAGGCGGTGACGGAGTCGTGATTGTTTTGGTTTACCCGGGTTGCGGCTGACGCCTTACCCGGGCTACCCAATCGCACTCACCTGTAGCCCGGATAAGGCGTTTACGCCGCCATCCGGGGATTAGCTAAACAGGGCGGTAATCGACGCGCTGCCGAGGCTGTGGAAATGGACGTTAAAGCCGACCATCGCGCCGCTTGCGCCCTCATCGACCGCAATTTTTTCGACGTCCAGCGCGTGGACGGTAAAGATATAACGATGGGTCTCGCCCTTCGGCGGCGCTGCACCGCCGTATCCGGTCTGACCGAAATCGGTACGAGTCTGAATGGCCTCTTCGGGCAGTTCGGCCTGGCCGGAACCGGCTCCCTGCGGTAACACGCGGGTATCGGCGGGAAGGTTGGCCACCAGCCAGTGCCACCAGCCGGAACCGGTCGGCGCATCGGGATCGAAACAGGTCACCACAAAGCTTTTAGTGCCGGCCGGCACCTCATCCCACGCCAGGTGCGGTGAAATATTATCGCCATCGTAGCCCATGCCGTTGAAGACATGACGATTAGGCAGCTTCTCGCCGTCCTGCAAATCATGACTGATTAATTTCATCGTCTCTCCTCGCATTAATTCACTGATTAGCAAAGAAGTGTAGCGCGTGTGCCGTGCCTTTACCGTCTCTTATTCGCTAAAAAATGTTTCATCCTGAACGGCGATGTTAACCGCCCGCGTCAGGCGGCTTAGCTGCTCCGGCGTAATGATGTACGGCGGCATCAGATAGATCAGGCGACCGAACGGACGTATCCACACGCCTTGTTCGACGAAGAAGCGCTGCAGGGCGGCCATATTAACCGGTCGATGCGTCTCAACCACGCCAATCGCCCCTAAGACCCGCACGTCGGCAACCTGTTCAGATTCGCGCGCCGGGGCCAGCTCGGCGTTGAGCTGCACTCCGATCCCCGCCACCTGCTGCTGCCACTCTCCGCTTTCCAGCAGACGCAGACTCTCGGTCGCCACCGCGCAGGCCAGCGGATTGCCCATAAAGGTCGGTCCGTGCATAAAGCAGCCCGCTTCACCGTCGCTGATGGTTTCCGCCACCTGACGCGTGGTGAGGGTGGCGGAGAGCGCCATGGTGCCGCCGGTTAGCGCTTTGCCAAGGCACAGAATATCCGCCGTAATCCCCGCGTGCTCGCAGGCAAACAGCTTACCGGTGCGGCCGAACCCGGTGGCAATCTCATCGGCGATCAGCAGGATACCTTCGCGATCGCACATTCTGCGGATCCGCCGGAGCCACTCGGGATGGTACATCCGCATTCCGCCCGCGCCCTGAACAATCGGCTCGAGGATCACCGCGGCGATTTCATGACGATGGGCGGCCATCAGTCGGGCGAACGGCGCCATATCCCGCTCATCCCAGTCGCCGTCGAAGCGGCTCTGCGGCGCCGGGGCGAAGAGGTTATCCGGCAAATAACCTTGCCACAGGCTGTGCATTGAGTTCGTCGGATCGCAGACCGACATGGCGCCGAAGGTATCGCCGTGATAGCCGTTGCGGAAGGTAAGAAAGCGCCGGCGCGGGTCGCCCTTCGCCTGCCAGTACTGTAGCGCCATTTTCATCGCCACTTCGACGGCAACGGAGCCGGAATCGGCGAGGAACACGCACTCAAGGCTTTCCGGGGTCATCGCCACCAGCTGGCGGCACAGGGCCACCGCCGAAGGGTGGGTTATCCCACCAAACATGACGTGCGACATCTGGTCGATCTGCGCTTTCATCGCCGCATTCAGGCGCGGGTGATTGTAGCCATGAATCGCCGCCCACCAGGACGACATGCCGTCAACCAGCTGCTCGCCGCCGGCGAGGGTCAGCTCGCAGCCGTGGGCGGCCACTACCGGATAGACCGGCAGCGGTGAAGTCATTGAAGTGTAAGGGTGCCAGATGTGGCGCCGATCGAAAGCGAGATCGTCCGTTGTCATAATCGACTTGTAAACCATTTTGAAAACATTTAGGTTTACAAGTCTACACTGAACTTACAATGAATCGTACACAAAATATTTCGCGCAGTATCGAGGCGGCAAACGAGAAAACCCCATGAGCAAAGTTCACTATGTCACTGGGGTGCGCGAGTGCAGCCAACAAAGAGGCTGTGTGAAATAGAACGTGTACGACTTTTGGAGAGGCTAATGGCTCACCACCCACGTTGGACAATGTCGCAAGTCACTGAGTTATTTAATAAACCATTTCTGGATCTGCTGTTTGAAGCGCAGCAGGTCCACCGTCAACACTTCGACCCGCGCCAGGTTCAGGTCAGCACGCTGCTGTCGATTAAGACCGGCGCCTGCCCGGAAGACTGCAAATACTGCCCGCAAAGCGCGCGCTATAAAACCGGCCTTGAATCCGAACGCCTGATGGAGGTTGAGCAGGTGCTGGAGTCGGCGCGGCAGGCGAAACAAGCCGGTTCAACCCGCTTCTGTATGGGCGCGGCATGGAAGAACCCGAACGATCGCGATATGCCGTATCTTGAGCAGATGGTTAAAGGGGTGAAAGCGCTGGGGCTGGAGGCATGTATGACGCTTGGCACGCTGAACGAGAGCCAGGCGCAGCGTCTGGCAGGCGCCGGCCTGGATTACTACAACCACAACCTCGATACCTCGCCGGAGTTCTACGGCAATATTATTACCACCCGCACTTATCAGGAGCGCCTCGATACCCTCGACAAAGTGCGCGATGCCGGAATTAAAGTGTGCTCCGGCGGTATTGTCGGGCTCGGGGAAACGGTCAAAGACCGTGCCGGGCTGCTGCTGCAGCTGGCCAATCTGCCGACGCCGCCGGAAAGCGTGCCGATCAATATGCTGGTAAAGGTCAAAGGCACGCCGCTGGCGGATAATGACGACGTTGATGCCTTTGATTTTATTCGTACTATCGCCATTGCGCGCATCATGATGCCGACCTCGCACGTGCGCCTTTCCGCCGGTCGCGAACAGATGAACGAACAGACCCAGGCGATGTGCTTTATGGCCGGGGCGAACTCGATTTTCTACGGCTGCAAGCTGCTGACCACGCCAAACCCGGAAGAGGATAAAGACCTGCAGCTGTTCCGCAAGCTGGGGATCAACCCGCAGCAGACCGCGGTGCTGGAAGGCGATAACGCCCAACAGCAGCGCCTGGAGCAGGCGTTGATGAACCCGGATACCGAGGAATATTACAACGCGGCGGCGCTATGAGCTGGCAGCACCGTATCGAACAAGCGCTGGCGGAGCGGCAGGCGGCGGATGCGTTGCGCCGTCGCCTGCCGGTGACCCAGGGCGCAGGACGCTGGCTTATTCGTGAAGGGCAGCGCTGGCTCAATTTTTCCAGCAACGATTATCTGGGCCTCAGTCAGCATCCAACGATCGTCAAGGCCTGGCAGCAGGGCGCGGAGCGCTACGGCGTCGGCAGCGGCGGTTCCGGCCACGTCAGCGGCTACAGCGAGGCGCACCACGTGCTGGAAGACCAGCTGGCCGACTGGCTGGGCTATCCGCGCGCGCTGCTGTTTATTTCCGGCTTTGCCGCGAATCAGGCGGTGATTGCCGCTCTCGCGGGCAAAGAGGATCGGATTGTCGCCGATCGTCTCAGCCACGCCTCGTTGCTGGAAGCCGCCAGCCTTGGCCCGGCGCAGCTGCGGCGTTTTCAGCACAATGACTCCCGACATCTGCGGGATCTGCTGGCGAAACCGCTATCCGGTCAGCAGTTGGTGGTGACTGAAGGCATTTTTAGCATGGACGGCGATAGCGCGCCGCTGGCGGAGGTTCAGCAAGCGTCGCGGGAGGCCGGGGCGCTTCTGCTGGTTGACGACGCGCACGGTATCGGCGCGCTCGGCGAAGAGGGGCGCGGCAGCTGTTATAGCCAGCAGGTTCATCCGGATTTGCTGATCGTCACCTTCGGTAAAGCGTTTGGCGTCAGCGGGGCGGCGGTCCTCTGCAGCGAAGCGCTGGCGGATTATCTGCTGCAGTTTGCCCGCCATCTCATTTACAGCACCGCCATGCCCCCGGCGCAGGCAGTGGCGCTCAGCGCCGCGCTGGGGGTGATACGTAGTGACGATGGCCGGCAGCGGCGGGAAAAGCTGGCTGGCCATATTGCAGATTTTCGCCGCGAAATGACCCATTATCCCGGCGAACTGACCCATTCTGACAGCGCGATTCAGCCGCTGATCGTCGGCGATAACGCTCGCGCGCTGCGGCTGGCAGCCTGTCTACGCGAGCGCGGCTGCTGGGCGACGGCAATCCGCCCGCCGACGGTTCCCGTCGGTAGCGCCCGCCTGCGCCTGACGTTGACCGCTGCGCACGATTCCGCCGATATTGCCCGGCTGCTGGAGGTACTGCATGACGGTGGTGAATAAACGCGCGGTAGCGGCGGCGTTTGGCCGCGCGGCGGGACAGTACGCCCGGCATGACGAATTACAGCGGCGTAGCGCCTCTCTGCTGCTGGCGCAGCTCGATATTAAAACCTTCCCCGAGGTGCTGGACGCGGGCTGCGGCCCCGGTAGCATGAGCCGCTTCTGGCTTGATGCGGGGAGTCGGGTGACGGCGCTGGACCTTTCCGTCGACATGCTGGCTGAAGCCCGCCGCGGCGGCTGCGCGCATTGCTACGTCGAAGGCGACATCGAAGCGCTGCCGCTGGCGAACGGCTGCGTCGACCTGGCGTGGAGCAACCTGGCGGTGCAGTGGTGCGACAACCTCGTCACCGCCCTTGACGAACTTTCCCGGGTGGTGCGGCCCGGCGGACGCGTGGCGTTCAGCACCCTACTGGCGGGCTCTTTGCCGGAGCTGAACCAGGCCTGGCGAGCTATCGATGAGCAGCCGCACGCCAACCGTTTTCTCAGCGAGCAGGCGGTGCGTGATGCGCTGGCCGGTCGCCGCGCGACCGGCCGCGTCCATGCCATTACGCTGCCGTTTACCGATGCGCTCAGCGCGATGCGCTCGCTGAAAGGCATCGGCGCTACCCATCTGCACCACGGACGCAGCCCTGCGCCGCTCAGCCGCGGTAAGCTGCGGCAGCTTCAGCTCGCCTGGCCGCAGCAGCAGGGACAAAGTCCGCTGACGTACCAACTTTTTACAGGAGTCATCGAACGTGATTAAACGTTTTTTCGTTACCGGTACCGACACCGAAGTGGGGAAAACCGTCGCCAGCTGCGCGCTGCTGCAGGCGGCTAACCGCGCGGGATTTCATAGCGCGGGCTATAAACCGGTGGCCTCCGGCAGCGACCATACGGCGCAGGGATTGCGCAATGAAGATGCGTTGGCCCTGCAGCGCAATAGCCGCGCGGTGCTGCGCTACGAACAGGTTAATCCCTTTACCTTTGCCGAGCCGACCTCGCCGCATATCATTAGCGCCGATGAAGGGAGGCCGATTGACGCCGCCGCGATCTCTGCAGGTCTGCGCGAACTGGAGGAACGGTCTGATTGGGTACTGGTGGAAGGGGCGGGGGGCTGGTTTACGCCGCTGTCAGAAACGCTGACCTTTGCCGATTGGGTACAGGCGGAGCGGCTACCGGTGATTCTCGTCGTCGGGGTCAAGCTGGGGTGCATCAACCACGCGATGCTGACCGCTCAGGCGGTGCAGCAAGCCGGACTGCCGCTGGCGGGATGGATCGCTAACGATATCCAGCCGCCGGGCAAGCGTCACTCTGAATATCTGGCAACGCTAGAGCGCGTACTGCCCGCGCCGCTGCTTGGAGAAATTCCGTGGCTGGCGAATGCGCAGCAGCGCGAGGATCTCGGCCAGTATCTCGATCTCAGCGCGCTGGATCCGGCGTCATCCATTTTGCCAGCAGCGGCGCATCCAACTGCATAACGTCGCCCTGGGCCACGCTGCGTCCACAGTGCAGGAGACAGAAACGATCCGCCACCCGACGGATAAACGGCAGGTGTTGTTCGGCGATCAGCACCGTCAGGCCAATATCGCGGTTCAACCGTACCAGTAAATCCCCGAGCTTGTGCAAAAAGCGCGGGCCGCCGCCGCGTGAGGGTTCGTCGAGGATCAGCAGGCGCGGGCGGGTTATCAACGCCCTCGCCAGCGCCAGCTGGTACTGGTCGTCGGCGGTCAGGGTAATCCCTTTACTTTGGCGCAGCGCGTAAAGCTCCGGAAAGAGCTCATAAATCTCTCCGGCCATGCCCGATGCGGATTCGCCGCCCGCAGCAAGGGCTATATGCAGATTTTCCTCAACGCTTAGCTGCGAAAAAATACGTTTATCCTGCGGGACGTAGCCTATGCCGATAGCGCTGCGCGACTGGGCGGAGAGCGGCATCAGGTCATAAGGAGCCGCCCCCGCGTCCTGCCAGGTCATACTGCCGCTGGCGACCGGCAGATGCCCGGTAATACAGTTAACCAGCGTGGTTTTACCCATGCCCTGACGCCCCATCACGCAGGTGCATTTCCCCGGCCAGAGTTCAAGGTCAACATTCCACAGCGTGTGCTGGCTTCCGTAATAGTGATTCACGGCACGTAGACTCAACATAGACGTTTTCTCCTTTCCTGAGATATCAGGCGACGAGAAGATGCTGCAAATCTCTTGCCAGGAAAAAGAACTCTCGGTTTTTGCCGTTGAATGCAGGCGGCGGCGTCAGAAAGCGGACGGCGCTTGCACTTTCCCGGTGCCCGCGCGCTGGAATGTGGTGCAAAAAATAATAAAAAATCCAGCTAATCTTTGCCGATAAACAGCAAAAAAAATTCAATAAATTTTTTTCGCAGCGGGTTTTGCCGGTCCGCTCGGTTTTGTTCGGGTGGCTTGGGTCAGGGGCTGCAGACAGTTATCCACTATTCCTGTGGATAACCTTGTGTGTTAGAGTTAGAAAACTTGCGGTAAGCTAGAGACTACGCGGCCTGCGGGCGAATTGACGCGAAACCCGTCTTTTATTAAATTTCATTAAATTTCAAATGCTTAAATAAAAGCAATGCCTGTAAGAAAAGTGTCACCGGCTGCCATAAAACATTCATCCACTCGCTTGACAAATGTTAAATGTCAATACTTTCTGGGGATAACCCCACAGAGTGGTGGATTATGCGCAAAAGCGCTATTTATTCGTCTATTCTGACGGCAAAAAGGGCTGATTCGCCCGGATACGATAATAGGATACTGTTTTTATATCCAGTATTTTTTATTGGCAAAAGCTGTGCTGGCGAGTAGAATTAAAGACCTGCCGTTCAACCCTTCTTCAGGTCCTGATAGATGAGTAAACCGTTCAAGCTGCATTCTGCTTTCCGTCCCTCCGGCGACCAGCCGGAAGCCATTCGTCGCCTGGAAGAGGGGCTGGAAGATGGCCTGGCGCATCAAACGCTGCTCGGGGTGACCGGCTCAGGTAAAACTTTTACCATCGCCAACGTCATTGCCGACCTGCAGCGCCCGACGATGGTGCTGGCGCCGAACAAAACGCTGGCGGCGCAGCTATACGGCGAGATGAAAGAGTTCTTCCCGGAGAACGCGGTGGAGTATTTCGTCTCGTACTACGACTACTATCAGCCGGAAGCCTATGTGCCAAGCTCGGACACCTTCATCGAGAAAGATGCTTCGGTAAACGAACATATTGAACAGATGCGTCTGTCGGCAACCAAAGCGCTGCTGGAGCGTCGTGACGTGGTGGTGGTTGCCTCGGTCTCCGCCATCTACGGCCTCGGCGATCCGGACCTCTATCTGAAGATGATGCTGCACCTGACGGTCGGCATGATCATCGACCAGCGCGCCATTTTGCGCCGCCTGGCTGAACTGCAGTATACCCGCAACGATCAGGCCTTCCAGCGGGGTACCTTCCGCGTGCGCGGCGAGGTGATCGATATCTTCCCGGCGGAGTCTGACGACGTCGCGCTGCGCGTAGAGCTGTTCGATGAAGAAGTCGAGCGCCTGTCGCTGTTCGACCCGCTCACCGGCCACATCGAGTCGACGATCCCGCGCTTTACCGTCTACCCGAAAACCCACTACGTCACTCCGCGCGAACGTATTGTCCAGGCGATGGAAGAGATCAAAACCGAGCTGGCGGAGCGGCGTAAGGTGCTGCTGGAAAACAATAAGCTGCTGGAAGAGCAGCGCCTCAGCCAGCGTACCCAGTTCGATCTCGAAATGATGAACGAGCTAGGCTACTGCTCGGGGATTGAAAACTACTCGCGCTATCTGTCAGGGCGCGGGCCGGGCGAGCCGCCGCCCACGCTGTTCGACTACCTGCCGGCGGATGGTCTGCTGGTGATTGATGAATCCCACGTCACGATTCCGCAAATCGGCGGCATGTACCGCGGAGACCGGGCGCGTAAAGAGACGCTGGTGGAGTACGGTTTCCGTCTGCCGTCCGCGCTGGATAACCGTCCGATGAAGTTTGAAGAGTTTGAGGCCCTGGCGCCGCAAACGATCTACGTTTCGGCAACGCCGGGCGCCTATGAGCTGGATAAATCCGGCGACGAAGTCGTCGACCAGGTTGTCCGCCCGACCGGGCTACTGGATCCGGTCATCGAAGTGCGCCCGGTAGCCACTCAGGTCGACGACCTGCTGTCGGAAATTCGCCTGCGCACCGCGATCAACGAGCGCGTATTGGTCACCACGCTGACCAAACGGATGGCGGAAGACTTAACCGAATATCTGGAAGAGCACGGCGAGCGGGTGCGCTATCTGCATTCGGATATCGATACCGTCGAGCGTATGGAGATTATCCGCGATCTGCGCCTCGGCGAGTTTGACGTGCTGGTAGGGATCAACCTCCTGCGTGAAGGTCTGGATATGCCGGAAGTCTCGCTGGTGGCGATCCTGGACGCCGATAAAGAAGGCTTCCTGCGCTCTGAACGCTCGCTGATTCAGACCATTGGCCGCGCGGCGCGCAACATCAACGGTAAAGCGATTCTCTATGGCGATAAAATTACGCCGTCAATGGCGAAAGCGATCGGTGAAACCGAACGTCGCCGCGAGAAGCAGCAGGCCTATAACGAAGAGCACGGTATTGTTCCGCAGGGGCTGAATAAGAAAGTGGTCGACATTCTGGCGCTCGGTCAGAATATTGCCAAAACGAAAACTAAGGGGCGCGGCAAGTCTCGCTCGCCGGTTGAGGCGGATGTCGTGGCGCTCACGCCGAAGGCGCTGCAGCAGAAGATCCACGAGCTGGAAGCGCAGATGATGCAGCACGCGCAGAATCTGGAGTTCGAAGAGGCGGCGCAAATTCGCGACCAGCTTCATCAGCTGCGCGATCTGTTTATCGCCGCTTCGTAGCGGAGTTGCCAGATAAATATCGCCCGGGCTTTACCGGTGCTTCAGGGGGAGGGCGTGCGGTGTTTTTCGTGGGGCGGGTAAGGCGTTAGCCGCCACCCGAGAGAAAAGCGAGCGCATGAGCCAAAACGAGGCGCAACACGTTTTGTCTATTTATTGCCCCTCTGTCGCGATTTTCCTTGATGCTTAATGTTGGCTTAATATTGTTTGGCGAAACTATCCTCAATCTACTGAGGATAGCGCCATGCAAAAATTAACCTTCCGCGAATATCTGGCAGTCACCTGCGCTTTTGTTATCGTCGTTGCCTTTTTTCATCAATGGGTGCTGACGTTCTGACGGACAGTGTCGGGAAAAAGCACCCACGCGCGAACGCCGGGCCCGGGCTGACGGTTATGTAAAAAGAACTGGGCGTCGTGCAGCTGGGCGATGCGGGTGACGATGCTTAACCCGAGCCCGATACCACCGTAGCGGCTGTCCATGCGGACGAACGCTTTGCTCAATTCACCGCTTTTGGCCTCATCAATGCCCGGACCTTCATCTTCTACCGCCAGAACCGGCGTGGGGCCGGGGGCTATCGACACTTTAATCGTCGAACCCGTCGGGCTGTAACGATGCGCGTTTTCTACCAGATTGCGTAAAATTACCTGCACCAGCGTGGCGTCACCTGACACTATCGCTTCACCCTCTTTGTCGCTGACCACCAGCTTTTGCTGACGCTGTTCCAGCATCGTCTCCAGTTCGCTCCGCAGCGGCTCGATCACATCTTCCTTCAGCCTGACCTGCTGATAGCTGCCGGCGGAGAAAGACTGGCCGACCCGCGCCAGCTGAAGCAGTTGATTAATGCTGTTGGTCATCTGATCGAGGCGCTGGATCAGCGGGGCGACGCTAACGCCATGCACTTTCGCCAGCAGCTCCAGATGCAGACGCAATCCGGCCAGGGGTGTGCGCAGCTCATGGGCGACGTCGGCGGTAAACAGGCGCTCGCGATCGAGCGTTAAGTTAAGGCGGGAGACCAGCTGATTAATCGCGGTAGTGACCGCGGTGACTTCGGGCACCGACTCTTGCAGGGCGATAGGCCGCAGGTTATCCGGGGTACGGCTTTCAAGTTCCTGCTGGAGGCGGGATAGCGGCCTGGTGATTTTTTTCACCGCCAGCAGGGAGATATAGAGCGCCAGGCCGATAATCAGCAGGCTCGGGATCAGCAGACTGGCTACCGCTTCACGAACCTCATGCTCAATATGCTTCTGATTATTATGACCTTCGATGGCGCTGGCCACCAGCAGCTGAATCTGTTCCTGGCTTTCATGCCACAGCCAGAACACGCTGATGAGCTGGCAAACCGCCAGTATCGCGCCAATGGTCAGCAGCAGCCGATGGCGCATGGTCCAGTTTTTACTGACAAACAGAGCCATAGCGTTATTCGGCTCCTGTATTATCGACCAGCATATAGCCGAAGCCGCGGACGGTGCGGATCCGCGATTTACCCACCTTATCGCGTAAATTATGGATATGCACTTCCAGCGTATTAGTGGCCGGTTCGTTGTCCCAGCTGTAGATATCGTTATAAAGAATTTCGCGGTGTACCGGACTGCCCGCCTTCATCATCAGGCGGGAGAGCAGCGCGTACTCTTTCGGGGTTAGATCCAGGGACTGTTCGCCGAGCCAGACCAGCCGCCGGGTGACGTTCAGGCGCAGGTTACCGATAGCCAGCTCGTTATCGCCCTGATTGTTGTGGCGACGCAGCAGGGCGCGGATGCGCGCGTTAAGCTCTTCAAGAGCGAAGGGTTTAACCAGATAGTCATCCGCGCCGGTATCCAGGCCGCTAATACGTTCATCAACGGTATCGCGGGCGGTGAGGATCAGCACCGGCTGGCTAAACTTCTCTCGCCGCATGCGCGCCAGAAAGTGCAGGCCGTCCTCATCGGGCAGCCCGAGGTCAAGCACCACCAGACTGTAGTGGTTGCTGGCCAGCGAGAGCGCGGCTTCGTGGGCGGTAGAGACGCCGTCGCACACGTAGCCCTCGCTTTGCATCGCCAGAATTAATCCTTGTAACAGGAGCGCATCGTCTTCAATGACTAAAATTTTCATCGGCCTGCCTCTCTACATGGCGTTAAAATATCGTCTGTTGCCTGGTACTCGTGAGTGCTGACCCCGAGCAGACCGAGCAGGGTGGAGAAAAGGTTATCCTGCGAATACGTTTGGGTTTTCGCTTTTTGCTGCAAACACTGGCTGGAGACCCCATAGCGCTGTTGATAATCCGCTGACAACCACAGCAGCATGGGCACATGTTTTTGCGTATCCGGCGCTATGGACCACGGCAGCCCGTGCAAATACACCCCATCCTCGCCAAGCGACTCTCCGTGATCTGAGAGATATACCAGGCTGGTGGTAAATTTATCCTGCTTCGACTGCAGTAATTTTATCGCTTTGTCGACCACATAATCGACATACAAAATCGTGTTGTCGTAGGTATTAGTGAGCTGTTGCTGGGTGCAGCTCTGGATCTCATTGGTATCGCAGGTCGGCGTAAACTGTTTAAACTGCGCCGGATAGCGATTGTAGTAGGTCGGCCCGTGGCTGCCGATGGTATGCAGAACGATAATCCCGTCCTGCTGTAGATTATCGATATAGCTATCCAGATTATGGAACAGCACTTCGTCGTAGCACTCGCCGTCGATGCACTGGCCGCTCAGCTTAAGATCGGTGACGTTTTCGTGCGGCACCCGGTCGCAGGCCCCTTTACAGCCGCCGTCGTTGTCATTCCACTGCACTTTAATTCCCGCCCGTTGCAGGATATCCAGCACGCCTTCCTGATGATGCGCCAGCTCTTCATCATAGTGGGCGCGCGGCATATTGGAGAACATGCAGGGGACGGAAACCGCGGTAGCGGTGCCGCAGGAAGTCGTATTAGCGAAATAGATCACGTTATCCTGCTTCAGACGCGGGTTGGTCTCGCGAGAGTAGCCGTTCAGGGAGAAGTTGGCCGCCCGCGAAGTTTCACCTAACACTACAATGGTCAGATTTTTCCGCGGTCCGCTGCGCATCTGCGGCTTCTGAACGGCGTCTTCGCCAATTTTGACCAGCGGAAGATTGTCCATTCTGTTATGCGCATACCATGAATTCACCGCCACAATGCTGTTTGACGGGCTCAGGGACTTTACCAGCTCTTTGTTGTTGCGAAACAGCGAAGCGTAATCTTTATAGAAGAGGGCGGCGACCAGAATAATCAGCAGCGCTGAAACCGCGATGCTCACCAGCCGTACGGCAAGACTGCGCCAAAGCGTCTGCGGCTTGCGAATTTTGATCCACCATGCCGTGACGACGGCCAGAATGCCGGAAAGCCCCAGTATCAGCACCATTTTCCCGGAGAGCAGCGCAAAGCTCTCCGCGGGCGTGGTATCGAAAATATTGGTAATCATCGCCCGATCGATAACCACCCCGAAGGTCCAGATAAAATACTGGGCCGAGGCGCTGAGCAAAATAAACAGGCTAACCACGAGGCGGTCGAGCTTCAGGAACGAGGCGAGAGTGGTGATGATATTCATCACGCTGATGGCCACTATCGGCATACTGAGGAATACCAGCCAGTTATGCAGACCGTTAACCGGCAGCAGGGTAAATGCCTGGCGATAGAAAGCAAGATTCAGCGCGAGGCCGATATAGCAGGCGAACAGAAGCAAATAGGCCGTACGGCTGAGTACCGGCCGACGTAAAGAAAATAACGACATAGCGAACGTCCACATGAAGAGATGTCCGCTATCCTGCCGATTCTTTTTTAAGACAACCTTAAGATTTTAAGCCAGCCAGCTTTTGCCGCCACAATTAAGCCGCTTGAGGATTAACCTAACGCCTGAATGGCCTGTTCCAGCGCGTTGCGTAATAGCTGCCGATCGTGGCGATAGGGCACATCGCTGGCGTCCAGCGGCGTCTGAATGATGACCCGCTGTTCAATCCCTGCGCTATCGGCTTTCGGGCCGACAACCAGCGCGTCAATTACCCGTTTGCCGATTTGCTGCTCCATAATGGCGACCCTGTCGGCCAGCGTCAGGCTGGCCGCCGGGCTATGCTCTTTGCCGAGGTTATCGATAAATACCATTGGCGCGGGCGTGCGGCGCAGCGCTTGCGCCAGTTCATCAAGCAGCAAAATCGGCATCAGGCTGGTATAGAAACTGCCGGGGCCAATGAGGATTAAATCTGCTTCGGCGATAGCTTCTAGCGCCTCCCGGGTTGTGGGCACCGGCGGGGAGAGCATAAGCTCGCGCGGTACGCAGGCCAGCTGATCGATATTGACTTCGCCGTAAATTTCGTGCCCGTCCTGATCGATAGCCATCAGATCGACCGGCTGTTCCGACATCGGGATCAGAAACGCATCGACCTTCAGCAAATTGCGGATCAAATTGATCGCTTCAAGCGGCCGAACGCTCAGATGATCGAGGGCCTTAAGCATCAGGTTTCCGAGGTTATGCCCGGAAAGTTCGCCGTTACCGCTAAAACGGTATTCAAACATCGCCGAGGCCACGCTGGGTTCAGCAATTAACTGATTAATACAGTTGCGCATATCGCCCCAGGCGATGCCGCCTTCCGCGCGGCGAATACGTCCTGTTGATCCGCCGTTATCGGTTGTAGTCACAATGCCCGTCAGGCGCGAACCCAGCGAAGAAAGCGATGACATTACCCGTCCCAGCCCGTGCCCGCCGCCGAGAGCCACAACGCGATCAAGATCGGCGAAAGTACGATTGCGCATAAAAATCCTTATCTCAATTAATCGGGCTCACAGTAACTGATTTCACCTTAAAAAACGATGTCCGTTCTCTCCAGCTATGAAGGATATTTTAGCGTGGCAATGGCGAGAATATCAGCGTACTGGTGAATTCCCGCCGATTGCCAGGGTGATATTTTTACAGCTTTTGCGCTCCAGATAACCTACTACGCGGGAAAAATAAAATACTCAACGGGTCTGTTACCGCCCGAAGGCAAAGAAGGGAGGGATAAATTACGCTGCTTTCTCACACGCTTAGTCGTAAAAAAGCGAGATAAATCCGTTATATACATCGTTACATAACGAAATGTGGGTATGGCATAACCCTGGTTTCCGCGCTACTATTCGGCGTAACCCACTAACACTCTAGCCTCTGTGCCTGTGTCGAAAGATATGGTGCTTTGGCCGTGACAACTTCGGTTGCCACCAGGGCGCGAAAAGAAATGACCGCGTCTCCCGTATTTGGAAAGGTGTCTATGGCTTCACAGCTTACCGATGCATTTGCGCGGAAGTTTTACTATCTGCGTTTGTCGATTACCGACGTATGCAACTTTCGTTGCACCTACTGTCTCCCCGATGGCTATAAGCCCGGCGCCGTCACCAATAAAGGCTTTCTCAGCGTCGATGAAGTGCGTCGCGTCACGCGGGCTTTCTCCGCTCTGGGAACCGAAAAGGTGCGCCTGACCGGCGGTGAACCCTCTCTGCGACGCGATTTTACCGACATCATCGCCGCCGTGCGGGAAAACTCCTCTATTCGCCAGATTGCGGTCACCACTAACGGCTACCGGCTGGCGCGGGATGTTGAAAGCTGGCGCGATGCCGGACTGACGGCGATTAACGTCAGCGTGGATAGCCTCGACGCCCGTCAGTTTCATGCTATAACCGGCCAGGACAAATTTCGTCAGGTGATGGATGGCATCGATGCCGCATTTGCCGCTGGCTTCGAAAAAGTGAAGGTCAATACCGTGCTGATGCGCGATGTTAACCATCATCAGCTTGATACCTTTCTCGCGTGGATCCAGCCGCGCCGCATTCAGCTACGTTTTATCGAATTGATGGAAACCGGCGAAGGTAATGAACTGTTCCGCCGCCATCATATATCCGGCATGGTGCTGCGTGATGAATTGCTGCGCCGCGGCTGGATCCATCAGATCCGCCAGCGTAGCGATGGTCCGGCGCAGGTGTTTTGCCACCCCGACTATGCCGGGGAAATCGGCCTGATCATGCCTTATGAAAAAGACTTCTGCGCCACCTGCAACCGTCTGCGCGTCTCTTCCGTAGGAAAACTGCACCTGTGCCTGTTTGGCGAAGGCGGCGTCGATCTGCGCGATCTGCTTGCCGATGAGCAGCAGCAGCCGGCGCTGGAAGCGCGGATTTCCGAAGCGTTAACCCATAAAAAACAG
Organism: Klebsiella sp. GW_Kp181; assembly: GCF_040062315.1. Lineage (NCBI taxonomy): Bacteria > Pseudomonadati > Pseudomonadota > Gammaproteobacteria > Enterobacterales > Enterobacteriaceae > Klebsiella > Klebsiella sp. GW_Kp181. The sequence continues at coordinate 45,037 of NZ_JBEAFR010000079.1, forward strand.
ACCCATTTCCTGCATCAGGGCAACACCGGTATTACCCAGAACCTGTCGTATATTGGCGGATAATGCATTTTAAGGAGCGATCTAATGAGTCAGGCCAGCGCTGAGTTTATCCCGACCCGTATTGCTATTCTCACCGTTTCCAGCCGACGCGGCGAAGAGGACGACACCTCCGGCCACTGGCTGCGCGATGCCGCCCAGGAGGCGGGGCACGTCATCGTCGATAAGGCGATTGTTAAAGAGAACCGCTACGCCATTCGCGCCCAGGTATCGGCGTGGATTGCCGGCGATGAGGTGCAGGTGGTGCTGATTACCGGCGGTACCGGCTTTACCGACGGCGACCAGGCGCCGGAAGCGCTGCTGCCGCTGTTTGACCGCGAGGTGGAAGGCTTCGGTGAGGTATTCCGCATGCTCTCCTTTGAGGAGATTGGCACCTCGACCCTGCAATCCCGCGCCGTTGCCGGGGTAGCCAACCGCACGCTGATTTTTGCCATGCCTGGTTCAACCAAGGCCTGTCGTACCGCATGGGACAATATCATTGCGCCGCAGCTCGATGCGCGCACGCGCCCTTGCAACTTTATCTCTCATCTTAAGAAGTAGTTTATGTCACAGCTGACCCATATTAACGCCGCCGGCGAAGCGCACATGGTCGATGTCTCAGGGAAAGCGGAGACGGTTCGCGAGGCGCGCGCCGAGGCCTATGTTGAAATGCAGGCGACGACGCTGGCGATGATTATCGACGGCAGTCATCACAAAGGCGACGTCTTCGCCACCGCGCGTATCGCCGGGATTCAGGCGGCCAAACGCACCTGGGAGCTGATCCCACTTTGTCATCCGCTGATGCTGAGCAAAGTCGAAGTGAATCTGCAGGCGCAGCCCGAGCATAACCGGGTGCGTATCGAATCCCTGTGCCGTTTGACCGGTAAAACCGGCGTCGAGATGGAAGCTCTGACCGCCGCTTCCGTTGCCGCGCTGACCATTTACGATATGTGCAAGGCGGTGCAGAAAGATATGGTGATTGGCCCGGTGCGCCTGCTGGCGAAAAGCGGCGGTAAGTCCGGCGATTTCAGAGTGGAAGCTAGCCATGATTAAAGTTCTTTTTTTTGCCCAGGTGCGCGAACTACTCGGCACCGACTCACTGACTCTCGATCCGAACGGGCTGACCACGGTTGAAGCCGTTCGCCAGCAGCTCATCGCCCGCGGCGACCGCTGGGCGCTGGCGCTGGAAGAGGGCAAACTGCTGGCGGCGGTAAATCAGACGCTGACGACCTTTGATCATCCGCTGGCGCCCGGGGATGAAGTGGCATTTTTCCCGCCGGTTACCGGGGGCTAATATGACGCAGACGCGTATTATTGTCAGCCATGACCGCTTTAAAGTCGGCGAGGAATATCCCTGGCTGGCCGAGCGCGATGAAGACGGCGCGGTGGTGACGTTCACCGGTAAAGTCCGCAACCACAATCTTGGCGACAGCGTCAAAGCGCTGACCCTTGAGCACTATCCGGGAATGACGGAAAAATCGCTGGCGGAGATCGTGGAACAGGCGCGCGAGCGCTGGCCGCTGGGCAGGGTGACGGTGATTCATCGTATCGGCGAAATGTGGCCCGGAGAAGAGATTGTCTTTGTCGGCGTCACCAGCGCCCATCGCGGCAGCGCGTTTGCAGCGGGGGAGTTTATTATGGATTACCTGAAGACCCGCGCGCCGTTCTGGAAGCGCGAGGCGACGCCGGAAGGCGAGCGCTGGGTGGATGCGCGAGATAGCGACCGCAAGGCGGCAGAACGCTGGTAGTGTGGTACGCTTAGAAGATAAATTTCGTTAATCAGGAGACAGTCATGGACAGATATCCTCGTTCCGGTACCATCGTCCAGGGGCGCAGCGGGCTACAAACTTATATGGCGCAGGTATACGGCTGGATGACGGTCGGGCTGCTGCTCACGGCGTTTATCGCGTGGTTTGCCGCTAACACCCCGGCGGTGATGATGTTTGTTTTTTCCAGCAAAATTACCTTTTTTGGGCTAATTATCGCCCAGTTGGGGTTAGTGTTCGTGCTCTCGGGCATGGTGCAGCGCCTCAGCGCCGGTATGGCGACGACCCTGTTTATGCTCTATTCGGCGCTAACCGGACTCACCTTATCCAGTATATTCCTCGTCTATACCTACTCATCGATCGCCAGTACCTTCGTGGTTGCCGGCGGGATGTTTGGCGTGATGAGCCTTTACGGCTATACCACTAAACGCGATCTGAGCGGCTTCGGCAATATGCTGTTTATGGCGCTCATCGGTATCGTGCTGGCGTCGCTGGTTAACTTCTGGCTCAAGAGCGAAGCGCTGATGTGGGCGGTGACCTATATCGGGGTGATCGTATTCGTCGGCCTGACCGCCTATGACACCCAGAAGCTGAAAAATATCGGCGAGCAGATTGACGTTCGCGATACGTCGACGCTGCGCAAATACTCGATTCTCGGGGCTCTGACGCTGTATCTGGACTTTATCAACCTGTTCCTGATGCTGCTGCGCATTTTCGGCAACCGTCGTTAATTCGTTCCCGGATGGCGGCGCGATGCGCTTATCCGGGCTACCAGACCGCAGAAAACGATGAACCTGTAGCTTTGGTCAGAAGCAAAGTTTCCCGTAGGCGATGCTGCGCATCTGTCCGGGCTACCGGATCTCAGACGGTGGTGAACTTGTACCCCGGTCAGCGAAGCGCCTCCGGGAAAGTTCATCAACGGAGGAGTGGATAAAATAGCGGCAGATATCCACGATATCTACCAAACCGCATGAAACTGCAGCCCCGGTCAGCATCCGCGACCGGGGCTTTTTTACTTCTCACCCGCCAGCTTGCGCTGGTTTTTCGCCCGCAGATGCTTTGCCCGGCTCTCCAGAATCAGGTAGCCGATGGTCGCCAGCAGCAGCGGCAGGAAGTAGTAGAGCGCGCGATAGGCAAGCAGGGCGGCGATGATCGCGCCGCGCGAAATCTCTTCGCCGGAAAGCATGGCGATAAACACCGCCTCAAGCACGCCAATCCCTGCCGGAATATGCACGATAACTCCCGCAATGCTGCTGACCAGCAGCACGCCGAGCACGAGGAAATAGTCCACCTGCGGCCCCAGCAGGAGCCAGATAATCGCCCCCATCGCCATCCAGTTCAGGCTGGAAACCGCCATCTGCAATATCGCGAAGCGCCAGGAGGGCAGAACCAGCCGCTGGCCTTTTATCGTCAGATGGCGCTTTTTAGCAAAGGCGCAGGCCCATAAATAGAACGCGGAAATCAGCAGCAAAATGACGCCGAGAATTTGCAGCGACGACTGACTGATATACCAGCGCTCGGGCACCTTCACCATGCCGGAGCTAAAAATGATGCCGCCGAGCAGAATATAGCCCAGCCAGTTGGTGGTAATGCTCAGCGAAAAAATTCGGGTAATGGTTGCGCCGCTCAGGCCGAGGCGCGAGTAGAGCCGATAGCGCATACCAATCCCACCCACCCAGGTGCTGAGCGTCAGGTTAAAGGCATAGCAAATAAACGACACCAGCATCACCTGGCGTTTAGCCAGCTTGTGGCCGCAGTAGGCGCGTCCCAGCAGGTCGTAGCAACCATAGATCAGGTAGCTGGCGATAACCAGGCCTATGGCGCTGAGCAGCGCCGTACGGTTGTAATCACGAATCACTTTCCACACTTCCTGCCAGTCGATTTTCTGTGCGTAAACGACCAGCAGCACAACGACGGCGATAAAAAAGAGCACCGTCAGGATTTTTTTCGCCATCCGCCAGCGAGGGTGAGATTTCGCCATCAGGATTTGACCTCCTGGTTTTCCGGGTCCACGCGATCCTGGGTTTCAATTTCTGGCTGAACCGGAGGCTGAACGCGCGACAGCAGGGGCGTATGGGCCGGAAGCCATCCGACCCACGCGGGGAAGTGGCGCAGGAAGTGGAACGCCAGCACGCTAATCCCGAGCCGCCACCAGGTTCGTTTCGACAAAATGCGCTTATCCACTTCGCGGCAGTCGTTGGCGATTAAGCCATTGAGATTATCGCGCAGCGTCTGGTTGAATTCGCGGTCGTGGATCACCAGGTTGGCTTCCAGATTGAGTGACAGGCTGAGCGGGTCGAGGTTGCTGGAGCCGACGGTGGCCCAGTGGTCGTCCGCCAGCGCCACTTTGCCGTGCAGCGGACGGCGGCGATATTCAAAAATCTGCACGCCGCCTTTGACCAGGTAGTGGTACAGCAGACGTGCGCCGAATTTAACAATCGGGATATCCGGTTCGCCCTGGACAATAAGCTTGACGCGTACGCCGCGGCGGGCAGCGTTGCGCATCGCATGCAGCAGTCGATAGCCCGGGAAAAAGTAGGCGTTGGCGATAATCACTTCCCGGCGGGCGGTGGTCAGCATTTTCAGATAGTGGCGTTCGATATCATCGCGATGATCCTGATTATCCCGCCAGATAAACAGCGCCTGAGCCTCGCCGGGATTGCGGTTGACTTCGGGCTTATGCCGACGGCGGCGCCACCAGCGGCGGGTGGCTTCGCTGGTGGGCAGGTTTTCCAGTTCAAACTGCAGAATGTCGAGCACCACCGGCCCTTCAACCTGCACGGCGTAGTCCTGTTTGGCCTCGGGACCGTAATCGGTCATATGCTCGGCGGAGTAGTTAATTCCGCCGACAAAGGCGGTAACATCGTCGAGCACCACGATTTTACGATGCATGCGGCGGAATAAATTGGTGCGCATGCCGAGCAGCCGCGGGCGCGGATCGTAGTAGCGAAAAATCACCCCGGCCGACGTCAGTTCGCCCACAAAGCTTTCGCTCAAATCCGGAGAGCCGTAACCGTCCAGTAGGACTTCTACGCGCACGCCGCGTTGGGCCGCTTTGAGCAACACGGCATGCAGCTGCCTGCCGACGTCATCCTCGAACCAGATAAAGGATTCCAGAATCACCCGCTGCTGCGCGCGATCAATAGCGGCAAATAATGCCGGATAATAGTTATCGCCATTTTCTAATAGCCGAATGCGGTTTCCTTCCTGCCAGCTGCATTTCACAGATGTATCTCCACGCTAAGCGGTGCATGATCGGACAAATGACGCCACTGTTTTAACGCCAGCGCTTTGGGCTGGCTGGCATGGGCGTTTTTTACGTATATGCGGTCGAGGCGCAGCAGAGGGAAGCTGACCGGAAAAGTTCGCGCCGGGCGCCCTCTGGCGCGGGTAAAAATCTCCTCCAGCCCGGCCTGGGCTTTAAGCTGGCGGTTAGCCTGCTGCTGCCAGTCGTTAAAATCACCGGCCACTACCACCGGCTCGCCCGCGGGCAAACCGTTTACCCAGTCCGCCAGCATCGTCAGCTGGGCCTGGCGCTGATGAGAACGCAGACCCAGATGCGCGCAGATCACATGGATAGCGATCCCGCTTTCGGGCGGGACGATGCGGCAATAGAGCAGGCCGCGCTTTTCGCTGTTGCCGACCGAAACATCCAGATTTTGATAATGTTCTATAGGAAAGCGAGAAAGTACCGCGTTGCCGTGATGCCCTTCCGGATAAACCGCATTGCGACCGTAGGCGTAATCGCTCCACATGGTATCGGCAAGAAATTCATAGTGGGTCGTATCCGGCCAGTTTTCGATATGCAGCGGATGAATTTCGTGCGCACCCATCACCTCCTGCAGGCAAACAATGTCGGCGCTGACGCTACGCACCGCTTCGCGCAGCTCGGGTAAAATAAAGCGGCGATTGAAGGCAGTGAACCCTTTATGAGTGTTAATTGTCAGCACGTTTAGCGAAAATCGCGGCATTTGGTTGTCCTTATTTCTCTGGGCAATGTCACTTTCCTGAAGGAAATAGTGTAGTAGAGGTCACAAAAAGATGCGGTGATACGGAATTTTCCGTAAAGTGCGGTACTCTGAGTAGCAGAGAAAAATCCTTCAGGAGAGAAGCCATGAAGTGGCAACAACGTGTACGCGTCGCAACGGGTCTTAGTTGCTGGCAGATTATGTTGCATCTACTGGTCGTGGCAGTACTGGTGATGGGTTGGATGAGCGGCGCGCTGGTGCGCGTCGGATTAGGTTTGTGCGTGCTGTACGGCGTCACGTTACTGTCGATGCTGTTCTTGCAGCGTCACCACGATGAGCGCTGGCGCGACGTCGGTGATTTCCTTGAGGAGCTCACCACCACCTGGTACTTCGGCGCGGCGGTAATCGTGCTGTGGCTGCTGTCACGCGTGCTGCACAACAACCTGCTGTTAGCCCTCGCCGGGCTGGCAATACTGGCAGGTCCAGCGGTGGTTTCACTGCTGGCGAAAGATAAAAACAGATACGCTAAATCGTTCGAGCTACAACAAGGCGGCAACGCAGCGAATCCCCAGAAGCATAGATAACTATGTGACTGGGGGGAGCGAGGAGAGCTAACGCAGTTGTGGCTTGAACGATGACGAGTATTACGCGATCTTTCTTCGGAACATCGCATACGCCGCTGAGCCGGTGGTGGCCGCTATGACCAGTAGCGGCCACAAACTTCCCCACACAATTTCCAGACTCGCATCCTTCAAATAGATCTGCTTGGTGATATCGGTAAAGTGACGTATCGGGTTTATCCACGTCAAATCCTGCAGCCATTGCGGCATATTCTCCACCGGCGAAACGTAGCCCGAGAGCAGAATTGCCGGCATCATAAAGACGAACACGCCGATAAACGCCTGCTGCTGCGTGGAGCACAGTGACGAAATCAGCAGGCCGAATCCTACCAGCGACAGGCCGTAGACAATCATCGTAAAGTAAAACAGCAGCAGCGAGCCGGCAAAGGGGATTTGATAGGCCCAGATACCAATTCCCAGCACGATGGTGGCCTGCAGGGTCGCGACGATTAGCGCCGGCACCGCTTTACCGATAAAGATCTGCCAGGTTGCCAGCGGCGAGACCAGCAGCTGATCGAGCGTACCCTGTTCGCGCTCGCGGGCAACGGAGAGCGAGGTGACGATCATCACGCCGATGGTGGTGATCATGGCGATTAGCGACGGCACGACGAACCATTTGTAATCGAGATTCGGGTTATACCAGTTGCGTACCACCAGCTCGCTGTTGTTTGGTTTGGCTTTGCCTTCCATTAACGCCTGCTGATAGTTTTTGACGATCTGCTGGAGATAGTTCGCGGCGATCTGCGCGCTGTTGGAGTTGCGCCCATCAAGCAACAGCTGGAGAGGGGCGGTCTGCCAGGTATCGAGGTTGCGCGAAAAATCTGCCGGGAATCGCACGACCAGCAGCGCCTTTTGTTCGTCAATGGTCGGTCTTATCTCCTGAGGGCTTTTCAGCAGCAGGACGTGGGTGAAGGCTTTAGCGCGGGCAAAGCGCTGGGTCAGCTCCACGGCATGCTTGCCGTTGTCTTCGTTATAGATGGCGATGGTGGCGTTAGTCACCTCCAGCGTGGCGGCAAAGGGGAACAGCAGCACCTGAATGAGTACCGGCATGATTAAAATCGCCCGCGTCTGCGGTTCACGCAGCAGCGACTGTAGCTCTTTGCGGATTAACGTCCATAAGCGATGAAACATCTCATATTCTCTCTTTGTGATCCCCGGATTGCGCTGCGCTTATCCGGGCTACCCGTTTGCCAACCCTTGTACCGGGGGGCGCGCAGGCAAATTAATCCAGACGTCGTTTGGTTTTCAGCCACGTCAGGCCGATAAACATCACCGCCGAGGCGATCAGGAACAGCACGTTCACCAACAGCACCACCGGGATATTGCCCGCCAGAAACAGGCTTTGCAGAGTGCTGACAAAATAGCGCGCCGGGATCACGTAGGTCACGGCGCGAATTATCGCCGGCATGCTGTCTATCTGAAAAATAAATCCGGAGAGCATGATTGACGGCAGGAACGCGGCATTCAGCGCGACCTGCGCGGCGTTAAACTGGTTACGGGTGATGGTGGAAATCAGCAGCCCCATGCCCAGGGTACTCAGCAAAAACAGGCTGGTAATAAAAAACAGAATCACCAGCGAACCGCGGAACGGCACGCCGAGAATAAACACCGCCACCAGCATACACAGCAGCATCGCCAGCATGCCGAGGAAATAGTAGGGGATCAGCTTGCACAGCAGCAGCTCGGCGCGGGTAATTTCGGTCGACAGCAGCGCTTCCATCGTGCCGCGTTCCCACTCGCGGGCCACCACCAGCGACGTCAGGATCGCGCCGACCACCGTCATAATGATGGTAATCGCGCCGGGGATAATAAAATGCTGGCTGATGGCGGCCGGGTTAAACCAGTAGCGCATCTGCACGTCGATCAGCGGCTCGAAGGTTTCACCGCGATCTTCCGCCCGCTGCTGCTGCCAGATTTGCCAGATGCCTTCGACGTAGCCCTGGGCGAAGTTAGCGGTATTGGGTTCGCTGCCGTCGGTGATGAGCTGGATCGGCGCGTCGTCGCCGGGACGGGCCATCTTCTGGTCGAAGTCCACCGGTAGGGTGACCAGGGCGCGAATGCGTCCCGCCTGCATCATCTGCACCAGTTCCTGGCGGTTATCGCTGATGGTGGCGTCAATATAGGGGGAGCCGGTCATGGTATGGACAAAATCCAGCGCCTCTTCGCTCTGCTGCTCCAGCAGCACGCCCACCCGCAGCTTGCTGGAGTCGAGGTTAATCCCGTAGCCAAAAATGAACAGCAGCAGCAGGGGGATCACCACCGCAATCAGCCAGCTGCTGGGGTCGCGGACGATCTGCCGCGTCTCTTTCACGCACAGGGCGCGTACGCGCCGCCACGATAGCAGTTTAGCGCTCACCGGCGTTCTCCTTATCCCAGTCATGGATGAGGGTGATAAATGCCTGCTCCATCGTCGGGTCTGGCTGTTTTTCATCCGCCGCCAGCGCCTTCAGATCGTCCGGCGTGCCGCTGGCGATCAATTTGCCGTGATAGACCAGACCGATACGATCGCAATACTCCGCCTCATCCATAAAGTGGGTGGTCACCATCACCGTGACGCCTTTATCGACCATGCTGTTGATATGCAGCCAGAACTCGCGGCGGGTGAGGGGATCGACGCCGGAAGTGGGTTCGTCAAGAAACAGGATATCCGGCTCATGCATCAGCGAGCAGGCCAGCGCCAGGCGTTGTTTATAGCCAAGCGGCAGATCGTCGGCGGCCTGCCTGGCGATGCTTTTCAGGCCGAACGCCTCGCTCATGCTGGCAATTTTGTCGTTCTGCGCCCGTCCGCGCAGGCCGTATACGCCGGAGAAGAAGCGCAGGTTCTGCTCAACGGAAAGGTTACCGTACAGCGAGAACTTCTGCGCCATATAGCCCAGATGCTGACGCGCTTTGCCGGAGCTGACCTTCAGGTCCATCCCCAGAACCAGCGCTTTACCGGAGGTGGGGACCAACAGGCCGCACATCATCTTAAAAGTGGTAGACTTACCCGCGCCGTTAGGCCCGAGAAGGCCGAAAATCTCCCCACGTTTGACCTGAAAATCGACGTGATCGGTAGCGGCGAAATCGCCGAATTTCTTGGTCAGGGTCTGCGCTTCAATCACCGTATCCTCATGGGAGCCTTCCACGGTATGGATAATTTTGCCCAGCGGCGATTCGGCGGTACCGGCACCGCCGAGCAGGTCGATAAAGGCGTCTTCAAAACGCGGCGCGGTTTCAGCGACCTCCAGCGGCGGCATATCGGCAGCGTTCTGTACTTCGCTGATGCTGGCCTCTTTTTTAATGATCAGGCGTACCGATTTACCCTGAATGACGCCATCGCTGACCTGCGGCAGCTTAAGCGTGCGCTGGAGCAGGCGGCGGTTATTCTCCCGAGAACTGGAAATCAAAAAACTGCGTCCCGCCATGGTTTGCGTCAGCTCTTTTGGCGCTCCCTGGTAAAGCAGCTGGCCCTCGTTCATCAACAGAACGTCCCGGCACTGCTCGGCCTCGTCGAGGTAGGAGGTGCTCCAGAGGATCAGCATCCCGTCGCCCGCCAGCTCGTGTACCATCTGCCACAGCTCGCGGCGTGAGATGGGGTCGACGCCGACGCCGGGTTCATCCAGCAGCAGCACCTTCGGCTCGCCGACGAGGGTACAGGCCAGGCCGAGCTTCTGCTTCATGCCGCCGGAAAGCTTACCCGCCAGCCGGCCGGTAAAGGGGCCGAGAGAGGTAAACTCCAGCAGCCGGGCGAAGGTTTTCTCCCGCGCCTCGCCGGTCACGCTGCGCAGGTCGGCGTAGAGCGTGAGATTTTCCATCACCGTCAGATCTTCATACAGACCGAATTTTTGCGGCATATAGCCGAGCACCGCGTGCAGGGCGCTATCGTCAGCAATCGGGTCGAAGCCGATCACCTTTGCGCTGCCTGCGTCGGGCTTCAGCAGCCCGGCGAGCATGCGCATCAGGGTGGTTTTTCCGGCGCCATCCGGGCCCACCAGACCGGTCACATAGCCGGAGTGAATGGTGCAGTCCAGCGGCGCGACGGCCGGGCGGTCCATCCCGGTAAAGCTCCGGGTCAGGCCGCTCAGCGTAATCACGTCTTCGCTCATTGGCCGTTTCCATGACTGAAAGCGACGGTGACCGGCATCCCCTGACGCAGCGCGTCGTCGGCATCGGTGACCACAATTCGCAGGCGATAAACCAGATCGGTGCGCAGGTCCGGGGTTTCCACGGTTTTCGGCGTGAATTCAGCGGTAGGGGAGACGAAGCCGATTTTGCCGCGATAGGGTTTATCCGGGCGACTATCGGTGTAAAGCAGCACTTCGCGCCCCGGCTGGGCCTGGCCCAGGTTGGTTTCATCGATGTAGGCGCGTACCCATACCGGATGGGTTAACGACAGCGTCATTACGGTACCGCCCGCGCTAAGCATGCTGCCCGGCTCGACGGCGCGGGTCATCAGCGTTCCGTCGGACGGCGAGGTCAACGTGGTATCGTGCAGGTCCAGCTTCGCCTGCGCCAGCGCGGCCTGCGCCTGTTCAAGGTTGGCTCTGGCCTGGGCGATTTCCTGCGGACGGTTCCCCGCGCGATACTGGCGCAGCTTATCCTGCGCGGATTTCAGCGTCGCCTGGGCCTGATCGCGCGAGGAGCGGGCGTTTTCCAGATCGTTCGCGGAGATGGCGCTGCTTTTGCGTAGCCCCAGCTGGCGCTGATAGAAGTTCTGCGCATAGTCGTAAGCCGCCTGCGCCTGGTTGACCGCGGCGGCGGCCTGGGCAATCTCCTCCGAGCGATATCCCGCCATCATCAGGTCGTACTGCGCCTGGGCGGTGGAAACGTTGGCTTGCGCCTGCTGCAGGGCGTTTTCGTAGGGCGCGCGATCAAGCTCGCCCAGCGTCTGCCCGGCTTTTATTGCATCGCCCTCGTCGACGCTGAGCGACGCCAGCCGTCCGCCCACGCGAAAGCTCAGGTTAACGGTGCGAATATCCACGTTGCCATAAAGCGTGAGCTCTTTTTGCTGGCTGCTCTGGTACCACCACCAGCCTCCGCCAATGACAGCGGCCAGCAGGAGAAGCAGCACAACGACGATGAGCGGTTTTTTCATGACTCCAGACCCCTTTGCGATAATCCTTCCAGAACGAAATCTATATGGCAGGTAATAACTTCAAAAATTTGCTCGGTTTTTTGCCGATCGAATTCAGCCCAGCCCGCGCGGCGTAGCACCGTTTCCCGGCCAAGACGAAAGGCGAGCACTTCGCCAAGTAGCGCGTGCGTGTGCAGCACCATCTGCGTGCTGTCAGGGTTAAGGCCGGTATAAGCGGCGATTAAACGGGTCAGGTAGCAGTGTAGCGGAGCAATGACCTGATCGTGGATAAGCCGGTAGGCCGCAGTCGGCGATAGCTGTTCGCGGGAGATAAATTTGCTCAAGTTAACCGTATCATCCTGGGTCAGTAGCAAAATCATATTCTGACAGGCGCGCAGAATCAGAGTGCGCATGGCGGCTTTGTCCGGAACAGGCTGAGCGAATAGCGCTTCCGCCGCCTGCGCGTGGGGACGGAAATTGTGCTCGATAAAATCGGCGATCCACTGGGCGCAGGCGAGATAGAGATCGTCCTTAGAACCAAAATAGTAGGCGATCGCAGCGATATTCTGCCCGGCCTGGGCGGCAATATCGCGGGTCGTGGCGTGCAGGCCGTATTCGCCGAACTGGGCGATAGCGGCGGCGATGAGCTGGCTTTTCGCCTGCTCTCCCTTGCTGGTAGTCGGTGTGGTGGTCATCGCGCTGAAAGAGTTAATCAATCGATTGATTAACTCTAGGCGCAGGTTGCCGCTTTGTCCAGCGTCGACGGTTAGATATGAAATCCCTCATGACTGAGCTCTTCGGCAACCCAGTTAAAAAAGATCTTCACTTTCTCTTTTTGCTCGTTAGGGTGCGGCAAAACGAAGTGATGGGCGTTAACCGGCATACTCGCGTCGCTTGAAAAAACCGGCTCGAGGTGCCGTTGACGAACGCTCTGACCGGCCAGCAAATTACTCTCAAGAATAATGCCCATACCCATGCGCGCGGCCTCAATGCTCATATAGGAACGGTCAAAATTAAAAATAAAGCTTTTATTCCAGCCGCGAACCTTGTGCCAGGATAACCAGTTGCTCCAGCCGATCAGCGTGCTGTCGGAGTGGATAAGATCGCAGGCCAGTAAGTCTTCAATAGTCTGAACTTCGCGGCTGGCTAAATAAGTTGATGAGCTATAGGGGAGCATGCGTTCATTTTTTATGGTTTTGACCACCAGAGTCGGCCATTGTGAGAGCCCATGGCGAATATCGATATCAATATTATCGCGGGAGAACTGGATACTTTCATAAGAGCAGGTCAGGCTAATTTTAAGCTCGGGCCAGGCCTGGCGAAATTTGTTCAGGCGGGGCATCAGCCACAGGAGCCCAAAGCTGGGCGCGGAGTGAATGCGTAAATAATCCTGATGGATATCGTTAATCACCTGATTGGTGGCCTGGCCAATAATATTTAACGCTCCGGAAACCTCTTTAAGATATTTTTCACCAATTGCGGTTAACACCATGCCTTTACTGCTGCGGGAAAATATTTTCTTTCCGAGATACTGTTCCAGGCTGGCTATCTGATGGCTGACCGCTGAGGCCGTAATATTGAGATGCTCTGCGGCCAGATTGAGACTGCCGGTATCCGCCACTTCAATAAATGCCTGAATATTGCGTAAGGAGGGCATCGGTAAACTTTTATTTTGCAGCGGCTGATTCATCATTTCTCCAGCAAGTAGAAAATGTCTGGTGGTGTTATTTTTACTTCGCAAGAAGCTACGCTCGTCCTTATCTCCACAATGGCACATCAGCATAACACAGAGACAAAATAAGTAATGGCGTAATTCGTGATGAAGTTAACAGTTTTAGGGCGAGGGATGCCAGGCAACATAATTCGCAGGAATTTGCGTGCAGTCACGAAGCAAATTTTTCTCACTCATAATTGAGGTTTTTTGAATACCCTTTCTTTTTTGGGTTGTTATATTGCAACCACAGGCCTGATACCAAGGCGCGATGCGGTAAGGTTCGCGACAAAAACATAAAACAATAATGAGGATACCCTATGTCACGTATAGATACTGTTGTCTGTACTGACGCCAGGAAAACAAAATATCGTTTCGTGGTTTTGACGATGATTTTTCTGGTGTATGCCATAAATTACGCTGACAGAACGAATATCGGCGCGGTGCTGCCGTTTATCATTGATGAGTTTCATATCAATAACTTTGAAGCCGGGGCCATCGCCAGCATGTTTTTTTTGGGCTATGCGGTAAGTCAGATCCCGGCAGGATTCTTTATTGCCAAACGCGGTACCCGGGGGTTGGTTTCGCTATCCATTTTCGGCTTTTCCGCTTTTACCTGGCTGATGGGCACCGTGAGCTCCGTTTTTGGTCTGAAAATGGTGCGTCTGGGACTGGGTCTTAGCGAAGGGCCGTGCCCGGTAGGACTGGCTTCAACCATTAACAATTGGTTCCCGCCGAAAGAGAAAGCTACGGCGACGGGCGTTTACATTGCAGCTACCATGTTTGCGCCGATCATCGTTCCGCCGCTGGCGGTGTGGATTGCGGTAACCTGGGGGTGGCGGTGGGTCTTTTTCTCCTTTGCGATACCGGGGATTGTGGCGGCGATAGCCTGGTACCTGTTGGTTAAGTCAAAACCCTCGGAGAGCGGATTTGTCTCACCAGCCGAACTGGAAGAGATCAATGCCGGGCGTGAAACCGATGATAACCTTGTGCGCGAAAATATCTTAATTGCCAATCGTTTTACCTGGCTGGATAAAATTATTCGAGTGAAGAAAATGGCGCCTATCGATACGGCGAAAGGATTATTTACCTCAAAAAATATTCTCGGTGACTGTCTGGCCTATTTTATGATGGTTAGCGTACTGTACGGGTTATTAACCTGGATCCCGCTGTATTTAGTCAAAGAGCGCGGTTTTGATGTGATGAGCATGGGCTTTGTGGCAAGTATGCCGTGCATCGGCGGTTTTATTGGCGCGATCGCCGGAGGGTGGATTTCAGATAAAGTATTAGGCCGTCGGCGTAAACCCACCATGATGTTTACCGCTATTTCAACGGTGGTAATGATGTTAATCATGCTGAATATTCCAGCGAGTACCCTGGCGGTCTGCATTGGTTTGTTCTTCGTCGGCTTTTGTTTAAATATCGGCTGGCCGGCTTTTACCGCTTACGGTATGGCCGTTTCGGACAGTAAAACCTATCCGATCGCCTCTTCTATTATTAATAGCGGTGGCAACCTTGGCGGATTTGTTGCCCCGATGGCTGCGGGATTTTTACTGGACCAGACCGGCAGCTTTAATTCTGTATTTACTTATTTTGGTATCTGCGCAGCAATTGGTTTGCTGGTTATTCTCTTTCTCGATGAGCCACAATAACGGAAATATATCCTGTTAATTAATATGACGTAACGTCATGGAGTAAAATTATGTTATTAAAAGATAAAGTCGCCATTATTACTGGCGCGGCCTCCGCACGCGGTTTGGGTTTTGCTACCGCGAAGTTATTTGCCGAAAACGGCGCTAAAGTGGTCATTATCGACCTCAATGGCGAAGCCAGCAAAGCCGCGGCGACGGCATTAGGCGAAGGCCATCTCGGGCTGGCGGCAAACGTCGCCGATGAAGTTCAGGTTCAGGCGGCAATGGAACAGATTCTGGCGAAATATGGTCGGGTAGACGTGCTGGTGAATAACGCCGGTATCACCCAGCCGCTGAAGCTGATGGACATTAAACGTGCCAACTATGACGCGGTATTGGATGTCAGCCTGCGCGGTACGCTGCTGATGTCGCAGGCGGTTATCCCGGCGATGCGGGCGCAAAAATCGGGCAGCATTGTCTGTATCTCGTCGGTTTCCGCCCAGCGCGGCGGCGGTATCTTCGGCGGCCCGCACTACAGTGCGGCAAAGGCCGGAGTGCTTGGCCTGGCGCGAGCGATGGCCCGCGAGCTGGGTCCGGACAACGTCCGCGTCAACTGCATTACCCCGGGGCTGATCCAGACCGATATCACCGCCGGTAAGCTGACCGATGAAATGACGGCCAACATCCTCGCCGGAATCCCGATGAACCGCCTCGGCGATGCGGTTGACATCGCGCGCGCCGCGCTATTCCTCGGCAGCGATCTCTCTTCCTACTCTACCGGTATCACTCTTGACGTAAACGGCGGCATGTTAATCCACTAAGCGAGGCAAGCAGATGAAGATCACCGAAGCACAAAAAGTCGCCGCGGCGGCGTGGCGGATTCGCCGCTATGCCCTGCGCATGGGGGAGGTTCAGGGTCAGGGCTATATCGGCCAGGCATTAGGCTATGCGGATGTACTGGCCACCGCGTTCAGCCACGCGATGACCTACCGTCCGCAAGAGCCGCGGTGGGAAGGACGCGACCGCTTCCTGCTCTCTCACGGCCATTACGCCATCGCCTACTATGCGGCGCTGCTGGAGGCGGGAATTATCCCGGAAGAGGAGCTGGAAACCTACGGTTCTGACGACAGCCGCCTGCCGATGTCGGGAATGGCGACCTACACCCCGGGGATGGAGATGTCCGGCGGCTCGCTGGGGCAGGGGCTCTCTATTGCCGTCGGGATGGCGCTGGGGCTGCGGCAAAAAGGGAGCGCATCCTGGGTCTACAACTCCATGTCGGATGGGGAGCTGGATGAAGGTTCCACCTGGGAAGCGGCGATGTCGGCGGCGCATTACGGCCTGACTAACCTGATCAACATCGTTGACGTGAATAAACAGCAGGCGGACGGCGATTCGCGCAAAATTCTCGGCTTTGAGCCACTGCATGAAAAATGGGCCGCCTTCGGCTGGTACGTGCAGCGCGTCGACGGTAACGATCTGGCGGCGGTGATGGCCGCCTTTGATAACGCGAAAAATCATGCGGGCAACCAGCCGCGGGTCATCTTATGCGACACGTTGATGGGTAAAGGGGTCCCGTTCCTCGAAACCCGGGATAAAAACCATTTTATTCGCGTCGATGCCGATGAGTGGCAAAAAGCGATTGCGGTGCTGGACGCCAACAAACCGGAAGGAGTGCTGTAATGAGCCAGAGTAAACCACGTTTAAAAACGTCCGCGATGATCGCTTCTATTGCTGACGAAGGTCAGGCGACGATTCCGGCACCGTTTGGCGTTGCGCTCTCGAAGCTGGCGGCGCAGCGACCGGAAATCGTTGGTATGACCGCGGACCTGTCAAAGTACACCGATCTGCACATTTTCGCGCAGGCTTTCCCGGATCGCTTTTTCCAGATGGGAATGGCGGAACAGCTGCTGATGGGGGCGGCGGGAGGAATGGCGAAAGAGGGATTCATTCCCTTCGCCACCACCTATGCCGCTTTTGCTACCCGCCGCGCCTATGATTTTATTCATCAGGTCATTGCCGAGGAGCATCTCAACGTGAAGATCTGCGCGGCGCTCCCGGGCCTGACCACCGGCTACGGGCCGAGCCATCAGGCAACGGAAGATCTGGCGATTATGCGCGGCATTCCCGGCATGGTCATCGTTGACCCATGCGATGCGCTGGAGATAGAGCAGGCGGTACCGGCGATTGCCGACCATAACGGTCCGGTATATATGCGCCTGCTGCGCGGTAAGGTGCCGCTGGTGCTGGATAAGTACGACTATCAGTTTGAGCTGGGCAAGGCGAAGCTGCTTGAGGATGGCAACGATGTGCTGATTATCTCTTCCGGGCTGATGACCATGCGCGCCCTCGAGGCGGTCGAAAAGCTGCGGGCCGATAATATCAGCGCAGCCGTACTGCACGTGCCAACGATCAAACCGCTTGATGAAGAAACGATCATTGCACAGGCCTCGAAGCCCGGTCGCCTGGTGGTTACTGCCGAGAACCATACTTCGGTTGGCGGACTGGGGGAGGCGGTTGCCGCGTTGCTGATGCGCAAAGGCGTGCGCTGCGAGCTGGATACCGTTGGCTTGCCTGACGAATTCCTGCTGGCCGGCGCGCTGCCGACTCTGCACGATCGCTACGGCATTTCCACCGCGAGGATGGTCGAAAAAATTAAGTATCGCCTGCGTTAATTGCTTTCGCCGCCGCGTCCTGCGGCGGCGCTTCTCTGCTTTTGTTCGCGGTTTCCCTGTCGAGGCATTAAACGTGCTATTTTGGGGACGCCTGGCGCGAAGCGCCATCGCCGCTTCTCATCGACAGAACGGGGAGCTGTCGTTTGTGAGACAGAGGATTCTTTTCGGCAGATTTTATGCGGTTCGTCACAAAATCTGCTAGACTGCGCAACTTCATGGCATTGTGGTTTTTGCCATCTCTTTCGCAATAATCTCCCTGAAAACTACGCCTGTGACGGGCCGGGGCGGTTCGGAGTTGTTATGTCTTTTGATTCCCTTGGCCTGAATCCTGAAATCCTGCGCGCCGTCGCTGAGCAGGGCTACGTAGAGCCAACCCCTATTCAGCAGCAGGCTATCCCGGCAGTATTACAGGGCCGCGATCTGATGGCCAGCGCCCAGACGGGTACCGGCAAAACGGCGGGATTTACGCTGCCGCTGCTTCAGCACCTGATCCAAAAAGAACCCCACGCCAAAGGTCGTCGCCCGGTGCGCGCCCTGATCCTGACCCCGACGCGCGAGCTGGCGGCACAGATTGGCGAGAACGTCCGGGATTACAGCAAATACCTTAACGTTCGTTCGCTGGTGGTTTTCGGCGGCGTGAGCATTAACCCACAGATGATGAAGCTGCGCAGCGGCGTCGATATTCTGGTGGCAACCCCTGGCCGTCTGCTGGACCTTGAGCATCAGAACGCCGTGAGCCTGGACAAAGTCGAAGTGCTGGTGCTGGATGAAGCCGACCGTATGCTGGATATGGGCTTTATTCACGATATTCGCCGGGTGCTGGCGAAGCTGCCGGCAAAGCGGCAGAACCTGCTGTTCTCCGCAACTTTCTCCGACGACATTAAATCACTGGCGGAAAAGCTGCTGCATAACCCGCTGGAAATCGAAGTCGCCCGCCGTAACACCGCTTCTGAGCAGGTGAGCCAGCTGGTACATTTTGTCGATAAAAAGCGCAAGCGCGAGCTGCTGTCGCAGATGATCGGCGAAGGCAACTGGCAGCAGGTTCTGGTCTTTACCCGCACCAAACACGGCGCAAACCACCTGGCGGAACAGCTCAATAAAGACGGCATCCGCAGCGCCGCTATTCACGGCAACAAGAGCCAGGGCGCGCGTACCCGAGCGTTGGCTGATTTTAAATCCGGCGGCATCCGCGTGCTGGTCGCAACCGATATCGCCGCGCGCGGTCTGGATATTGAAGAGTTGCCGCACGTGGTGAACTACGAGCTGCCAAACGTGCCGGAAGATTACGTGCACCGTATTGGTCGTACCGGGCGCGCTGCGGCAACGGGCGAAGCGCTGTCGCTGGTCTGCGTAGATGAACATAAGCTGCTGCATGATATCGAACGCTTGCTGAAGAAAGAGATCCCGCGCATCGCCATTGCGGGTTACGAGCCGGATCCGTCGATCAAAGCCGAGCCGATTCAGAACGGTCGCCAGCAGCAGCGCGGCGGCGGTCGTGGCGGTCAGAGCCAGGGCCGGAGCGGCCAGGGACGTGGTGGTCAGGGACAAGGTCGTGCCCAGCAGGCTGCTCCGCGTCGCTCCGATGGCGAAGCGCCGAAAGCGCGCACTCAGGACGGTAAGCCTCCTCGCCGTCGCCGCCCGCGCAAACCTGCTGCGGCTGAGTAAAGTTGTTCTGGCTGCGGTGGGGAAATCTACCGCAGCTTGTTCCTTTCAGAACACATCGCGATTAAAATTTAACACTCTCCCGCTAAGTCTGACTTCAATGTTGCCGCTCGCTATTTATCTTTTATGAGATCTTACTTTTGGCAATGAACTATTTTTACGATTTTTGCAATAACTAACAAAGTTATAACCTGCAACTATCAAAAGAATGACAGATACTAATAACATTAAAAAAGCAACCATATATACCCTCAATAATTTACAGACCCTGCGGGTTCATAAAGCAGTATACGGATTAGCGTTTAAGATATAATATATTATGAGTGTAGATATTCTTAATGCATCTGAAATTAAAGGATTAATTTTAATTTCACGGTCTTTTTGACGATATTTTTCGGAATTCGTTTAGATGATTTTAAACATCTTCATGTTTTTTTGAATGCCCATAAAGTTAAATTGATAGCGATTTTGGTGACTGTGCTGGTATTTTGAAAATTATATTCAGCCCGGATAAAATAACGTTATGACACATTATTCATTAAGTGGATGTCGAGCGTTGGTTGTGGCTGCATAAACCGACTTCAACCTGATTCTGCGAGACCGCTTCCTGTTTGCCGAAAAAGGGATACCTCCCTCCCGGCAAAAATGGCACAATAGTGGCTGTTTATACAGTATTCAGGTTTTCTCATGGCTTTGACCGCAGCGCTGAAAGCGCAAATCGCCGCCTGGTATAAGGCGCTTCAGGAACAAATTCCTGACTTTATTCCCCGGCCTCCGCAGCGGCAGATGATCGCCGATGTGGCGAAGACGCTCGCCGGAGAAGAGGGGCGGCACCTGGCGATTGAAGCGCCGACCGGGGTCGGCAAAACCTTGTCGTATCTGATCCCTGGCATTGCTATTGCCCGCGAAGAGCAAAAAACGCTGGTGGTCAGCACCGCCAACGTTGCGCTGCAGGACCAAATCTACAGTAAAGATCTGCCGCTGCTGCGCAAAATCATCCCCGATCTGCGCTTTACCGCCGCCTTTGGCCGCGGGCGCTACGTCTGCCCGCGTAACCTGGCCGCGCTTGCCAGCACGGAGCCGACGCAGCAGGATTTGCTGGCCTTTCTTGATGACGAACTCACGCCTAACAACCAGGCGGAGCAGAAGCTGTGCGCAACGCTGAAAGCGGATCTCGATAGCTACAAATGGGACGGCCTGCGCGATCATACCGACAAAAACGTGGATGATTCTCTGTGGAGCCGCCTGAGCACGGATAAAGCCAGCTGCCTGAATCGAAACTGTCACTATTATCGCGAGTGTCCGTTCTTTGTCGCCCGACGGGAAATCCAGGAAGCGGAAGTGGTGGTGGCGAACCATGCGCTGGTGATGGCGGCTATGGAGAGCGAAGCGGTGCTGCCGGAGCCGAAGCATCTACTGCTGGTGCTTGATGAAGGCCACCATCTGCCGGAGGTCGCCCGCGATGCGCTGGAAATGAGCGCTGAAATTACCGCCCCGTGGTATCGCCTGCAGCTGGATTTGTTCACTAAGCTGGTTGCGACCTGCATGGAGCAGTTTCGCCCTAAGACCACGCCGCCGCTGGCGAATCCCGAACGTCTGACTGGACACTGCGAGGAGCTGTTCGAGCTAATCTCCTCGCTGAATAATATTCTCAATCTCTACATGCCGGCCGGCCAGGAGGCGGAGCATCGCTTTCCGATGGGGGAACTGCCGCAGGAAGTCATGGAGATCTGCCAGCGGCTGGCGAAACTCACCGAAACGCTGCGCGGCCTGGCGGAGCTGTTCCTTAACGATCTGGGCGAAAAAACCGGCACGCACGATGTGGTGCGTCTGCACCGGGTTCTGCTGCAGATGAACCGCGCGCTGGGGATGTTTGAAAGCCAAAGTAAACTGTGGCGGCTGGCGTCGCTGGCGCAGTCCTCCGGCGCACCGGTGACTAAATGGGTTACCCGCGATCTGCGCGATGGTCAGATGCATATCTGGTTCCACTGCGTGGGGATCCGCGTCAGCGATCAGCTGGAAAGGCTGCTCTGGCGCAGCGTCCCGCATATCGTCGTTACCTCCGCGACGCTGCGTTCGCTGAACAGCTTCTCTCGCCTGCAGGAGATGAGCGGGCTGAAAGAGAAAGCCGGAGATCGCTTTGTGGCGCTGGATTCGCCCTTCAACCACGTCGAACAGGGTAAAATCGTCATTCCGCAGATGCATTATGAACCGCTTATCGATAACGAAGAGCAGCATATTGCCGAAATGGCCGCCTATTTCCGTGAACAGGTCGAGAGCAAAAAGCATCTCGGCATGCTGGTGCTGTTCGCCAGCGGACGAGCGATGCAGCGTTTTCTCGAGCACGTGACCGATCTGCGCCTGCTGCTGCTGGTTCAGGGCGATAAGCCCCGCTACCGACTGGTGGAGCTGCACCGCAAACGCGTTGAAGGCGGCGAGCGCAGCGTACTGGTTGGGCTGCAATCCTTTGCGGAAGGTCTGGACTTAAAAGGTGAGCTGTTAAGCCAGGTGCATATCCATAAGATAGCTTTCCCGCCGATAGACAGCCCGGTGGTGATCACCGAAGGTGAATGGCTCAAAAGCCTCAACCGCTATCCGTTCGAAGTCCAGAGCCTGCCCAGCGCGTCATTCAACCTGATTCAGCAGGTGGGACGCCTGATCCGCAGCCATAGCTGCTGGGGAGAGGTGGTGATTTATGATAAACGTCTGTTAACCAAAAATTACGGTAAGCGCCTGTTGAACGCATTACCCGTATTTCCGATAGAGCAGCCTGCCGTCCCTGAGGTTATAGTAAAAACGAAAGCAAAACCGACGCGTCGCAAGCGGCGATAGTGGTGCAATGTCGACGATGTGAGAAGCTCAGAGGAGCCTGCAATGGACTACAGCAAGATTATTAAAGAAGTCGGGCGCGGAAAGAACCACGCCCGCGACCTGGATGTGGAGACAGCCCGCGCGCTCTACTCGCGGATGCTTAACGGCGAGGTGCCTGAGCTTGAGCTCGGCGGCATTCTTATCGCTCTGCGCATTAAAGGCGAAGGCGAAGCGGAGATGAAGGGCTTCTATGAAGCGATGCAGGCGCATACGATTAAGCTGACTCCGCCGGTCGCTAAACCGATGCCCATTGTGATCCCCAGCTATAACGGCGCGCGTAAACAGGCAAACCTGACCCCTCTGCTCGCCGTCCTGCTGCATAAGCTCGGCTTCCCGGTCATCGTCCACGGCGTGAGCCACGATCCGACCCGCGTGGTGACGGAAACGATTTTTGAACTGATGGGTATCCCGGCGACGCTTCACGCGGGTCAGGCCCAGGCGCGATTGGATAGCCATCAGCCGGTTTACGTTCCGGTCGGCGCATTTTGCCCACCGCTGGAAAAACAGCTGGCGATGCGCTGGCGCATGGGCGTGCGCAACAGCGCCCACACGCTGGCCAAGCTGGCGACACCCTTTGCGGAAGAGGCGGCGCTGCGCCTGTCGAGCGTTTCACACCCGGAATACGTCGGTCGGGTAGCGAAATTCTTTGCCGAAATCGGCGGGCGGGCGCTGCTGATGCACGGTACCGAAGGGGAGGTTTACGCCAACCCACAGCGCTGTCCGCAGATTAGCCTGATTGATGCATCTGGTATGCGGGTGGTAAATGAACGACAGGATAGCGTAGCCGCGCAGGCACTCGCCCTGCCGGAGTCAAAAGATCCTGAAGTCACCGCCCGCTGGATTGAGCGCTGCATCGTCGGGAGCGCACCGCTACCGCAATCATTGCGAATTCAGTTGGCCTGCTGTCTTGTGGCCACCGGCGCCGTTTCGTCTCTTGAACAGGGCCTGGCAAAGGTGGCTGAGCGCTGGTAACCGTAGCGGCAGGCAAAAAAAAGCCCGTCCAGTGGCGTGGACGGGCAAGGCAAGGGTATTAAAGGATCTTACAGGGTTAAAACAGTGGCATTACAGGGTGTTGCTACAGGAAATAGCGGCAATTAGCGGCGATTATTTGTAGATAACCGCGGTACCGCTAAGTTTGTTGTTGCTGTTAGCTGAGGTGATGCTATAACCGGTCGCGCCGGCAGCCTCTGCTTTTTCAGCCAGTTTAGCTTCCAGTCCATCCAGCGTCGTCGCGCCTTCAGCGGAAACTACACCAATTTTATTCATGCTTTCTGCCTGAGCCGAGGTCACCGGCTGGGCGGCGAATGCGCCAAAAGAGAGAGCGGAAAGGGCGATGGCAGCGGCAGCAAATTTCATGTTTTTCATAGTTAATCTCTCGCAGGTTGTTCTGTTCAGGGGACGATGTTGCGTCGATGTGATAAGTATCACGGTTTTTTACGGGAGATAAAATCGAAGGAAATTAACAGTGTCCATCTAATTTTTTGAATAAGTATTAATTTATTGAATATTAATAAATTATTTTGGCCGGGAAAAGCAAAACCCGTGAGGATGAAGTTCAGAGGGCTTTAAGGGCACATATTGCCACGCCGCTTGCCAAAAAACGTGCGCGAAAAGATAACGCGATATGTGGTAATGAACGGTAAATATCGGTCAGCGAAGCTGGCTATCTTTGGAACCTCTGCGATTATATCCTGAAAATGTATTGTTATGTAAATCTTTCTCCTGCTGGCATTTGATGCAGTATTTCACGCCCGCGACCGCGCGCTGACGCGCTTCGGGGATCGGCTCTCCGCATTCTTCACAAAATTTGTTGCTCTCACCCGATGACAGCTCATTTCGCGCCCGTGCAATCGCGTCATTGATAGTGCTATCGATTTGTTCCTGCACCGCGTCGTCATTTGCCCAGCCTGAAGCCATAGTCCACCTCGCTATCTCGTCTTTCTTTAGTATAGGAAATATGGGGGCAAAAAATGACCAGACAAGGAGTCATGTTCACTGCAGAGAAAATCCAGGGGTGAGGCAGTGGAGAGAGGGATACTGAAAGGGCGTTTGCGCGCAGGCCTCCGCAGGGGAGGTTAAAGGGATGATAACAGGTGGATAAAAAGCCGCTTCCCGACCAGCCCGGCGGGGAGCTTGCCGGTCGGGGGAGTCGGAATAAACGTCTAGCGGGCGTCCGGACGCACAAGGTCAAAGCGCAGGCTTTCATCAATGGCGTAATAGGCGCTGGGACCGCCCGCGCGCAGAATCGGCTGAGCCCTGGCGGTCTGGTAAATCCCGTCCTCCAGCAGCGACTCATCAATATGCACTGCCACAACTTCGCCCAGCACCAGCCAGGTGTCAACCGCCAGCCCTTCGGCGGTGGTTAACTGGATGCATTGCGACAGGCGACACTCAAAATTGACCGGACTTTCGGCTACCCGGGGGGCGCTGACGAGACGGCTGGCGGCGGGAGTGAGCCCGGCGCGGACAAATTCATCTTCGTGACGCGGGATACTGGCAGAGGTTTCGTTCATCGCGACCGCCAGGGGGCGGGTGGCGAGGTTCCAGACGAACTCTTTGGTCTCAACGATATTCTGCACGCTATCTTTCCAGCCGCTGCTGGCGAAGCCAATAATCGGCGGCCGATAGTTAAAGCAGTTGAAAAAACTATACGGCGCAAGATTATGCTGGCCGCTATTATCCACGGAAGCTATCCAGCCGATAGGCCGTGGTCCGATAATCGCGTTAAGCGGGTCGTGCGGCAGCCCGTGTCCTTGCGAAGGTTGGTAGAAGTACATACGACACTCGTGACAAATAAAGAAGATATCCAGACTCACTTATTTACCGCGCCGCCGTCAACGGGTATCTTACGCGGCTGTTCAAAGGAGAATGCCATGAAAGCCCAGAAACCGGGGTTACACCCGCGTAACCGTCACCATCAACGCTACGATCTGCCCGCGCTGTGCCAGGCCCATCCTGAGCTGCAGGCCTTCATCACCCTTAATCCGGTGGGTGAGCAGACTATCGACTTTGCCAACCCGCTGGCGGTGAAGGCGCTGAATAAAGCGCTGCTGGCGCATTTTTACGCGGTGAAACACTGGGATATTCCCGACGGCTTTCTCTGCCCGCCGGTGCCGGGCAGGGCTGACTACATCCATCACCTCGCCGATCTGCTGGCGCTGGATAGCGGGACGATCCCGGCCAACGCCAGCATTCTCGATATTGGCGTTGGCGCAAACTGCATCTATCCGCTCATTGGCGTGCACGAGTACGGCTGGCGTTTTACCGGCAGCGAAGTGAACGCCGACGCGTTCGCCAGTGCCCAGGCTATCATCAACGGCAATCCGGGTCTCACTCGCCAGATCCGCCTGCGTCGTCAAAAAGACGCCAACGCGATTCTGACCGGCATTATTCATAAAAATGAGACCTACGATGCGACCCTCTGCAACCCGCCGTTCCATGATTCCGCCGCCAGCGCGCAGGCGGGCGGCGAGCGTAAACGTCGCAACCTGGGACTGGGCGAGGAGAGCGTGCTGAACTTTGGCGGCCAGCAGCAGGAGCTGTGGTGCGAAGGCGGCGAGGTGGCCTTTATTACGCAGATGATTGAAGAGAGCAAGCCGTTTGCTCGTCAGGTTAAATGGTTTACTTCGCTGGTTTCTCGCGGCGACAACCTGCCGCCGCTATATCGCGCGCTGACCGACGTCGGCGCGGTGAAAGTGGTGAAGAAAGAGATGGCCCAGGGGAATAAGCAAAGCCGCTTTATCGCCTGGACCTTTATGGATGAGGCCAAACGTCGCCGCACGCTATAACGTGGGCTCGGCGGGGGCAGGCGGTCCTGCGGGTGCTGGCATCGGCAGAACCTGATAAGTTTGTACCGGCGCCCGCACGCCTGCGAGGTCAAAATGCCTTTTCACCTGCGTATCGAGGGCGAATCTGACCGTCCACTGCTTGAGCGGCAGGGTGGTAAAGGTGACGCGCAGGGTGAAGGCGGTATTGCTTAAGCCTACCACGCCGGTGAAGGATGGCTCGCCAATGATCAGCCCGCGAATCTCTTCCTGCGCCATCACTTCCGCGACCGCATCCTTCAGCGCCTGGTTAGCCTTATCCAGATCTTCATGCCGGTCAACGTCATAGTTGGCCACCACCGAGCCGATACCGCGAACGAAGTTGGCGAAGGTGGTTATCGAAGACCACGGAATAATATGGTAAGCGCCGGTATCCTGACGGACGCCGACGGAGCGAATCGACATGCGCTCCACCGTCCCGGTGAGCGGCCCGATCGTCACCAGGTCGCCGGTATTCATACCGTTCTCGAACTGAATAAAAATGCCGGTAATAATATCTTTGACCAGGGTCTGCGCGCCAAATGAAATTGCCAGGCCCAGCGCGCCCGCGCCAGCCAGCAGCGGGGCGATATTCACCCCCACTTCCGAAAGCAGGATCATGATGGTAATGGTACTGATCACCACCGCCAGCGCGTTGCGAAATAGCGTCAGCAGCGTTCGGGCGCGGGCGCTGGGCAACGGTCGACCGTGAATGTCCGATGCCAGCCGGTTTTCAATCAGGCTGGCGAGCAGCGTCCAGCCAATCGCCGAGAAGAACAGGATCAGCGCGATACGAATCAGCACATCAACCGCTTTTTGCCCGCTGCCGTTATGCATCCACTGCCAGAAATCGAACAGCCCCCATGCGCTGAGCAGCAGCATAATCGCCACGCAGACCGTCAGGATGCGCGCGGCCTTCAGCGATGCGGAGATCCAGCCGTTAAGTCGTTTTTGCAGTTCAGGATAGTTACGCTGGGTTTCCGGCGACAAGGTGATGGTTTTCGCAATCCAGCGCGACAGTATACCGGAGACCAGCGCGGCGGCGCCGACGATGGCCAGGCTGCGTAGGGTCGCGCCCATCATAAATTTCAGGCTGTTACCGGGGTCGAACAGCGAGAAGAAAAACAGCACGATGAAATAGGCGCAGGCCAGCCAGTGCCACACCAGAGCAAAGGCGCGGATAAACAGGCTAAAAAAGGCCAGCGATCGGTCGGCAAGATGGATAAGCCCTTGGGTAATTAACTGCTTATTGTGGAATATCAGATACAGGGCCCAGAGCGTAATGCACAGCATAATGACCACATTGGCCAGCGCCCCGAACTGCACGTTGACCTGGTTGGAGATAATTGGCACCGCAACGATCAGCCCGTAGCCAATCAGGCTGCTGAGCGCGCTGAGGCGCAGATTCCAGTATTTCGCCGCTTCATCGCTAAGGTTAAACGGGCGTAGCTCCGGGATGCGTGGGCAGAAAATCAGCCGCAGAATGGCTTTGAAAAACTCGATCAGCGCAAAGGCATTGAGAAACAGACTTTGCTGGAAGGCGATAGTGGGATTATTACCGTTCAGGCGATCGCTTAATAGCTGGCCAACAAACAGCGTCAGGGCCAGCAGAAGCAGGTCGAAAATAAATGCGCCGGCAATCGTGGCCGGCAGCTGTAGCCAGTTGCTGCGGTCGCGGTTTTTATGTCGTCCCCAGTGCCCCATTTTGCGATACAGCGGCAGGGCAGCCAGGCGTACCAGCCACCAGAATGCAAAGACCAGACCGGCAAGCAGCAGGAAATGCCAGGCGGCGCTGATGAACGATTGCGAATTAAATGGTTTATGCGGAGAGCCGGTGATGTTGCGCCATAGCTGGGAGAAGCGCGACGAAAGCTGTTCGCCATATTCACGACTGATCTGAGTGACGTTCTCCAGCACCGTCGTTTCGTCTTTAATTTCCGGCGGCGTCAGCGTCGGGGTACTGTCCGGCGGCGGCGTGGCGGCGGCTTTACGCAGCTGATCGATAAGCTCCTGGCGGGCATCGGCGTTTTCAAGCACGTCGGCCAGCGCGCCGTAGGCCGCTTTTTTCTGCGCCAGATCGGGTTCGCTACTGCTGGAGTGGTCCGTTGTGGTTGCCGGAACGCCGGGCAGCGTCGCGGCCCATAGCGGAGCGGTGAAGAGTAAAGCGAGCAGAAACAAAATCCGCGGCACAGGCACCTCCATTGCATCTCAAACCGTTAAGTATAGAAGACGAGATCCGGAGCGCGAGGTTGGGATGATTCTGGAAAGCGGCTCTCCCGCGAAGGGAGAGCCGGGCAGGGTCAGGCGACGTGCTGTAAAAACTCCTGCAGACGCGGGCTTGGCGGGTTGTTGACCAGCACCTGCGGATCGCCATCTTCGGCAATGCGCCCTTTATCGATAAAGATCAGGCGGGAAGCCACTTTTTCGGCGAAGCCGATTTCGTGGGTGACGATGACCATGGTCATGCCTTCTTCAGCCAGATCCTGCATCACTTTCAGTACTTCATGACGCAGTTCGGGATCGAGCGCGGAAGTTGGCTCATCAAAAAGCATCATTTTAGGTTTAACCGCCAGCGCCCGGGCAATAGCTACGCGCTGCTGCTGGCCGCCTGAAAGCTCGGAAGGGTAGTGATGCGCGCGTTCCGCGAGGCCCACTTTCGCCAGCAGATCCTTCGCCAGTTTTTCTGCCGCCGCTTTATTGGCGCCGCGTACGCGCAGCGGGCCAAACATCACGTTTTCCAGCGCGGTCAGGTGCGGGAACAGATAAAACTGCTGGAACACCATCCCGGCTTCCTGGCGAATCAGCCGCTCATCAACCTTCGGGTCGTTGACCTTCAGACCATCGACGATCAGCTCGCCGCTGGTAATCTCTTCGAGTTTGTTAATACAGCGCAGCAGGGTCGATTTACCGGAGCCGGACGGCCCGATAATCACCACGACTTCGCCCTGGTTGATCTTCAGATCGATATCATGCAGCACTTTGGTTGGGCCAAAGTGCTTGGAAACGTTTTTAAATTCAATCACAGGATTTTCATCCTTCTTTCAAGACGACGCAGAACAAAGCTCAGCACCAGGGTGATGATCAGATAGATAACCGCAACGGCGCTCCAGATCTCCAGCGCGCGGAAGTTACCGGCAATAATTTCCTGGCCCTGGCGGGTCAGCTCGGCTACGCCGATGACAATAAACAGCGAGGTGTCTTTAATGCTGATAATCCACTGGTTGCCCAGCGGCGGCAGCATACGGCGCAGCGCCAGCGGCAGGATTACGTAGCGAATAGTTTCGCGACGAGAAAGACCCAGGGCGAGGCCGGCTTCCCGGAAGCCTTTGTGAATCGACAGCACCGCGCCGCGGGTAATTTCCGCAATATAGGCGCCAGAGTTGATCATAATGGTGACTACCGCCGCGGAGAACGGGTCGATACGTAAATCGCTAAAGGCCATCGGCAGAGCGAAGTAGATGAACATGACCTGCACCACAATCGGGGTGCCGCGGATGATTTCAATAAAGACCAGCGCAATGTGGTTGGCAATCCAGCCGCCGAAACAGCGGGCGAAACCGGCTACCAGACCGATTATCAGACCGCCGACCAGGCCGAGGACCGAAATCCACAGCGTCATTTTGGCGCCTTCCAGCAAAATGGGGATGGCGGGCCAGATGGCACTCCAGTCAAACTGCATAATATGTTCCTGTTACCGTGTCGAAAACAGAGGAAATTCCTCTGAGAAAACTATTCAGGCCTGCTGACGGGTAGCCCGGAAAGCTCCAGGTCTACCAGACCACAGCAGGCCTGGAAGAGAGCATCGCTAATTATTATTTAGGTTCAGTACCGAACCATTTTTTATAAATTTCGTTATAAGTGCCGTTTTCACGCAGAGTTTTCAGCGCGCCGTTCACTTTTTCACGCAGCTCGTCGCTACCTTTCGGGAAAGCGATACCGTAGTTTTGCGCTTCCAGCGAGTCGCCTACCGCTTTGAACTTACCGTTACCTGCGGTTTTAATGAAGTAAAGGATGTTTGGCGTATCGTGCAGAACCGCATCGGCGCGCCCGGTACCAAGTTCCATATAGGCATTATCGATGTTCGGGAACTGGCGCAGATCTTTGGTTTTGATATTGGCTTTCGCGTAATCAACCGAGCCGGTACCGCCCTTCACGGCAACCACTTTACCGTTCAGGTCTTTGACATCCTTAATTTCGTTATTATTTGCGTTCACCATCACCAGAAGACCGCTTTTGTAGTAGCCGTCAGAGAAGTCGATGGCTTTTTTACGCTCGTCAGTGATAGTGATCCCCGCCAGCGCGAGGTCGATGTTTTTTGTTTGCAGCGCCGGAATAATACCGCTGAAGTCCATTGGCTTCAGGGTGTAGTCAAGCTTCAGCTCTTTTGCGATGGCAGCCCACAGGTCAACGTCGAAACCGACGTACTTATCGCCCTGTTTAAATTCGAACGGAACAAACGCCGTGTCGGTAGCGACAACCAGTTTTTTATCAGCGGCGTGAGAAGAAACCGCAAAAGCCAGGGTCAGTGCAGCCAGTGAAACTTTAAATACAGACTTCATAGCATTTCCTTTTATATCCACGGGACGATCCCCTGCGAGAACGAGTTGCCTTATGAAAAAATCATGCCAGTTTTACAACCTGTTGTTTTATAACAACCAGGATAATTCCTGCTGCACGATTTTGATAAGGGATAACGTTAAACGCACCGATATGGGGCGCTATTTTGGTGCGTCATAAGCGCATCGCATAACAAGAGCATTTTTAACGCAAACCCTGATGTTAAAACAATCTTGATGTAACGATTGTGTGAGGTGATTATTACAATTGATTTACTTTGGCGCGTATTTTGACCAATCTCATGCACTAATGTGGTGCGAAGCGGGGCGTGGGGAAAAGAAATAAAAAAGCCGCCAGCGTGGCTGACGGCAGTTGGCTTACTCGATATTCGCTTCGATGAACCACAGGAACTGATCCAGGTCGCGGGAAGCGGCGGTAAAGATATCAGCGGTATCTTCATCTTTTGCTTCGTCGATGGCTTTACGCACATCGTTGGCGACGATGGCATAGCGGTCGGCCAGCTCTTTCAGGTGGTCCTGGACGCTATGGATATCCAGCGGATAGCTTTTCAGCGGGCTCTTGCTGTTGATGACCTGAGTGGTACCCAGCGCCACGCCGCCAAGCTGGACGGCACGTTCAGCCATGGTATCAAGGTGGTTGACGAGCGCGGTGCGGAAGCCGTCCAGCATCTCATGAACGGCAATGAAGTTTGCACCGCGCATATTCCAGTGAGCCTGTTTAGTAATCAGAGACAGGTCAATGAACTGGATCACCTGGCGATTCAGCAGCTCAACGGTCGCTTTCTTCGCGCTATCTGCGACGTCGTTACGGGTATAGAGCAGATTCGTTGCTTTAGTTTTAACCAGTTTTGCGGTACTCATAATGTCATATCCTCTTGATATTTGTACTCGTCATACTTCAAATTCGAATTATTCGGAGCGTCTCATCCCAATAACTTGCGGAATTAAGTATAGCAACGGATTTGAGCTTTGCAGCGGCGGTAGTCTCTATCGGTCTGATAGCGCAGGGCTGTTGGATTGGCAAAAATCTTTATAAATCAAAGGCCCTGACTGGTTTTCTTGCTCAGGGCCTGTTCTTTAGCTGATGTCGACTTTCTGAATTTTTGTCTCCCGGCGCATTGTCAGCGTCGAGCCCATTGATGCCAGAATGATCGCCCCGAGCGCCAGGGTCTGGGTTGCAGTTAGCGTTTCACCAAGAAACACCATGCCGGAAAGCGCGGCCAAAGCGGGCTCCATGCTCATCAGGGTGCCAAAGGTCTTGCTGGGCATCCGGGTGAGGGCCACCATCTCCAGAGAATAGGGCAGAGCAGTGGATAAAATGGCGATCCCAAGGCCCGGTAACAATAGCCCCCACTGAAATAGCGTATCGCTGGCCTGAATCATCCCCATCGGCACGAAGACCACCGCAGCAATCAGCGATCCCATGGCGACCGTGGCAGGACCATGCTCTTCCCCTGCGCGCTGGCCGGTGAGAATGTAGACCGCCCAGCAGGCGCCGGCGCCAAGCGCCAGCAGCGCGCCGATGGGATCGATCTGGGCAACGCTTTGCCCCAGCGGCAGCAGAAACCAGAGTCCAAGCACCGCCAGCGCTACCCAGACGAAATCCAGCGGGCGGCGGGAGCCAAAGAGCGCCACCGCCAGGGGGCCGGTAAATTCCAGCGCGACGGCAACGCCTAGCGGAATGCGCTGAATTGATAAATAGAACAGGTAGTTCATCGCGCCCAGCGACAAGCCATAGAAGAGCAGCGGCAGACGCTGCTCCGGCGCAAAGCGAAGACGCCAGGGTTTGAAAATAACCACCAGGATGAAGGTACCGAGAGCCAGGCGCAGGGCGGTAACGCCGGGCGCGCCGACGAGCGGAAACAGTGATTTGGCCAGCGATGCGCCACTCTGAATGGAAATCATGGCGATTAAAATAACCAGTATCGGCAACCATGCCGGTACTTTGCGGGACGAGCCGGGCATCCTTTCTCCTGTCAATTTTGTCAAATGCGGTAAAGGTTCCAGTGTAAATGAATTACCCCGCGCCGGTTGAGCTATTGTTGAAAAAAAGGGGAGTGAAAGCAGTACAATAGCGCGGGGGCGAAGATAAATTCACCAGAAGATTAGGAATAATCTGGATACACGTCGAGTGCTTTATAGGCCTTAATAGGTCTATATTTGTAAAAAAGGTTTGTTTTCCAGTTTGTTATAGAAACGTAGAAACCTTTAGTTACATGAAAAAGTACGTTAGACAATGTAAAGTGAAAAGAGTTTCCCAAAAGTTTTTGTTATATTTAAGACTTAGGACTTATTAGAAACACATTTGAGGTGGTTATGAATAAAATTGCACGTTTTTCAGCACTGGCCGTTGTTCTGGCTGCATCCGTAGGCACCACTGCTTTCGCTGCGACTTCTACCGTTACCGGTGGTTACGCTCAGAGCGACATGCAGGGCGAAGCTAACAAAGCAGGCGGTTTCAACCTGAAGTACCGCTACGAGCAAGACAACAACCCGCTGGGTGTTATCGGTTCTTTCACCTACACCGAGAAAGACCGTTCTGAGTCTGGCGTTTACAAAAAAGGCCAGTACTACGGCATCACCGCAGGTCCGGCTTACCGTCTGAATGACTGGGCAAGCATCTACGGCGTAGTAGGTGTTGGTTACGGTAAATTCCAGAACAACAGCTACCCGAACAAAACTGACATGAGCGACTACGGTTTCTCTTACGGTGCTGGCCTGCAGTTCAACCCGATCGAAAACGTTGCTCTGGACTTCTCCTACGAGCAGTCTCGCATTCGTAACGTTGACGTTGGCACCTGGATCGCTGGCGTAGGTTACCGCTTCTAATCACTTCGGTGATATAAAAAATCCGCCTCCATGGGGCGGATTTTTTTTTGCTTGCGACTTACGCGCCATCGTTAATTGACGGTGAACGCGTCGGTACCCAGATGGGTATAGTCGACCTTCTTCAGCTGGAAGTTGGTGATGTAGATAGGGCCAGCTTTCTGCTCTG
Organism: Klebsiella sp. GW_Kp181; assembly: GCF_040062315.1. Classification (NCBI taxonomy): domain Bacteria; kingdom Pseudomonadati; phylum Pseudomonadota; class Gammaproteobacteria; order Enterobacterales; family Enterobacteriaceae; genus Klebsiella; species Klebsiella sp. GW_Kp181. The sequence goes on from NZ_JBEAFR010000079.1 coordinate 78,402, forward strand.
AGATAAAGCGATAGCGCGGACTGATCTCCTGAGCGCTGATACCGGTCCACTGCGAAAAGAAGCTGAGAAAGTCGTTGGCGGAACGTCGCGCTTTAATGATCTTATGCGCTTTATCATCGCTGGAGATCACCATAAACGGCACCTGGAAATTCTGCTGGTACTTATCGTCGTGTGCCAGATACTGCACCTCTTTCCCGCGTTCCTTAAAGGCCAGACCGTGATCGGAAAAATAGGTCATCGAGAAGGTTTCCCCCGAATTTTGTAGCTGAGTATAAAGATTGCTCAACAGCGTATCGGTTTGCGTCATGGTGTAGAGATAGCAGGAGGTCTCTTTCGACTGCACGAAAATGGCGTATTTGCCTTTGGTGCGATCGCAGGCCTGCGGGTGTGAGCCCATCAAATGCAGGACGATTAGCTGTGGCTGGGTACGGCGGGTGGCAAGCACCTGCGCGGTCAGCTTTAATAGCTGCTCATCCTGAGTGTTTTTGTTGGCCTCAAAATCGCCGTTTTTAAGGAACTGAACTTCGTCTGCGCGTTTGGCGATACTGGCAATCGCCGTATCATATTCACCAATTTGCCCCTGATTTGAGAACCACCAGGTCTGAAAACCGGCACGGTTGGCGAGGGTGACAAAGTTATCCTGAAACTGCGGTTTGTCATCGACCACCCGGTTCAGGGTCAATCCGAGGGATTTCTGCGTTGAACCGCTGGCGGCGATATAGTCGTTGAATAAATAGCCTTTGACCGAGCTGGCGAACGGCGTATTGTCCCAGTGGCCGCCAAAGGCACCGAGCGCATCACGGCGCGCGCTCTCTCCGATAACCACCACGTACAGATGATACTTTGGCTTTACCGCCAGCACGTGCCAGCTGTCTTTCATATTCGCCAGCTGCGCCATCCGCGCCTGCTCATCCAGTACTTCACTATTATTCACCACCACATCTTTAACGAAGCGGACGGCAGGGTAGCCGGTATCGATGACCTTAAAGACGCCGCCCCAGGCAAGGTTTTGCACCGGTTGCAGAAAGAAAATAGCGATGCAGAACAGCAGCCCCAGCGTATCTGTTTTCCCCCAGCGCGCCGGCGCTTCCGGTTTGCGGCGCACGGCAATCACCCCGAGCGCAAAGATAAACACGGCCAGCAGATAGCTGTACCACGGGAAAATGGTGAGGATTTCGGTGGACTCTTCGATGTTCGTGGCGTGCAGCGCCAGCAGCGTGTTGAAATTCGGCGCGCCGTAGGCCTGGCCAAACGGATAGTACATGGCCGCCAGCAGTGAATAGACGCCAACGACCACTTTTTGCGCGCGCGGAAAGCTCCGCCACAGCAGATGCAGCACGCAGGTAAAAGCAACGGTATAGAGCAGGCTAAACTCATAGCCCAGCGCCAGGTTAATAAACAGCGATTGTAAAAAGTAGAATCCTGTCCATGGGTTCAGTACCGGCCTGCGGGCGACCAGCGTTTCTTTCAGCGTGACATTCATAGTAAACAATCAAAAAGAGCCATGTGTATCCCCTGGCATCAAGGGGTAAAACCTGCTGGACAGTGCGTGAAGAGGGTCTCTGCGAGCCGCAGTAGTGGCAGGGCTGACAAAAGATAGGGCTTGCAAATGGTAAGGTCAACAGTCCATAACGGATTGTTTTGGGAGAAAGCTTACAAAACTTGAAAAAAGTCGCTGAAGCGCTGAGTAATCAGCCAGTGTGGCAGGAATTTGTGGCAGAAAAATGAAGCGGCGTACCGCGACGCCGCATTAGTTGTTGGGTTTATCCTGCTGCGGTTTGCCGTTGATCAGATCGCACAGCATCCCGACAAGCATTAACCGCACTTTAAAAGGAGAATGGGTAAACACGTTTAAGCACCTCTTGAATTCATTCATATCGACCTCCTGTAACTTCGTCCTTCGCTCCTTGAAGGATGTGTGTATTACATACAGATATAGCACAGGCTATATTTTATAGCTATGGCTAAAACGTTAATTTTTTGTTCTCTGTGCGCGATCCATTACAATGGGGATCCTTTTATATGATGCTTGATGCGTCACAGGAATGAGGAAGCACAATGAACCGTCGCGCAGGTAAGCCAATAACAAAAAAAGTGACGCAGCTAGTGAATGTCGAAGAACACGTTGAGGGATTTCGTCAGGTACGCGAGGCGCATCGTCGGGAGTTGATTGATGACTACGTGGAGCTGATTTCCGATCTGATAATGGAAGTGGGCGAAGCCCGCCAGGTGGATATGGCCGCGCGGCTTGGGGTGTCGCAGCCAACAGTTGCCAAAATGTTAAAAAGACTGGCCAGCGTTGGGCTGATCGAACAGATCCCCTGGCGGGGGATCTTTTTAACGCCTGAAGGCGAGAAGCTGGCGCATGAAAGCCGCGAACGTCACCAGATCGTTGAAAACTTTTTACTGGTGATTGGCGTTAGCCCGGAGATTGCGCGTCGCGACGCCGAAGGTATGGAGCACCACGTCAGCGAAGAGACGCTGGCGATGTTTAAACAGTTTACCCTCAAGCAGGGGCCCTCGGGAGAATGAACCTCGTCTTTGTTCAGTCGCTGATCCGCGACCGCTTTCTACACCTGCTGCTGGTTGTCGGCGTTGTTTTAAGCTTCTTTGTACCGTTTGCCCCTGCAGGCTGGCTACACGCCATTGACTGGCATACGATTATCACCCTTAGCGGGCTGATGCTACTGACCAAAGGCATTGAACTGAGCGGCTATTTTGACGTAATAGGGCGCAAAATGGCGCGCCGCTTCGTCACCGAGCGCCAGCTGGCTATATTTATGGTGCTGGCGGCCGCGCTGCTATCCACCTTCTTAACCAACGATGTGGCGCTGTTTATCGTTGTGCCGCTCACGCTGACCCTGAAAAAATGGTGCGCTATTCCGACCAGCCGGTTAATCATTTTCGAAGCGCTGGCGGTGAACGCCGGGTCGTTGTTAACCCCTATCGGTAATCCGCAAAATATCCTGCTATGGGGGCGCTCCGGCCTCTCATTCCCGGCCTTTATCGGCCAGATGCTGCCGCTGGCAGCAGCGATGATGATGACACTGCTGGCGCTGTGCTGGTTCTGTTTCCCCCCCAGGCATCTCAATTATCAGAGCAGCGACAGGGCGCCCTCCTGGCGGCCAAAGCTGGTTTGGAGCTGCCTGGCGTTCTATGTCGTCTTTTTGACCGCCCTGGAGCTAAAACAGGAGCTGTGGGGACTGGCGCTGATCGCGCTGGGTTTCCTGCTGCTCGCGCGGGCGGTGATCGTTAACGTCGACTGGACGCTGCTGCTGGTGTTTATGGCGATGTTTATCGATGTTCACCTCTTGACCCAGCTCCCCGTTCTACAGCATGCGCTCAACGGCGTTGGCCAGCTCTCGGCGGGAGGGTTGTGGCTGACCACGATTGGTCTGTCGCAGTTTATCAGCAACGTTCCGGCAACTATTTTACTGCTCAACTACGTTCCACCATCGGCGCTGCTGGCCTGGGCGGTTAACGTCGGCGGATTTGGCCTGCTGCCGGGCTCCCTGGCCAACCTGATTGCGCTGCGCATGGCTGGCGATCGTCGCATCTGGTGGCGCTTCCATCTCTATTCGCTCCCCATGCTGCTGTGGGCGGCGTTGGTGGGATACGGCCTGCTGCAGCTCTGATATTCAGAGAATTGGGCAAGAAACGGACAGAAACGCCACATTCGCGTTCTCCTTTTCCGGGGTATAACTCTCTTCACGGCAGTGAATCACCCTGATTGAAGGAGAGTCCTATGCGTTATCAAAAATTGGGTCATACCGGCCTTTTTGTCTCTGAGCTGTGCCTGGGCACCATGACCTTCGGTGGTGAAGGCGGCCTGTGGGGGAAAGTGGGGCAGCTGCGCCAGGCGGAGGCAGAGCAGCTGGTGGGCAACGCGCTGGATGCGGGCATTAACTTCATCGACACCGCTGATGTCTATTCAGAAGGACGCTCGGAAGAGATTACCGGCCAGGCGCTAAAGAATCTGAAAGTGCCGCGTGAAAACGTGGTGGTGGCGACTAAAGTCTTTGGCGAAACCGGCACTGCAGGCGTGAACTCGCGCGGCAGTTCGCGCTATCACATTATCAGCAGCGTCAAAGAGAGCCTGCGTCGTCTGCAGCTCGATCATATCGATCTCTATCAGCTTCATGGTTTCGATCCTGCGACTCCGATCGAAGAGACGCTGTATGCGCTGGATAATCTGGTGCAGCACGGCCACGTCCGCTATATCGGGGTGTCGAACTGGGCGGCATGGCAAATAGTGAAAGCGCTGGGCATTTCCGAACGCCTTGGGCTGGCGCGCTTTGCCTCTTTGCAGGCTTACTACACGCTTGCCGGGCGCGATCTGGAGCGCGAGCTGGTGCCGATGATGCAGAGCGAAGGGCTGGGCCTGATGGTCTGGAGCCCGCTGGCGGGAGGTCTGCTCAGCGGTAAGTACGATCGCGATGGGCAGTCGGCGAGCGGCGGCCGTCGTCAGGAGTTTGATTTCCCGCCGGTGAACAGAGAGCGGGCTTTTGACTGTATTGATGTGATGCGCGAGATTGCCGAGGCGAAGGGCGTTTCGGTGGCACAAATCGCGCTGGCCTGGCTGCTACACCAGCCGGCGGTGAGCAGCGTGATTATTGGCGCGAAGCGGGTCGAACAGCTTACCGATAATCTGGCGGCGACCCGCATTGCCCTGAACGATGATGAACTGTCGCGGCTTGATGCGGTCAGCGCGCTGCCGCGGGAATATCCGGGCTGGATGCTGGAGCGTCAGGGCGAATATCGTCGCAATCAGCTCGCACAGCAGTAATTTCTTTTCCTCTAAGCCGGATCGCCCGCGTCGTGATCCGGCTTTTTTTATCCGCGGCGCTCACAAAAAACGATCCTCGACTTTGCCTGCTAATGAAAATTCGTTTATATGACTAGTCATGAAAATTATATGACTAGTCATAGGGGCGAGAGATGAACAGAACACTGCCGGCAGATTTTTTATGGGGTAACTCGGTTTCCAGTATGCAAACCGAAGGGGCGTGGAATGAGGGCGGAAAAGGGATGTCGGTTTACGATATTCGTCAGCCGGCGGAATTTGCTTCCGACTGGAAGGTGGCGACCGACTCCTACCATCGCTATCGGGAAGATTTCGACCTGATGCAGGATTTGGGCATGAACTGTTACCGCTTCCAGATTGCCTGGAGCCGCGTTTGCCCGGAAGGCGACGGTGAGTTCAATGAAGAAGGTATTGCTTTCTATCACCAGTTTATCGACGAGTTAATTGCCCGTGGCATTGAGCCGATGATTTGCCTGTATCACTTCGATATGCCGCTGTCGCTGGCTGAACGCTTTAATGGTTTTACCGACCGTCGGGTGATGGAAGCCTTTATTCGTTACGGGCAGAAGATGATTGACTGCTTTGGCGACAAGGTGAAGTGGTGGCTGACCTTTAATGAGCAGAATCTTTACCATATGCCGGACGCGTTTCTGATTTCAGGCTATATGCGCGGCGAGAAGACCCTGCGCGAGCTGTATCAGATCCAGCATCACGTGATGATGGCCCACGTTCATCTGACGCAGTATCTGCACCAGACTAAGCCGCAGTGTCTGATGGGCGGGATGCTGGCCCATGCGCTGATCTATCCCGCCACCTGCAAACCGCGCGATATTCTTTGCGCCCAGCAGCTGGACGAATTTTTAAACCAGAACCTGCTGCGCGCCTTTGCCGGGGAGGGCTACAGCCCTGAGGTCATGCACGTGGTCGCCCGCGAAGGCCTGGAGGATATCTACCGCGCAGAGGATCTGACGCTGATGGCGCAGGTTAAAATCGACTATCTGGCCTTTAGCTACTATGCCAGCAAAGCGCTGGATAGCGACCCGATCCCGCCGGGCACGCCGGTCAACTATTACATGCAGTTTGGCGATAAAAAGAATGACTATCTGGAGGCCACCGAGTGGGGCTGGCAGATTGATCCGCTGGGCTTTCGCACCATTATTACCCGCTACTACAACGACTGGCGTCTGCCGGTGTTCCCGATAGAAAACGGCATTGGGGTGATTGAGTCCTGGGACGGCGTAAACCAGGTGGCTGACGACTACCGCATTGCCTATCATCGCGACCATATCAACGCCATGAAAGAGGCGATATTTGACGATGGCGCGCAGGTGATTGGCTACCTGGGCTGGGGATTGATCGATATCCTCAGTTCGCAGGGCGATATGCGTAAACGCTACGGAGTTGTCTACGTGAACCGGGACAACCACGACCTCAAGGACCTTAAGCGCGTACCGAAGAAAAGCTATGCCTGGCTGAAACGGGTCATCCATAGTCATGGCGCAGAGATGTAGCGGCGCCTCGCGCGGGCAGATGGTATATTCTGCCCGCCAGCCACAATCAGTCACGTAAAAGGATCGGGGAATGACGGCCAAATATCTGAGTATCGCGCGGGAAATCAAAAAACGTATTATCAGCCGCCAGTATCCCGCCAGCGCGCCGTTACCCGATCAGTTCGCCCTGGCGGCAGAGTTCAGCACCAGCAGGATGACCATTCAACAGGCGATGCGCCAGCTGATTGTCGAAGGCCTTATCTACACCCGTAAGGGGCAGGGGACCTTCGTGCGCAAAAATTTCCTCCAGCTTTCGCAGTGGGAGCTACCCGGCAGCGACTATTTTGGCGCCACCAAAACCTGGGAACATTTAGGGGAAGTCACCAGCCGGGTGATTCGCTTCGAGCTGCGTTTCCCCACGGAAAAAGAGCAAAGCTCGTTGCTGATTGACGCCGATGCCCCGGTCTATGATTTCGTCCGTCTGCGGTTGCTCAATGAGGAGCCCGTGTCGCTGGATCTCACCGTGATGCCCGTTGCGCTGGTGCCCGGCCTGAATAAAACGATTCTGCAAAGCTCGGTGTTTCGCTACGTACAGGAGACGCTGGGGCTTAAAATGATGGGCTCGTATCGGGTGGTGCGGGCGATGAAACCGCAGGCGCTGGACAGAGAACATCTCAACTGCGAAGCGACCGACCCGGTGCTGGAGGTGGAACAGGTGATCTATCTGGAGGATGGTACGCCGCTGGAGTATGCCCATTGCCACTATCGCTACGATCACGGCGGAATCATTCTGGTCAATAACGGTTAAAAAAATGGCGGGCACCGGGCCCGCCACTCTCTGCATTATGCGCGTTTAGTTCAGACGCACCGGCATACCGGAACGGTTCTGAATCGCCTGATCGAGCACGCTCTGGTCTACGTCAGTCTGGCTGGTAATCGCCTGCACTGATTTGGTCAGATTAATCGGCACGATTTCACCGCCCTGGAACTGCTCTTCGGTCGTGGACAGCGGGTTGTGAACTTCAATGAAGCGGCTGCCGTCTGGCTCAGTCGTCGCTTTTACCGGCTCATCGATAAACTCAACGCGGGTGCCGACCGGCACGTTTTCGAACAGGAATTTGATGTCGTCGTTACGCAGACGCACGCAGCCGTGGCTGACGCGCAGGCCGATACCAAAGTTGGCGTTGGTGCCGTGAATGGCGTACAGGCGGCCGATATACAGGGCGTACAGGCCCATCGGGTTATCAGGACCGGCCGGAACAACCGCTGGCAGCGGTTCGCCAGCCGCGCGGTATTCCGCATGCATTTTGGCGGTAGGGGTCCAGGTCGGACCGGCTTTTTTACGCTCAACTTTGGTGACCCAGTTGACCGGCGTGTCTTTACCTAACTGGCCGATACCGATCGGCAACACGATAACGGTGTTGGTGCCTTTCGGGTAGTAGTAGAGGCGCATTTCCGCGCTGTTGATGACGATACCTTCATGCACGGTGTCCGGCAGGATCAGCTGCTGCGGGATGTTTAGCACGGTGCCGCCTTTCGGCAGGAAGGTGTCCACGCCCGGGTTGGCTTCCAGCATGTTGGATAAACCCATCTGGTATTCGGCGGCGAAGTATTCCAGCGGCTGCTTGTTGCCTTCCGGAATGGTGATCACCTGGTTCTGACCAATCAGACGGCTGCCGTCGGTGGGCAGAGGATAAGTTACAGCAGAAGCTGTGTTGCAAAAGCCCACGATGGCGAAGGCTGCCGCGAAGAGTGTTGATAATTTCATAATCTTTATGTCGTGGGCGATGTTAATGCCGCACAGGCCTTTGTCAGTTTAAACAGGGAGTCGATGGGAGCGCATTATATGTGCTTTCCGCCAAACAGGTAAATGAGATGTGTACGAAATCACATTTTTTTCCTGTGACCGAGAGTGTAGCCCGTCAACGCTGGCCCTGCCGCCTGAAAACGGGAGGGGATTACCCCTCCAGAAGCCGCGACTGGAGCGCTTCACGCGCCTGCGGCGTAAGCTGATACTCTTTCTCCAGCCAGGCATCGACGCTGGCGTAGCGGTCGTCGATTTGAGAAAGCGCGGCAGCAAGATAAGACTCATGAACCGTCATGATTTCCGCCAGGTTCTGCCGGCCGCGAGCGGTCAGTTCATCGCCGAGGGAATCGAGCATGAAATTCTCGACCTCAGTCAGCATGCCCTGGGTCAGCAGGTACTCTTCCATCACCGTATGGCGATCGCAGCCGAGGGCGAACAGCGTCAATGCGCAGCCAACGCCGGTGCGGTCTTTGCCCACCGCGCAGTGCTGCAGCAGCGCGCCGTCGAAGGGTTCCATCAGCCAACCGGCCAGCTGGCGATAAGCGGCGTTGTTGAACGGCAACTGGCGATAGAGCTCCAGCATAAACTGCTCGCCGTTAAGGGCGTTGAGCGTGGCGGCGCTGAGCTCGGTGACTTTAGCGTTGACGTCGCGAACGTGCGGATTCGCCGGGGCGTTGAGATAGTGGGCCGTTTCGTTCAGCTTATCGGGGCTGCGATGCACTTCTCCCGGATCGCGATAATCTATCACCCGGCTGAGCGGGATAGCGTCCAGGTGGGTTAAGTCAGCGGTCGTCATCATATGCAGCGAGCCGGAGCGGAAAAGCTTCCCCGACCGCACGCGGCGGCCGTCGGCGGTACGCTGGCCGCCCAGGTCACGAAAGTTGATACCGCCCTGCAGCGATAAGAAGGCCGGATGGCGGGAGATTGTGGTCATAGGTTCCTTCCAGATTAGGGTAAAAAATTACGCACTGAGTAGTATAACCGCGCAAGGTGACAACGACCCTAACACAGGCGGCAGTGATGATTTTATAACGGCCCGTGAAAAGTGAAGCATTTGCTGGCATAATGTCTGGTTCATCACACTTCTCATTCTCTATTTTCAGGATAACCCCGTGCTAGTATCCAGCAACGTCACCATGCAGTTCGGCAGTAAGCCGCTGTTCGAAAACATTTCCGTCAAATTTGGCGGCGGCAACCGTTACGGCCTGATTGGCGCCAACGGTAGCGGCAAATCGACCTTTATGAAGATCCTCGGCGGCGATCTTGAGCCGACGCTGGGCAACGTCTCCCTCGATCCGAACGAGCGTATCGGTAAGCTGCGCCAGGATCAGTTTGCGTTTGAAGAGTTCAGCGTGCTGGATACGGTGATTATGGGCCACGGCGAGCTGTGGGAAGTGAAGCAGGAGCGCGATCGCATCTACTCCCTGGCGGAGATGAGCGAAGAGGACGGCTACAAAGTGGCTGACCTTGAAGTGCTATATGGCGAGATGGACGGCTATTCCGCTGAGGCGCGCGCCGGCGAGCTGCTGCTCGGCGTGGGGATCCCGGTTGAACAGCATTACGGTCCGATGAGCGAAGTCGCTCCCGGCTGGAAGCTGCGCGTGCTGCTGGCGCAGGCGCTGTTCTCTAATCCGGACATTCTGCTGCTCGACGAACCGACGAACAACCTGGACATCGACACCATCCGCTGGCTGGAGCAGACGCTCAACGACCGCGATAGCACCATGATCATCATTTCGCACGACCGTCACTTCCTGAATATGGTCTGTACCCACATGGCGGATCTGGATTACGGCGAACTGCGCGTTTATCCTGGCAACTACGATGAATACATGACCGCGGCGACCCAGGCGCGCGAACGTCTGCTGGCTGACAACGCCAAGAAAAAAGCGCAGATCGCCGACCTGCAATCTTTCGTCAGCCGTTTTAGCGCTAACGCCTCTAAATCTCGCCAGGCGACCTCGCGCGCCCGTCAGATTGACAAAATCAAGCTGGACGAAGTGAAAGCCTCCAGCCGCCAGAACCCGTTCATTCGCTTTGAGCAGGATAAGAAGCTGTTCCGTAACGCCCTGGAAGTGGAAGCGCTGGCTAAAGGTTTTGATAACGGCCCGCTGTTTAAAAACTTCAACCTGCTGCTGGAAGTGGGAGAGAAGGTTGCCATTCTGGGCGCCAACGGCGTGGGTAAATCCACGATGCTGAAAACCCTGGTCGGCGATCTGGCGCCAGACAACGGTACCGTTAAATGGTCTGAGAATGCGCAGATTGGCTACTACGCGCAGGATCATGAATATGAATTTGAAAACGATCTGACGGTATTTGAGTGGATGAGCCAGTGGAAACAGGAAAGCGACGATGAGCAGGCGGTGCGCAGCATCCTTGGTCGACTGCTGTTCAGCCAGGACGATATCAAGAAGCCGGCGAAAGTACTCTCCGGGGGCGAAAAAGGCCGTATGCTTTTCGGTAAGCTGATGATGCAAAAACCGAATATTCTGGTGATGGATGAACCCACCAACCACCTGGATATGGAATCGATCGAATCGCTGAACATGGCGCTGGAGATGTATCAGGGCACGCTGATTTTCGTTTCCCACGACCGTGAGTTTGTAAGCTCGCTGGCGACCCGAGTGATTGAAATTACGCCGGAGCGCGTTGTGGACTTCACCGGTAACTACGAAGATTATCTGCGCAGCAAAGGTATCGAATAATTTTCCTGTTGTTTGTCCCGGATTGCGGCGCTGGCGCGCCTTGTCCGGGTATCTCCCACAGACGGTGATGAACCTGTAGCCCGGGCAAGGCGCGTTGAGCGCCGCCCCCGGGAGCAGCGCGCAGAATACCCCTTGCAGAGAACAGAGCGGCTGAATTCCCCGGAGGCGATGCTGCGCATCTGTCCGGGCTACCGCACTGCAGACGGCGATGAACCTGTAGCCCGGGCAAAGAGCGTTGAGCGCCGCCCCCGGGAGCAGCGCGCAGAATACCCCTTGTAGAGAACAGAGCAGCTGAATTCCCGGAGGCGATGCTGCGCATCTGTCCGGGCTACCACACTGCAGACGGCGATGAACCTGTAGCCCGGGCAAGGCGCGTTAAGCGCCGCCCCCGGGAGCAGCGCGCAGAATACCCCTTGCAGAGAACAGAGCAGCTGAATTCCCGGAGTCGATGCTGCGCATCTGTCCGGGCTACCGCACTGCAATCGGCGATGAACCTGTAGCCCGGGCAAGGCGCGTTGAGCTCCGCCCCCGGGAGCAGCGCGCAGAATGCCCCTTGCAGAGAACAGAGTGGTTGAATGCCCCGGAGGCGCTGCAGCGCCTTATCCGCACTACACCCGCCACTCGCTCTTTTCTTCACCATTCACCAGCAGCCTGCGGGTTTCCCCTGCAGGTAACGACACCTTCAACGCTTTCCACGCCGGTCGATAATCGCCGCGCGCGTTGACCTTCAGATTGATGCTGGCGCTATCGCAAACCATTTCCCACTCTACCCACAGCGCATGGCCATTCTGGTAACCCCAGCTTTCGCCATCATCCTCAAACAGCAGGCCGCGGCGGGTCCCCACGCCTTTCAGCGGGAACAGTTTCAGCTCACGACGATCGTCTTTTTGCGCATCGACGTGACGGATGCGTTCGCTGAGCGGCAGGCCTGCTCCGGCACGAACCAGCAGCGGCAGCTTTTCCAGCGGCGCATCAAGGACGATCCACTGCCCGCCGGCGAACCACTGGTGGCTATCAAAGTCGTACCAGCCGTCCTGATTAGCCGGCAGCCAGACGCGGCGCTGACGCTCACCGGGCTCGACGACGCTGGCGACCAGCAGATCGCGACCCAACAGGAAGTCGTCGCATTCGGCAAACGTCTGCGGATCGTGCTCGTGATCGAGGAAGGTCGGGCGCAGCATCGGTTCATCGTCGGCGTGAGCCTGCCAGAGCAGGGTATAGAGGTACGGCAGCAGACGATAGCGCAGCTCAATGGCCGCACGGATGGCCGGCGTGATTTCCGGATACATCCACGCTTCATTAACCGTCTGGTCGTCATTCCATGAGTGAATGGTAAAGCGCGGATGCATAACGCCGTTTTGCACCCAGCGAACGAACAGTTCCGGGTCCGGTTTATCGCCAGAGAAGCCGCCAACATCGTGGCCGACGTTGAACAGTCCGGAGAGGCTCATTCCCAGCCCCATCCGGGTGTTGTAGCGCAGCGTGTCCCAGTTAGTACGGTTATCACCGCTCCAGGTCTGAACATAGCGCTGCATCCCGGCGCAGCCGGAACGAGAGATAAGATACGGACGTTTGTGCGGCGCAAAGCGCTGCTGAGCCTCCAGCGACGCGCGCATCATCAGCAGCGGCATGACCGGGCGAATATGTTTAATGGCAATCTCCTGGCCAAACCCATAACAGCGGGCTTCGCCGTCCCACACTTCATACTCGTTATTATCGTTCCACGTGGAGTCGATACCCATCTCCAGCAGCTGGGTTGTCACGCCTTCCTGCCACCAGGCGACGGTCTGCGGGTTGGTAAAGTCGAGGTGCGACCCTTCGTCGTCCCAGAAGCTGGAGCGCTCGGGGGCATCGGCCTGTGAATCACGAATAAATAGCCCGCGTTCCGCCACTTCGTTATAGCGCGGATGGTCCTGCAGCAGGCAGGGCTTAATATTGGCGGCGAGCTTCAGCCCGGCATCGTGGAAGGCCTGGCTCATCACCTGCGGCTGCGGCACTTTATCGTAGTTCCAGTTAAAGACATAGCGTTTGCCATTAATCGAGGTATAGCCGGATGAGAGCTGAAACGAATCGCACGGAATGGCGTGTTCATCGCACAGACGGATAAAGTTCATCAGCTGGTTTTGCGCATCCGGCGCGTCGGTGTAATGCATCGTCGAACCGCTATAGCCGAGGCTCCATTTTGGCCCAAACAGCGTTTTACCGGTCAGGCGAACGAAGGCTTTAGTGATATCCAGTACGCGCTTGCCGGTGAACAGATAGTAATCGATGTCGCCAGCTTCCGCCTGCCAGCGGCGATAGGCGGTATGGTAATTATCGATTTCGTTACCGAGATCCAGCCAGCAGCTGCTCAGGTTGTCGTAAAACAGGCCGTAGCTGACATCGCTACGCTGCGCGATGGTAAATGGAATATGTTTATACAGCGGGTCGGTGCTCACCGCGTTATACCCCATCGCGTCGAGGTTACGCATCTCATAGCGTTTGCCGGTACGCTGCAGATCGCCCGCCTTCTCACCCAGACCGTAGAAGCGCTCATCTTTACGTCGGCTCAGGTAGTGGGCAACGCCGTCGCCGTGCGCATTCGCCAGATAGGCGCTGGTCGGGCGGTCGTTCGCCAGCGGCTGCCACTCGCCGGCTTCATCGCGATAGCTCCATTCCAGCCACAGCGGCTGGTGGACGATAACGCGCAGCTGTTCGGTGACGATACAGAGGGTGCCTTCCTGTTCCGTGAGCTGCCAGGCGGGGAGGCTAAAGCCGCTTAGCTCTTCGCGCGGACGGCCTTCCCACGGCACATCCTGTCCGGGAGCGATACTCCAGGTGCGATCCACCGCCAGCTGACCGTGCCGTTTCAGCAGCACGCGGAACATATTCTCTTCCAGAACGTACAGACACAGGGTGTGTTGGCCGTCGACGGTCAGCTCAACGTGGTGCTCCAGCCGTTGGCGTAAAGTCCAGTTTTTCAAAGTCTTCATTTTTTACATCCACTCTCAGGCGCGTTTTGCGCATCGTTCAGCAATAAATGCCACCAGGAATACCGCGCCAATCAGGTCAAAGAACCCCATGGCGATAAACAGCGGGTTGAAGCCGATTTTGTCGGCGGTGACCCCAATTAACAGTGAGAACAGAAAGCTGGCGATCCACGCGGCGGATCCGCGCATGCCGTTCACGGTCGCCATCTGTCCTTTATCGAACGACTCCACCACCAGCGCGCTGAGCATGCAGGAGATAATCTGGTGACCGAAGCCACCTATTGAAATCAGTACGATGGTGATATAGGGATCGCGGGTGATCGCCACGGTGGCGAGCGAAATCATCAGGAAGGCGCCGGTCACGGAGCTGGCGACCACCGAGTTCACCCGTGAACAGCCGAACCAGCGGGTATACAGTTTGGTCAGATAGCCGCTGGCGACGCTGCCGAGGTCGGCCGCCAGAAACGGTAGCCAGGCGAACATAGCGATTTGCTTTAAATCCATTCCGTGCTCTTTTGCCAGATAGAGCGGTACCCAGAAGCTCAGCACCGCCCAGGCGGGTTCCGCCATAAAGGCCGGAATGGCGATACCGTAGAAGCGCTTGTTTTTTGATACGGTTTTCAGCGCGGTAAAGAAGGGCAGTTTGACCGGCGGTGCTTCATTATCCTGCTGGATCAGCGCCAGCTCAGCTTTCCCGAGGTTAGGGTGCTTCTCCGGATTATGATAAAACGCCCACCACAGCACGACCCACAAGAGCGCCAGCGCGCCGGTGAACATGAATGCGCCCTGCCAGCCGAACGAGGCGTGCGCAAAGTAGATAATCGGCGGCGCCAGCATGGCGCCGACCGAGAAACCGACGCCAGCCCAGCCAGCCGCTATCGGCCGCTCGGATTTTGGAAACCACTCACCCAGCGTTTTGGCGTTGGCTGGCGTCGCCGCAGCCTCAGCGCCGCCCATAAAAAAGCGCAGGATCGCCAGGTGCAGCCAGCTTCCCGCACCGGCATGGGCAATGCAGGCGACGGCCCACAGCGTGGCGCAAATCATAAAGCCGAGCTTGAGGCCGATTACGTCGATGAGCCAGCCGCAGAGCGGCTGGAAAATGGTATAGGCCAGCTGAAATGCGCCGACTATCCATGAATACTGTTCGGTGGTAATACCCAATGAGGTTTTTAATTCCGGGGCGATAATCCCCAGCGAGTTGCGCGTAATGTAGTTCACGGTCACGCCCAGCAAAAACAGCACCAGTATCCACCAGCGCAGATTTTTTACTATGCGGCCTGATTTACTCACCGCCATATCATTATTGAGACCTTGGCTCATAGAACTCTCCACGAGACATGTAGTAGGGAAAATTGACCAGCCTGATTCCTGAGTGGTCGCTAAAATTTTCTGTTTCGTTGTTCGATAATGCTGTTTTTCCGCCACGATTGGTTGACTTATTTGATTTGTGGTGGACCAATTCAGGCTAAGGGAGAAAAGAGGTGGACCCTAGCGGCAATTCTGCAAATTTTTTCATGAGCCGATCGCGATCGCAGTAAGAAGCGGGCAATTCCCTTAAAAATATTCATATTCTGAATATGAAAATTTTTTCATCAGCAAATTAGAGCGCGATCACAAAATGGATAAAAAGCTAAAAGTGAGCGAAATAGCGGGCCGCACGGGGCTCTCTGTCAGTACGGTATCGCGAGTGCTGGCAGGGAAAGCGAATACCAGCGCCAGGGCCCGCCAGAGGGTTCTGGAGTGCGCTCGCGAGCTGGGCGTCATGGACGGTATCGCCGCCGGGAGAATGCTGCTCAATAATCTGGTGGTCTTTGCCCCTCAGCGGGCGTTCGATGAGCGTACAGATATTTACTACTATCGCGTTATTCAGAGCATCAATTCGGCGCTGGTGCCCCATGAGGTGCATCTGCGCTACTGCGCGCTGGAGGAGAATGACAGCGATGCCAATTTGTTTTTGCAGCGAATGCATGAAACATCGACCCAGGCCGCCATCTTACTGGGAATCGACGATCCGCATATTCACGATCTGGCGGCGGACCTGGCCAAACCCTGCGTGATGATTAACTGCCACGACGCCGGAATGCGCCTCCCTTCCGTCGCGCCGGATCATCGACTGATCGGTCAATTCGCCGCCCGCTATCTGTTTGAGATGGGGCACCAGGCGATCATGAACGTGATGTGCCTGCGCCGCTATACTATGGAACTGCGTTTACTGGGGATTAAGCAGGCGTGGCGTGCGCGGAATCTGCGCTTCGTCGATAGCATGGATTTAATCGACGTCGCCAATTTCAGCGCCCGGGATACTGAGACAAAAGTGGGCGAGTGGCTGGATCAGCGCGGTGATGGCCCGCTGCCAACGGCGTTTCTGGTAGGCGGTGATTTTATGGCGGCAGGGACGATCGCTGCTCTGCAGAAGCGCGGATTACGCGTGCCGCAGGATATTTCTATCATGAGTATCGACGGCTTTAACCTGGCGGCGATTCAGGATGTGCCGTTAACCGCTGTCCACGTCCCGCGCGATGAATTAGGCGTTGAAGCAGTACATTTGTTGCAGCAGAGGCTGATTCGTCCCGATGCGCCGCACGGCTCACTATTATTGCATGGTACGCTGGCGGTACGTGATTCGGTGCG
Source organism: Klebsiella sp. GW_Kp181 (assembly GCF_040062315.1). Lineage (NCBI taxonomy): Bacteria > Pseudomonadati > Pseudomonadota > Gammaproteobacteria > Enterobacterales > Enterobacteriaceae > Klebsiella > Klebsiella sp. GW_Kp181. The sequence goes on from NZ_JBEAFR010000079.1 coordinate 94,808, forward strand.
GCGGATACGTGCCGGTAACCGCCGCACCGCCGTTGAGCCTAAGGGGTTATACGACGATTAATCCGCCATCCCCAGCGCCCGCTTGCCGTGGACATTTAAATCCTCCAGCGTGAAGCGGCCTTCCCAGTCGGTTTCATAATCTTCACGCGGGAAATCTCCCGGCGAAGCGCCGCGCGCCAGCGCGGCTTTAACCTTCTGCGCGTAGGCGAGGTTTTTCTCACACATCGGCGCGGCGGGAATATACATGACGTTGCCCCAGCCTTGCTGATTTTCCACCGGCGCGACTGAGTGGATGATGTCGCAGTGCCACCATACCGAATCGCCCGCATTGAGCGCCGGAATAGAGCTTAAGGCTTTGATCAGCAGCGGGTGCCATTTTTCCGAAATCGGCAATACCTTGCCCGGCGCGACGCCGCACAGTTCATCCTCCGGCACATCGTCGAGCAGCGGACGCAGCAGTACGTAAGCCATAGCTTCCGGGATCGGCACGACGTGCAGCAGGCCCTGATCGGGGATCATATCGGAGAGCGCGGTCCAGCCCTGGAAGGTACGGAATACCGAGCATTTGGTGGTATTGTCGACCGTGTACTCTTCGACGTCAGTACGGTGCGCCGCGTCCCACGGGTCGTAAGCATCAACATTGCCGTTAAACACGTCGGCAAACACTTTCTGATAGGCCGGTAGCAGCCAACGTTCCAGGGCGCCGGAATCGGTATGCGCGCCCAGACCTTTCGAGGTGGTTCCCGGCGGGCGGCGGCGAATACGGTCCGGGTAAATAACGCTGATATCCGGGTTAAACCACTGCTTGCCGTCGTGGTTAAACGTCCACAAGCGGTTAAGAAATGACTGTGCGGCGGCCATTTCATCGCTCTGGCGCGCCTGCATCTGCGCCTGGGACCAGTAAATCGGATAGATTTCCGGGCGCGACGCTTCCAGTGAACCGAAAAAAGTATCGCCGGGGCCTTTGTAGACCTCATCGAAATGGTTGCGGTCCAGATACGCGAGCATCGAGTTATCCCATCCCAGCGCCTGTTCGCGGGGAAAATGGCTCTTGATCACCACGCAGCCGCGACGCTTGATGAGCTCGCGCTGAGCTTGCGTGACCCGATCCCGGGCAATATCGGCGAACGGGATCGTCGGCCAGACGTCCTGTCCGCTGGTTTTAAGGGCATCAATCTCTTCCACTCGCGCAGCGATTCGCGCCGTCAGACGATCGAACACCGCCTGCACGTCGCCAATTTGCGCCCGCAGCTCTTGCTTGATCTGGCGGATGGCCGCTTTTGGGTCGGCAGGTAAAGTTTCACAGGTACAGGTAATAGCCATAATGACCTCTCATCTTTCATTCGAAAGTATTAAATCTTACATACGATAATTTAAGTTAAAATTAAGTTAATGCAAGTTTAAAATTATGCGGAGATGCACAAAATGGAAAATCGGGGCGGTAAGCCCCGGAGAGGCGTTACTTGTCGAACGGGGTGGCGTGGTCGAGGACGGCCTGAATCACCTTCAGCGCGCCGTCGTGGTTGTTGTCATCGGTAGCATAACGCGATACCGCCTTAATGCTTTCGGCGGCATTGGCCATCGCGAAAGAGTATCTCACCAGCTTCAGCATTTCCGTGTCGTTCGCGCTGTCGCCGATGGCTACGCACGCCTGCGGCGAAATGTTCCAGCGCTTAAGCAAGCGGCTGATACCGTTGGCTTTATGCAGGCCGGGGATGATCAAATCGACGAAGCCAAAACCGCTGGTGACCGGCTTCATAATGCCGTCCAGCGAGACGTGCAGTTTGTCGATAAGCTGCGGAATTTCGCTATCCGGCAGGTTAAGGGAAAACTTAAACAGCTTATCGTCGATGTCATGGTAGCTGCCAATACGCTGCAGACGATGGTAGTGCTTTGACATCAGCGCGACAAAGGCGTCGGGCGCGCGATCGCTGACGTAAGCGCTCTCGAGGCCGCAGGCGACAAAGTTGAGCTGCGGGTCTTTGAGCAGTTCGCCAATCACTACCTGGGATTCATGGCGAGTAAGTTCACCGTGGAACAGCTGTTGACCGTGTTCGAAAACCAGCGCGCCGTTCTCGGCAACAAAGGAGATTTGGTCGCGGATTTCCGGGAAAAAAGAGATCAGCTGATAGTACTGGTTGCCGCTGGCGACCACAAATTCAATACCCTGCTGCTGGAGTTGCGCGAACTGCGCAAGAAAACGCGAGCGATCGTACTGCTTGGCGTCATTGAGAAAAGTTCCGTCCATATCGGTGACGATAACTTTAACGGTCATAACACATGCTCCTGGCTTAACTTCGACCAGTAACATTCTAATTACAATGTGATGGGGAGCACAAATTTATTTCGAATGAAAGTTTGTGTTCACCCTTGTGCAGCATAAAACCCCGGGTTGCGGCGTAAACGCCTTACCCGGACTTGTATTATTAAAAAACCAGAAAGAACCGGCCTGTTCTCTCTGGTGGTGGTCCG